>QWPB01000024.1 GCA_003671275.1 Planctomycetota bacterium | reverse complement strand
TCCCAGAGCCCCTGGGCCCCAGCTTGGTGATGTGTCTCGGGAACTGGGGGCCGGTGAGGACTTGGGTAACTGGAAGTGTGCTGAAGAATCACGCTCGGGTGAGTCCCATCGCATACCGCCCCAGCCACCGGACGCCCGCCACACCAGGAATTGACCAGCACCTTGAAGAATTCCCCCGCGTACACACCCTCCGACTCACGTCGGGGGCTCGCTTCTCCGAAACGCCCTGAAGGGGCACGACATTTCTGCCCAGGACAGGGCGGCACAAGGTCGCGCTATGCCGGGTTGTTTCGCCCTTTCAGGGCTGGGCACATGTTGAAACCTCCGTATCCCAGGGCGGCGCTCCCTGCGGTCGCTCTGTCATGGACTGGTTTTCCACTGCCCCTGCGGGGCGCAGAGCGAGCGTGACCTGACGCCGCCGGGATGCTGATGACCGCTTGTCGCTTCGGATTCACTTCCTGCATGGCCCCCTCGGCTGAAGCTGAAGGCTCGCCTGCCCCCCATTTTCTGTACCAGTCACAATGAGCGATGGGGGAGGAAATCCCGTTGCGGGAGCTAGAGCCATCAGCCGAATGGCCGGTCCGATGGAACTGTCGAGGGAATTCACGGTCAGTCGATGGCGAATCAGGGGATGGTCTGGTAGCGTGAAATCGTCTCCTGCTATCAGGAACCTGACCTCGATCAACTGCTGCGGCAATGAGCATGGAATTTCGATTGGTTGATTTGTCGCCGATGGGGGGGACGACCTCCATCCGGCTGGAGAAAGGCGTTCAAGGCGTTGGTCGGTTATTCGATAACAAACTTTGTTTGATGGACCAGTCGGTGTCGCGGCATCACGCCCGGATCGAGATTCAGAATAACAAGGTGACGGTGTTTGACCTGAATAGTGCGAATGGAACCTTTATCAACGAGGTCCGCATCCGTACCAGCCCGTTGTTACCGGGCCAGGAAGTCCGGTTTGGCACGCAGCGATTTCGGTTGATCTGCGTGGGAATGAATGCAGCCTCCAGTGATATCGAAGACGAAACGCTGGATGTCCCGGAAGCGAAACGGCGGAGGGCACTGAATCATCCCCAGGCGACCCAGCTGTCCGACGCGGAGCGCCGGGTTTATGTGGAGCTGATTTCCGCGAAGAAAGAACAGACGATCGCCGACGAGCTCTATCTGTCGCGGGAAACGGTTCACAACCATGCCAAGCGGATCTATGTCGCCTTTGGGGTCCATACCCGAGCGGACCTGATCCTCAAGCTCATCGAATCATAACTGGCAGCGGAATGGATATTCGCATTGCCGGGTCCGCAGAGTCGTTTCGGGCGCTCCTGATTCCGGCCCGGGGATGACACGTGACGTTGCCGGGGGAGGCGATTTCACCCCAGCACTCCCGGAATCAGTTTCCAGCTTTGAGCCACCCCGGTCAGGCGTTCCTGCCGGCCCTGGGCTTCGAAGTAGAGCTGATCGGGGTGCAGTCCGAGGGCGGTCAGGATGGTGGCGTGGAGGTTCTTGACCGGTTGCGGCTGGTTTTCCGCTCGCAGGCCGATCGCATCCGTCGAGCCAATCGCCGCTCCCGCCCGGACCCCGCCTCCAGCCATCCAGACCGTGAAGCCGTAAGGGTTGTGATTTCGGCCCGAATGGCCTTGCCGCATGGGGGTCCGTCCGAACTCCCCCGCCCAGATCACCAGCGTCGTGTCGAGCAACCCGCGCTGCTTGAGGTCGGCCAGCAGTGCTGCTGTCGGCTGATCGATCTGTTCCGCATTGCGGCGGTGATACTCCTCGGATTTGTCGTGACCGTCCCAGCCCAGTTTGTCGACGGCGTTGTAGGTTTGAACAAAGCGAACTCCTTTTTCAATCAAACGCCGGGCCAGCAAACAGGTCCGTCCATACATTGCCTTCTCATGATTCGAGTCGTGCAGGCCGTAAGCGTTCTGGGTGGCTTCAGTCTCCTGCGACAGTTCCCCGATATCGAGCGCTTCGGACTGCATGCGGTAGGCCAGCTCGTACGAAGCGATTCGCCCTTCCAGATCGAGCACCCCCGGGCGCGTGGCGGCATGTTGACGGTTCAGCGTCTGGACCAGATCCAGAGTCGCCCGCTGGGAGCTGGCCAGCGGGGAGGGCGGCTGCAGGTTCAGCACGGGTGGCCCTTCGTAGCGGAACTGTGTTCCTTGAAACGCCGCTGGCAGAAATCCATTGCTCCAGTTGGCCGAGCCGCCCAGTCCGCCGACCTTGTAAAGCAGCACATACCCCGGCAGATTCTCATTGGCGGAACCCAGCCCGTAGGTGACCCAGGAGCCCAAGCTGGGTTTCCCGCCGAGGATGGCCCCGGTATTCATCAGGTAAGTGGCGGGGGCGTGGTTCGAGCTTTCGCTGAACATGGAGTGAATCAGGCACAGGTCATCCACATGCCGGGCGGTATGCGGCAAAAGCTCGGACACCCAGCGCCCCGACTCGCCATGCCGGGCCCATTTCCAAGGCCCGGCCATCAGCTCATCGTGGCAGTGATTGAAGACTCCTCCGACCTGGTCCTTGTGCTGCTTGATGGAATCCGGCACAGGCTTGCCGTGCAGCGCGATCAGGTCAGGCTTGTAATCGAGCAGATCGAACGTTGACGGCCCCCCGTATTGAAAGAGGAAGATCACCTGCCTGGCCCGGGGGGCCAGATGGGGCAGCCGTTCCCGCAAGGGATGCAGCGGGTCGAGCGTTGCGGCCGCAGGAGGGGCGGCTATCGCTGGGGTCGCCAGGGCCGCTAGCGCCAGCCCGCCAAACCCCAACCCGGAGCGGGTCAGAAACTCGCGTCGGAGAAGCGACAACGACTGTTTGCGCAGGGGAGGCATGGACTTCTCCGAAGAAACCGGGAGTTCAGTTTGGCAGATCCATCACCAATCGTCGATGCATGATTTTTTGGAAAGAAGGAGTGGGAGTGTCTTCGCTGGTGTGAAGAACCCCGGATTTCATGGAGGAAAGTCTTCCGTTTGTGTATCCTCAAGGCTTGTATTCCGCCTCATCGAGGCGTCATTCCGTTTCGAGGTGCGTCCATGTCCATGAAAGCAATGCTGGGGGCTGTCATCACCCTCATCCTGGCGGTGGGAGGGGTGGCCCTGCTCACGTCGGCGAAGTCCCGTCCCGTGGTCGAACCCACTCCCGTGAGCAAGGACGATATGCAGCTAACGAACCCTTTTGAGGGAGCTGCCGCATCCAAGGATGCCAAGGTGAAAGTGGATGAAACGCACTTTGAATTCGACCGCATGGGGCTGGGTGACTCGATGAGTCACGAATTCGTATTTACGAACACCGGGACCGCCCCGCTCTTGCTGGCCAAAGGGCCGATGCAATGCAAGTGCACCATGCCCACGGTCAGTCAGGAACCGATTGTCCCTGGCCAATCGGCAAAGATTACACTGACCTGGAAGCCCGAGGCCGCCAGCAAGGACTTTCAGAAGACAGCGGTCATCTGGACCAACGACGCAGATCGTCCGCGTGTGGAACTGTCCATTCATGGTGCCGTGGCCCCGGACCCGGCGGTCCTGCCGGGGATGTTTTCGGTGGGCAATGTCCGCTGGAGTCATGAATCCACTGCCGAGGTGAACATGGTTTCGGCAATGATGAAAGACCTGCTGATTACCGAAGTGAAAACGAGTGATCCGGAACTGCAGGTGGAGTTTGAACCTTGGACGGACAAGGACTTCACGGCGTGGGTCGACCCCGACATGGCCTCTCCCGTTGCGGGCTACCGGATTCGGTTGAAGCTGCTGCCCGTGAACAAGAATGGTCCCTTTCGGGGCTTGGTCACGCTTAAAACGAACCATAAGAACGGGGATGTCACCATTCCGATTGATGGGGTGCGTGTCGGACCGATTCTGATTCAGCACACCAATTACCAGCAGACCAAGGGCGAGCTGAATCTGGGCCGGTTCAAGTCCGATGCCGGCAAGGAGCTGACGGTTAAGGCGTTCCTGCAGCCGTTTGGCCAGGATCTCCAGATTTCGGGAGTCGAGTGTGATCCCCGGCATCTGAAGATTGCCGCTACGCTCCAGAAGAATACGGCGTTTAAGGGTGAGAACCGGGAACTCTATGACCTGACCATTCAGGTTCCCCCGGGTGTTCCGAAGGGGGGCTACCCCAATATGCCCGTGTTGCGAATGAAGACCAATCACCCGGATGCGCCGGAACTGACGCTCAAGCTGCAGATGGTTGTGCAGTAAGGTCCGTCGATCGATCAGTGGAAGTATGCCCTGTCGTACGACCGAGAAGGAGTTCTGATGTCATCCGCACCCGAATCCCCCGTGGCTCGCCTCCGCCTTCGTGGTCCGGCCATCATCGGCGCACTGGTGGCCATTGTTTGTGGCATCTTGGCAATCTGGTTTCGAGGACACGATGGTCCGACGGGGCCGACCACAGCGAGCGCGGCCGACGGCAGTG
This sequence comes from Planctomycetota bacterium, assembly GCA_003671275.1. Classification (GTDB taxonomy): domain Bacteria; phylum Planctomycetota; class Planctomycetia; order Planctomycetales; family Planctomycetaceae; genus TH-plancto1. The sequence goes on along the minus strand of QWPB01000024.1, from coordinate 150,812 downwards.
CCTCCCAATCGGGTGAAGTTTTGCCGATCGTTGATGGCTGGCCCGCCCCGGCGTTTGTGCTGGCGATTACCGGGCAACAACACGGATACATTGAGCCCTGTGGCTGCTCTCCCAAGCAGTCGGGTGGATTAGCCCGACGAGCGGATCTGTTTCGCCAGCTGCGCGAGGAAAAGAAGTGGTCGGTACTGGGGCTTGAGACCGGTGGATCGCTGGATGAGATGCGGGTCACCCGCCCACAGTCGGAACTGAAGTTCGCGATGATCCTCGATGCCCTCAATGGAATGGGCTATCGCTCTCTGGGGCTAGGGACGGAAGAGCTGAAGATCGGGGCCTTCAAACTCTTCGACATTCACTCAAATCGGCGAGTCGAGAAGGATTTTGATGTGCCGTTCGTGGCAGCCAACGTGGTCCTGCTGGGCAGTCCGACCCTGGAGACTCCGACGCGGCATCGCGTGTTGGAGATCAATGGTCACAAAGTAGGGGTCACCTCGATCTACGGCAGCAATTATCGGTCGAAGCTGTCCACCTTGCCCGAAGACGAGATCCAGATTCTGCCACCCCTTGAAGTGCTGCCGGAGACACTGGCCGCCATGAAAAAAGAGGGTGCCGAGTATTTCGTCCTGATGAGTTACTCCGATGTGGAGGAGTCTCGGCAACTGGCGAAAAAGTTTCCCGAGTTCCAGCTGGTGGTGTCCGCCGAAGGGGCGGATGATCCAGGGGATGAACACGAATTCATCGGCCAGACGCTGTTCTTTGTCAGCGCCATGAAAGGGAAATACGTCAACGTCGTGGGCGTCTATCCCGGCGAAAAGCCAGCGGTCCGATTCGAACGGATTGAACTCGATCAGGATCGGTTTGGGCGGTCTCCCTTCGTGCGCCAGTTGATGGCGGACTATCAGTTGGCGCTGAAGGAGGCGTGGCTTGATCCGGACTCTCCTCTCCGGTCGGGAGCATTCCCGCACCCCAGCGGGCGGCAGTTCGCGGGAGTCCAAAGCTGCAAGTCGTGCCATGCTTCAGCCTACGAAGTCTGGGAGGGATCGAACCATGCCCACGCGACGGCATCGCTGTTGGAAGGCCGTCCGGAAGAGAAGGGGACGTGGATTGATCGGACCTATGATCCGGAATGTATCTGCTGCCATGCCACGGGGTGGGATGCCCAGGATGCCACACCGTATGCGGATGGTTTCATGGATGCGAAGTCCACTCCGCATCTGGTGGGTAATCAGTGTGAGAACTGCCATGGTCCAGCCAGCACCCATGTGAATCTGGAAACGGCCTGGAAGAAGTCGGGTGGCCCTCGCGGCGAGGCACTCCTGAAAGCCCGCGAGGAATTACATATCACCCCGGCCGGAGCCGAGAAGTCCTGCCTGAAGTGTCACGATTTTGCGAATAGCCCGAATTTCAAATTCGAAGACTACTGGCCGCAGATTGAACACCCGACGCCGTCCGCGGAGAAGAGTCCTTAACTCGGGCCGACATGTCGTTTACGAGAGGTCGCACGGTCAACGATTTCCACAGTGAGCCCGATCCGATGCGAACTTTGATTGATGGCTACAACCTGATGCATGCTGCCGGGCTGATCCGGGGGAAACTGGTCGGCAAACAGCTGGAGGGAGCCCGTGAACGGCTGGTGAAGCGTGTGGCATTCCACATGACCAAGGACGAGCGGGCTCACACGATCGTTATCTTTGATGCCAAAGTGGCTCCGGCGATGGCCTCGCGGGAAGCCTTCATCGAAGGGATTCGCGTTCTGTATCCCGAACCGGGACATGAAGCGGATGAACTGATCGAAGAGCTGATCCGACAGGACATGACACCCCGCAAGCTGCGGATTGTGTCGAGTGACCGCCGACTGCATCGGGCCGCTCGCGAGCGACTGGCAGTGGCAGTAGCCAGCGATCGGTTTCTCGATGAACTGGATGAGCGGCGTGTCCGTCGTGAACGTGATGATTCGACAACGGCGCGGGTGGCTGCGGGTCCGGTCCGTCCTTCCGCCTCCCTGCCTGTGACCCCGCCGGAATCGCCGGTATCGCCCTCTCCCCGCGCAGGCCGCCGATCCCCGGACATCCACGAAGTCGATTACTGGCTGAAGGAGTTCGGAACCGTTGAGATCCCCTCCGAGGAGGAGTTGGACGACTCACCCGCTCTCAGCCCGAGGGGACCAATCGTTCTTCGGAGTGACCCCGCCGCAGAGCCCCCCGTCGAGCCACGACCATCTGCTCCGCGTGAAGCGGCCATCCAGCCTCTGGCCAAACCGGCGGGCGGGGCTCGCTGGACGCCCCGTTTTCAGGAATCAGCGGCCCCTGTTTCGGCAGCCGGGACACCGCCTCGCGGACGACAGCCGTCCGATCCCAGCCCCGGAAAGCCGACGGACGAAGACCAGCAGGCCCGTGAACTGGCTTTCTGGCAGGCGGAAGTCGCCCGCGTGCTTCAGGAAGAGGCCCGGTCCAAACACCCCTGACGCCTGTTCCAAACAGCTTGTTACTGGATAGAGAGCGGTCCTGCGGACGGTCTCACCCTTGGGGGGATTCGCTCTCAGGGGGACTTTCGGAGTGGCCGTCCCTCGGCGAATGGGAGTTGGGGGCCTACAATTCAAATGCGAATCCCCTGACCGTCTCAAGGTGTCCTCATGACTCGTAAAACGCTGCTCGTACTGGCCCTGAGCATGGTCTCCCTGATGTGGGCATGCAGCCGGTCGCAATCGGATGCCACATGGACACCGGTCCCGTTGTCGAAGCCGGTCGATCCATGGTTTGAGGAACAGATCGGTGACACCAAAACGCCGGTGCTGATCGACTTCACGGCGACGTGGTGTCCCCCTTGTCAGGAGATGAAACCCGATATTCACAAGCTGGAAGCGGCCTACGGCAGCCGACTGAAGGTTGTGGAAGTCGACATTGACGAGCGAGGAAATCTGGCCTCGCATTTCGAAGTCGGTGCGATCCCCCACCTGATGCTGTTGAAAAACGGGCAAATCGTAAACCGCAGTGTGGGGGGGCGGGACTATTCGGATCTGCTGAAGTTCGTTGAGGCCGCATGCGGACAACCCTAAAGATCAGGCACCGCCCCCCATCAGAGCCGTTTCGGATTGGTCTTCTGGAACAGCAGACAGGAAAGTCTGCCCCACGGGATTAGTGGTCCGAACATTCCTGTGTCTATGCAGACGGAAGGCCGTCTCTGAATCTGCTGAAATCGGATCAACGCAAATCGGATAGAACTTGAGATACCCCCTTGTGGCCGGTCCCACGGCGATTCACAATCCAATAATCTGAAGGCTGTGCTTGGGCATCACACTCTTTCGAAGTGAGTAAATCCTTGAACACCATGGTTGACACAACCACTGTTGACGATTTGGTAATCATCTCGTCACCGGAAGAAGCGGGCATGGATGCCAGCCGGTGGAGTCAGGTGCTGCATCTGGCTCAGCGGCTATCGCAAACCGTGCTTCCCGGATTAGCGTTTCAGGTCACCGTGCGTGGAAAGACAGCGGGGGAGTATCAGTTTGGACGACAGGCGTCGTCGCCATCGTCTCGTCCATTATCGGCCCATTCGATTTTTTTGTCGGCATCACTGACCAAGCCGGTCGTGGCGATGGGGGTGTTACGGCTGGTGGAGCGTGGCTTGATTTCGTTGTCCGATCCCGTGGTGGACTATCTGCCGCAGATCACCGACCCCGGCAAAAAGGGTCTGACGATTCGGCACCTGTTGACGCATACCTCCGGGTTGCCCGATCAATTGCTCAACAATCGGGCGCTGCGGATGACGCGGTCCCCCCTGCAGCGATTTGTCGATGGGGCCTGCACGGTCTCGCTCGATTTTCCGCCGGGACGGGGAGTGCAGTATCAGAGTATGGGATTTGTGCTGCTGGGAGCCATCATGGAGGCGGTAACGCAGATTCCGCTCCCCCGGTTATTGCATCAGGAACTGTTTCAGCCATTGAGAATGAAAGACACCGTGCTGGGGGCTACCGACGATTGGCTGGAGGCGGAAGAGCGGCAGTCTCGCTTGGCACAGGTCGTCCCCCCCGATGAGCAACAAGGCGGCGACGACTGGAACTGGAACAGCCGATATTGGCACCAGTTGGGGGCTCCCTGGGGCGGAATGCTGACGACAACCACGGATATGATCTTGTTCAGCCAGATGATGTTGGATGGTGGGGCTAGCGGATTGAACCGCGTATTTTCAAACGCCACGATTCAAGCCGCCACCACCAACCAGCTGGCCAGTTATCCGGATTTGCCCGAAGCGGATCGCCGTTGCCGTCCGTGGGGACTGGGCTGGCGGATGAATTGGCCCACACATACGACTTCGTTTGGAGATTTACTCAGTCAACGGGCCTATGGTCACTGGGGGGCAACGGGCACATTGCACTGGATCGATCCCGAGCGACAAGCGGCCGCAGTCCTGCTCTCGACCCTGCCGCTCGACAAGGGAAGTGGCCCCGCATTGACCCGATTGAGCAATGCGATCGTCAGCGCGATTCGTTGAATGCCGATCGGAATCCTTCGTCCACGCTCGCTCGCCAGCGCCGGGGTCTGGCGGTACCATGCAGACAGAGCGATCGGCGTTGATGCGTTCGTTCCCGGCCCATGGGCGGTCTTTCCGATCGCTCGAGAACAACAGCGTGAGGAGGCGACCTTGAAACCAGTGCGTTGGATCGGATTCTGTTTGTCGGCAGCGATGGCCGCAGTGTCTTTCGGTGAGGAGAAGCCGACCAGCGAGTTCGTGTCGATCTTCAATGGAAAAGATCTGACCGGCTGGCACGGTGAATCGACCATGGACCCCCGCAAGCTGGCCGCCATGCCGGAAGCGGAACGGACAGCTGCGTTGGCCAAGTGGCAGGAAGATGCCCTGGCTCACTGGACGGCCAAGGACGGCGAACTGATTAACGATGGGCACGGGGTCTATCTGACCACCGATGGGATGTACGGCGATTACGAACTGCTGATCGAGTACAAAACGATCCCCCAAGCCGACAGCGGGATCTATCTGAAGTCGAATCCTCAAGTGCAGATCTGGAATCACAAGGCCGAGAAGCTCTCGCCCGGTCAGGACAAAGGCTCTGGCGGGCTGTGGAACAACAGCCCCGGTGCTCCCGGCAAAGACCCGAGCGAGATCGCGGATCGGCCGTTCGGCGAGTGGAACGAGTTCAAGATTCAGCAACTCGGCACCCGCACCAGCGTGTGGCTGAACGGGAAGCACATCATCGATCATGCGATCATGGAGAATTACTGGGATCGCAAATCGTCGCTCGTGCCCAAGGGGCCGGTGCAACTGCAAACCCACGGCGGCGAGATTCGCTGGCGGAACATCAAGATCCGCGAGATCGGTACTGTCGAAGCAAATGAGATTCTGCGAAAGCACAACGGTGAGGGCTTCACGCCCCTGTCAAATGGCAAGGATCTGAGCAACTGGACCGGCGCTGCGGACAACTACGAAGTGGTCGATGGCGGGGCCATCCGCTGCAAGCCCGGCAAAGGCGGCGTCCTGCACACGAAGGACCAGTACAGCGATTTCGTGGCCCGGCTGGAGTTCAAGCTGCCCGAAGGCGGTAACAACGGACTGGCGATTCGATATCCGGGAACGGGCGATCCGGCCTATGCCGGGATGTGTGAGTTGCAGGTTCTCGACACCGAACATCCGAAGTACAAATCCCTTGACCCGCGCCAGGCCCACGGCTCGGCCTACGGTATGCTGGCCGCACTGCGCGGCTACCACCGTCCAACCGGTCAGTGGAACTTCCAGCAAGTGACCGTCCAGGGATCGAAGATCCAGGTCGAACTGAACGGCACACTGATCCTCAACGGCGATCTGGCCGAGGTGAAGGAGTTCATGGCCAACTCGCCACACCCCGGCAAGGAGTTGACCACCGGCTTCTTCGGCTTCGCGGGCCACGGCGACGCGGTCGAGTTCCGGAATGTCGAGATCAAGGCTTTGAAGTAAGCGGATCCTCCGGTTCATGAATGAATGTTCAAGGGGCAAGTCGTACGGCTTGCCCCTTGCGTTTTGTATGTGGAGTGTTGCCGCCCCGGGTTGTGCGTCACGTGTCCAAACGACGAAGTACACGAAGGTCAAGATCAGCCTGCGAAGCAAATGCCGGTGCCAGTTCCGCATCGACGATCGGGTTGATGGTGATCGGCTCTGGGCACCCCCTCCTCTCCCTCCAAGCCGCCGCCCTCAGCGAGGATGGAAGGCTCGAACACCTGTTTGCATGACATTTTCATGTCCTGCACCCCTTGACAGATCGGAGTGATGGGGCCGGGGGCTGAAGGGAGCTATCTCCCGGCCTCTCTGGATCCGGTCTCCAGCCTCTCCCCTTCAGCCTCAACGGGTGACCAGTGTGGTCCCCGCACTCATTGCTCTCTCCAGAGATGTTGATGATGAGTTTGCCAGAGGACACATGCCTGCACATCGCAACCATCCTGGCCAAAGGAGCTCTCGCCCCTTGGCAGACGGATCGCGATGGAATTGGATTGGAAACGGCAACGGGAGATGTGGCATATCGATCTTGCTGAGCCAAAGCCACGGGGCTGATGTTCGAGTCAGGAGGTTCAAGGTAAATGGACTCTGCCCACTACTTGGTCCATTGAATGTGACTCCATGGACGCCGCTGGTTTATGGTCGAACGGGTGCTCATTTCCATCACGGAGCCTTCGGCTCCAACGGGGTTTCAACAAGGTACTTGACCAGCGATTCGATCTGCTCGTCGCTCAGGATGCCGCCATTTTCTATGGCGAAAGCGGGCATCAGTGTGCCCTCGATTCCGTTGGTGATGTGCTCCCGCCAGTACGCAGCGTCTCGCGACTCATCTACCACGCGGAGGTCCGGCACCATGCTCGCGCGGTGTTCGGCATCGTGACAAATCTCGCACGCGCCCTGATACAGGTCTTTGCCGAATTGCTCCTTCGCATAGTCCGTGTGGCACCGGGCACAGTCCCCCTTGAATACCGCTTGCCGGTCGGCCTGGGCCAGTCCGATGTTCTTGCCTCGCGAGCGGGCGGACATGGCCACCCCTTTGGACACTCCTGATACGGGGTCGACATCGGCGGGCGGAGGCAACTCAACTGTGACCAGCAGAGTCCAGCTGGCGTGACTCCCCTGGACCAGGAGCGACTTGGTGACCGTGCCGTATTTCCCGGTCACGTTCATGCTGACCTGCAGACTTTCCGTGGCACCGGGGGCGAGGGTGAACGGCAGCTCGCGGGTGTCGGTCGTCGTGCAGCCACAAGAGGTGTTGATCTTCTCGATGACGACCGGCTCGCGTGAGACATTCGTCATGTGAAACCTGAATTACTTGAGTACATACTCAACTCCTCCCACCAACGCAGCGTCAGGCACTTTCCCAGATCTGCCAGTCAATGATTCGAATGGCGTGTACATTCAGTATTGCGGCCAGGGACCGTGCCAGTCTCATTGGTAGTCGGACTGGGAGAGGCATCACGAATTGCTGGGCTTGAATGGCGTTCTCGTTTACGCGAGACCCAAAGCAGAGATCGAACGGGAGATCGAATTGGCGCTGGGCAGTATCACGTCTGCAAAAACCCGCCAGACTTGATTGCATGGCATGACAGCGTCTGGCAGGCTCGCCCCTCGATGGCGAAAGCCAAAGCAGCACCGCCACCGGCCCCGGATGAAGTCAGGGAACTGCGGGAGGAAATTGCGTCCCTCAAGGATCACATTCGCTTGCTTGTGGATGCCATCGACGAAGTCCGCGAGGAACTCGGATGGCTCACTCGCAACGGACTGCCGCTTCGCGAACCGCTGCCGCCGATTCCGGTTCTCAAGCAGATGGCCGTCGATCCGTGCGCCGACGACTGGGGTGAGCACCGCAGACGCTCACCCGATCTTCTTGGCCACCTCGATCGCCAGTTTCAGGTTACGCTCAGCGTAGACTTTCGTCACGTCTGCATGGGCATGCCCCAAGCTGACCGCGGCTGCTTCGATGCCGTAGAGTTCATTCAACTCGGTGGCCCGTGAATGGCGAAGCTGGAGCGGAAACCAATCGGGGATCGGTTCAAGCCCCTCTCGGGATCGGACTTTGTTCACCTTCTGAATGGCGTACTTGATCGCCCGCCGATAGGTGTCCACACCGTAGTGGTCCCGTTTGGCTCGTTCCGGTTTGGCCTTCGGTCGCCGCTTACGCTGCGAAGGAGTCATAGGAGTTTTACGCTGTTTGCGGCGATCTCCGTTCCGGTTCGCCTCGGCCTCTTTCGGGCTAAATAGGTATGTCTGCTCAGAGCCTTCCAGAAATGGGCGAATCAGTCGCTGAGCTGCGGGACCGAGTGGAATCTTTCTGTCATGACCGCGCCATGCGTTCTTGTGGTCAGAGGGCGAGTAGATCCAGACCTCATTCTTCATGTCGATGTCGCGAGTACTAATCATGACGACCTCACAGGGCCGCATCCCAGTCAACCGCTGCAACTGGATCATGGTTGCAACTTGTGGAGAGGTGAACGGCAGCACGGCGTCAACGTGAGCATCATCGACAGGAGCAACTGGGGGCAGTTCTTTCGCCAGTGACCGGCCTCGCTTGAGTCCATCCACTGTACGGAGCCCCTCGTAAACGGTCGGAGGAATCAGCTGCTTGCTGACAAGCCACCGGAAGCATCGTTTGATCCTGTGAACGCGATGGTTGATGACGCCGCGTGACAGCCCAGAGTCAATCATGTGCTTCCGAACCGCGTCGAGTCGTAGTGGGCCGAATTCTCGGGCGAGAGTCGTACCAAACATCTTCCGCACGGGCCTCAGCGCCAGTCCCATTTCCACGTACTCCTTCGACGGGACTCCATCCTTCGCATAGTAGGTGCGTGCGAACTCCTGGTACCGTGAAATCGCCTCGACGACGCTCAACGCGGGCTCGGTCAACATTGAGAGAGCCGCCACCTGCTGCGCGGCCAGCTGACGACCCGACCGCCATTCGGTGATCAGTCGCTCGTACTCGGCATGGCTTTCCGGTGATCCAAAATCACCGAGATAGAAATCTTGGCCGTTGATCCGAGCAACAGCTCGCCCGGACGCCTTGTGGCGGCAATACGACGGGACTTTTCCAGATTGGCGAGGCATGAACGAGACCTTTTCCCCTGTTTCTCCGTAATTACGGAGGAATCAGAGACTCAGGATCGCTCTGCCAACCCTCTGGCAGGTACGCCTAACTCAGGCGTTCAACAGGACTTACGAAAGTGCACCCGGAGGGACTCGAACCCCCAACCCTCGGTTCCGAAGACCGATGCTCTATCCATTGAGCTACAGGTGCCGGCTGGTCAGTATCGCGGCTTGAAGAGTTGGTTGCAAGGTGAGTGGATGTGACTTCACGGTTGGCCAGTTTGTGAATCTGCCAGGCCGGGAGCGGTACGGAACTTCGAACCCGAGGCTGTGGTTCTTGACGTAGGCCCGGACCTGTGGATGAGATTCCGCGACGCGACAGAACTCGGCCTCCCAGTCGCTGTCCAGGATCACCCAGTTGATATGGCAGCGGCTGGGTTCCGTCTGTCGTCGATTGCACGGTCAGAATATGGGTTCGATTCTGGTCCGAGTGGAGAAGAACTCCGTATGTAGAAGACATTGTCGCTCATGAGCACTCCAACCTGAAAACGTGAACATCCAGACACGCCTTCCGTGCGACTTCACTGACATAAACTACGACTGGGCGAGAAGTTCTGTCAACGGAGGGTGTTCTCCGATGAGCGGCCCTTGATCTGATCGTGTCAAGGTGCGCTCGCCTTACTCCGCCTTGAACTCCAGCGTAAGAAGCAAATCCCCGGTCTCGACCGCGTCGCCCGGCTTCACGCGGACATCGCGGACGGTTCCATCCCGATCCGCGTAGATCGAGGTCTCCATCTTCATCGCCTCCAGCGTCAGCAGCTTCTGGCCCTTCGTGACCTGCTCGCCCGACTTCACCGGGACGAGGACGACCATGCCGGGCATGGTCGCGCCGATTTCGGCGGGGTCGTCCGGGTCGGCTTTGGCGCGGGCGGCCTGGGCGGGGGCGGCTGTGGTGTCGAGGATCGTGACGTCGCGGGGCTGGCCGTTCAGTTCGAACGAGACGGTCCGCGTGCCGTCCGGATGCGGGATGCCGGTGTTCAGGTACTTGATGAACAGCGTCTTGCCGGCCTCGATGTCGACGGTGATCTCATCGCCGGGGTGCATGCCGTAGAAGAAGTTCGGCGTGGGCAGGTGGCTGGTGCGGGAGAACTTACGGCGGTGGGCGGCGTACCCCTCGAACACCTTGTTGTAGAGCAGGTAGGACAGCGTGTAGCGCCGCAGATCGACCTCTTCCAGCGGCTCGCCATCGAGCAACTCCAGCACCTTCTTGCGGGCCGCTTCGAAGTTCGCAGGCGGCAGCTCCGCACCGGGGCGGCCCGTGAACGGCTTGCGGTCGCCCAGGATTCGCTTCTGCACCTGAGCGGGGAACCCTCCGGGTGGCTGTCCCATCGCCCCGCTGATCAGGTCGATGACCCCTTCCGGGAACGACAGATCGCGCGCGCCGTGCAGGACCTCTTCGCAGGTCAGATTGTTGGCCACCATGAACAGGGCCATATCGCCGACCGACTTCGAGGTCGGCGTGACCTTCACGATGTCGCCGAACATCTGGTTGACTTCGGCATACAGGCGGCAGACCTCGGCCCAGCGATCTTCCAGTCCGAGCGAGCGAGCCTGCTCGAACAGGTTGGTGTACTGCCCCCCGGGCATTTCGTGGTTGTACAGGTCAGCTGTGCCCGCGAGCGGGTCACTCTCGAACGCGGTGTAGAACTGCCGGACCGACCGCCAGTACTCAGCCACTTCGTCGAGGGTCTTGGTGTCGAGACCCGGATCACGCTCCTGATACCGCAGCGATTCGCACAGCGTGTTGAGGTTCGGCTGCGACGTACCGCCCGAGAGCGGAGCCATCGCGCAGTCGACGATATCGACACCGACATCCGCCGCCCGCAGGTACGACGCCGCCTGGATGCCGTTCGTATCGTGCGTGTGGAAGTGGATCGGAATGCCGATCTCCTGCTTCAGCGTCTTGACCAGCTTGGCTGCAGCTTCCGGCTTGCAGAGCCCGGCCATGTCCTTGATGGCCAGGATGTGAGCCCCCATCTTCTCCAGCTCTTTGGCCAGATTGACGTAGTACTTCAGGTCGTACTTCGTGCGGGTCGGGTTTGTAATGTCACCCGTGTAGCAAATAGCTGCTTCGCAGATGCCGCCCGCTTCACAGACCGCTTCCATCGCGACCTGCATATTGGGCACCCAGTTCAAGCAGTCGAACACGCGGAACACATCGTTGCCGCACTGGAACGCTTCCTTCACGAACTCGCGAACGATGTTGTCCGGGTAGTTCGTATAGCCGACGGCGTTCGAGGCCCGCAGCAGCATCTGAAAGAGAATGTTCGGGCAGGCCGCCCGCATCTCGGCCAGACGGTCCCACGGGCACTCCTTGAGGAACCGCATCGTCGTATCAAACGTTGCTCCGCCCCACATCTCCATCGAGAACAGCTGGGGTAGCTTCTCGGCATAAGCGGGAGCGACCTGCACCAGATCGAAGGTCCGTACGCGCGTGGCCAGCAGCGACTGGTGGGCGTCGCGGAACGTGGTGTCGGTCAGCAGCAGCTGCTTCTGGTCGAGGACCCACTGTGACAGACCCTTGGCTCCCTTGTCGAGGAAGACCTGCCGCGCTCCGGTCGGGAGCGGGGACGAGTCGCCTGCAGTCCGAGACGACTTGGGGAGCGGAGCCGGAGCCGACCGCTTGGCCACCGGGCGGCCCTTGACCAAAGAATTCTGATTGACGATCACATCGCCGAGGAACGACAGCACCTTGGTCGCGCGGTCGCGGCGCTTGGGGATCGTGCGGAGTTCCGGCGTATCGTCGATGAACCGCGTGGTACACAACCCCTCGATAAAGGTCGGGTGAGCCAGCAGGTTGGTCAGGAACGGGATGTTGGTCTTCACGCCGCGGACGCGGAACTCGGCCAGACAGCGTTCCATCTTGGAGATCGCATCGACGAATCGCCGACCACGGGCCGAGACCTTGACCATCATCGAGTCGTAGTACGGAGTGACCACAGCTCCGGAGAACGCCGAACCAGCATCAAGGCGAATCCCCATGCCGCCGGACGAGCGATAGTGCGCGATCCGGCCGTAATCGGGCGTAAAGTTGTTCTCGGGATCTTCGGTCGTGACGCGGCACTGGATGGCGTAGCCGATTGTCTTGATGGCGGCCTGCGAGGTCATGCCGATATCGGGATCATCCAGGCGGCGACCCATCGCGATCAGAATCTGCGACTTCACGATGTCGAAGCCGGTGACCTCTTCGGTCACGGTGTGCTCGACCTGGATACGCGGGTTGACTTCGATGAAGAAGAACTGATTCGAGTCGGCGTCGACCAGGAACTCGACAGTTCCGGCGTTCTCGTAACCGACCTGGTTTCCGATGTTGACAGCGGCTTTGCAGAGGGCGTCGCGGACCTGCGGGTCGAGGTTCGGAGCGGGGGCGAGCTCAACGACCTTCTGGTGACGTCGCTGGACCGAGCAGTCACGCTCGAACAGGTGGACCAGGTTTCCGTGCTTGTCACCCAGCAGCTGGACTTCGATGTGCCGGGCGCGGCGGATGTACTTTTCGATGAAGATGTCGGGGCTGCCGAAAGCGGTCAGCGATTCGCGGCGGGCTGTTTCGTAGCTGGCGACGAACTGGTCTTCGGACTCGACGACGCGCATCCCGCGACCGCCGCCGCCGTGGGCCGCCTTGAGGATCACGGGGTAGCCGAGCTTCTTGGCGGCGACGAGACCTTCCTGCGCGTCCTTGAGGGCGTCCTCGGTCCCGCTGAGGATCGGCGCCTTGGCCAGGATCGCGATCTTGCGGGCAGCTGTCTTATCGCCGAGAGCCTCCAGGTGCCGCACCTGCGGCCCGACGAAGATGATCCCCGCCTCGGCGCAGGCCTTGGCGAACTCAGGCTTCTCCGACAGGAACCCATACCCCGGATGGATCGCATCGGCCCCAGCCTGCTTCGCAGCTGCGATGATCGCGGGAATGTTCAGGTACGACTTGATCGGCTCGCCGGGGATGCCGATCTGGTAGGCCTCGTCCGCCTTGAAGCGGTGCAGGGCGTACCGGTCCTCATGGGCATAGACCGCGACCGTCCGTATTCCCAACTCGTGAGCCGAACGGAAGACACGGATCGCGATCTCAGACCGGTTGGCAACGAGGAGCTTGGTGATGGCGGACATGGTGGTTTGCCAGGCGGATGACAGCCCGGGACGCCACAGCATCGCGAGCAGGAAGTCCCCATTGTGAGACCCCCGGCACATAAGTGGCAAGCGTATCGAAACAGTTCCGGGGCGGGCTTTTCGGAGAGGTCGGTCTTTCGACCGTTTAAAACGATTGGCGCTCCACGAAATCACGAGATTTTGGTAAGATTCAGCGGATTCAGAGATGGACTTTCACCAGACGGCAGACCGGACTGTCTGCCCCACTGAACAGTCCCGCCAAACAGTGGCACAGACGAGAATGTCTGTGCGAACTGTACAGGCACCGCGAATCAACGCTGAGATGGTTTTGTCGCTCACCCAGTGGACTGGAGAATTCGATGTTCCAAACCCCAGTCAGTCGTCGCGAGGCCCTTCGTCGGGCGGGTTGTGGTTTTGGACTGCTGGGACTGGCGGGATTGATGGCCCAGGAGGGGCTGCTCTCCCAGGCCCATGCAGCTCCCGGCGGTGGACTGGGGGATCGGTCACTGAATCCACTGGCTCCGATGAAGCCGCACTTTGATGCCCGGGCCACGCGAGTGGTGTGGATCTTCGCCAACGGCGGGCCGAGCCAAGTCGATACGTGGGACTACAAGCCCGGCCTGGAGAAGTGGAACGGGAAGTCGATCAAGGAGTTCGACACCGAGTTCAAGAACACGACCGGGTTCTTTAAGGACTCGGTCGGGGCGCTGATGAAGTCACCGTTCGAGTTCACGCCGCGCGGGGAGTGCGGCAAGATGATCTCGTCGATCTTTCCGAACATCGGTTCGCACGTCGACAAGATGTCGTTCATTCACTCGGGGTATACCGAGTCGAACAACCACTCCCCGGCCCTGTTCGCGATGAACTGCGGTTTCCCCCGAATGGGGTTCCCGTGCGTCGGATCGTGGGTCACGTATGGTCTGGGCAGCGAGAGCAGCAATCTGCCCGCGTTCGTAGTCTTCAGCGATCCCAAGGGGCGCGGTCTCCCCAAGGGGCATGCTGCTAACTGGAGCGCGGGCTTCCTGCCCGGTGTCTATCAGGGGACGCACCTCAAGCCGCAGGGAGCCCCGATCGACAACCTCTCCCGCGCCGAACAGATGACGCCCGAGTCGCAGCGCAGCCAACTCGATCTCTTGAAACAGCTCAACCAGAACTACCTCGATCAGCTGCCCCACGAAAGCGAACTGGCAGCCCGCATCGAGAGCTTCGAACTCGCCTACCGCATGCAAACAGCGGCGCCGGAAGCGATTGACCTGTCGCAGGAGCCGAAGCACATTCAGGAGATGTACGGGATCGGCGTCGAGCAATGCGACCACTTTGCCCGACAATGCCTGACCACGCGACGGCTGCTCGAACGCGGGGTGCGGTACGTACAGATCTACTCGGGAGGGATGGAGAATCAGCTGTCGTGGGATGGGCATTCCGACATCCAGGGGAATCACTCGGGTTTCGCGAAAGAGACCGACCAGCCCGTCGGAGCACTGCTGACCGATCTGGCTCAGCGCGGTCTGCTGGACGACACGCTGGTGATCTGGTGCGGAGAGTTTGGTCGTCTGCCGATTGCTCAAACGGGAGCGAAACCCGGCCGCGATCACAACCCGCACTGCATTTCATCGTGGATGGCGGGCGGCGGAGTCAAAGGGGGCTTCACCTACGGAGCGAGCGACGAGGTCGGTTACCGCGCGGCCGAGAACCGGGTCCATCTGAATGACTTCCACGCGACGATTCTGCACTTGCTGGGGATGGATCACGAGAAGCTGACGTACAAATACAACGGACGGAACTTCCGCCTGACCGATGTGGGCGGAAAGGTGATTCACGACATTTTGGCGTGAAAGTGAACGATCGGTCGAGCAGAGGGGCTGTTGGCCAGATATCCGCAGAGAGATCCATGAGTCCGACGACACCCGCTGCTCCCCCGATCACACTGCTGCCGTTGTCATGCCCCCTCTGCGGGCACGGGGACTCCCAGCGTTTGCTGACCGCTCCCGACTGGTACTGCGGTCTGTCCGGGAGTGAAGCATTCGCCATTGCCCGCTGCCGGGCCTGTTCGCATGTCTTCATGAATCCCGCTCCGACCGAGGAGTCGATTCCGCTCTGCTATCCGGGCGGATATGCGCCACATCGATCGGACAACGCCCCATCCACTTCCAGTTCCGCGAGCGACCAGACCGCTCACCTGATCCCATCCAAGTCGCCCTGGTATCTCTCTCCATTGGTTCGGAAGATTCCGGGACTCCGGGCCCTGTACTACTGGCTGGTGGATACGCGCAGTCAGCCTGTGCCGCCCGGTTCCGGACAGGGCAAGAAAGCTCTGGAAATCGGATGCGGAGCGGGCAAGTATCTGGTGGCCCTGCGGGAAGCGGGCTGGGAAGCCGAGGGGCTCGACCTCGTGGCAGCTGCGGTCGAGGTGTCGCGAGAGCGAGGCTTCGCGGTGCATCACGGAGATCTGGCCTCATACGCCGGGCGTCCCGAATCGTTTGACGGGGTGTTTGCCTGGATGGTTCTGGAGCACCTGCCGCATCCTCGGGAAACTTTGACGATGCTGCATAGATTGCTGAAACCCGCGGGGTGTCTGGGGTTCAGCGTTCCAAACTACGGAAGCCTCGAACGCTGGTTCTTCGGTCGATACTGGTCGGCCCTGGAACTTCCCCGGCACCTTCAACAGTACACTCCCGCCATCCTCAAAAGACTGTTGCAGGAAACAGGGTTCACCGAGATCGAGATGATCCATCAGCCCAGCCTGCTCAACTCCGTGGGTAGTGTGGGATACTGGCTGCGTGACTGGTTCCCCCGCTGTTCCTGGGGCCAGCGACTGGTCGACTGGTTTTTCCTGAATCCGCCCTTGCTGGTGACACTCGGGATGGCCCCGTGGGCGCGGCTCCTGGCGTTTTGTGGCCAGGGAGGCCGATTGACGGTATTTGCTAAGCGTTCGCCGACGTCCCCGCCGCCTGTGGGGTGATGAACCGATCGGACATTCCGTCCGGGCGAGCCCTGTTTCCCGCACAGCACTCCGGCATTTCGCGGGACAGTCTTGCACTGCACTGGACAACCGGGATAATCAAGTCTCACCTGTCAGCCACGTCTCGTGGCGGTTGTTGTACTGTGATCAATCACAAAGACGACGCACATGACCTTTCGCCGAATACTCCACTTGCTGATCGTGGCCAGCCTTGTCGCTGGGTTCGGGAGTCCATCAGCTCGGGCGGCTGATAAAGCCCAGATACAGCAGGCGATCGCCAAAGGGGTCACGGCGATCAAAGCCAACCTCAAGAATCTGTCGAACTCCGAGAAGTCACTGGCCTATCTCGCGGTCTACAAGGCGGGGGAAGCCCCCAACAGTCCCCTTATGGTCGAGGCGGTGGCTCACGTCCGTGGGAAGATTAAAAGCAGCGGTTATGAACCGACGGCGAATCATTTTTACGAAGCGGCGATTGATCTCTCCCTGCTGGCCGACATGGATGCGGAAAAGTATCAACAGGACATCAAAGTCATCGCCGGCTATCTGGCAAAGGGGCAATCTCCCGAAGGACATTGGAACTATCCGGCCCCGCACAATGAGGCCGAACGGACGGGCGGCGATGTCAGCGTGACCCACTATGCCTGCCTGGGATTGTGGGCGGCAGCGCGGGCGGAGGTCGAAGTGGACCCCCAAATTTGGGTGCGAGCCTTGAACTGGGCCGCCTCCCATCACAATGCTGACGGAGGATACGCCTACAACCCCGGTGTCGCGATCGGGCTGGATGGCACCAACTCGACCATGAACATGACGGTGAATGGGGTCGGGATTATGTGCATTGCGATGCTGAACCTCGAACCGGGCTGGAACCCTCCATTTGAGAAAGGGGCCAACCCCACTCCCAAGGTCGCCGCCGGAACTCCCGAGAAACCCGCCAGCGTCATCGAGACCGTTGACCTGGATCAGAAGGCTGCGGAAAAAGCCGCCCAGCCAGTACGCATCCCCGAGGCAGCTTACAACGCCACACGCAATGCCCTGAACTGGGTGAGTGCCCGCTTTCAGCCGGTCAACAACTCGGCCGCTCATCGGGCGTACTACTATTATTCGCTCGAACGAATGGGGGCCTTGGCTAATGTGACCAAGCTTTCCGGACGAGACTGGTATGACGAATGTGCTAACCAATTGCTAACGGATCAGAAGCCCGATGGAAGCTGGGGGCTGACCCAGATCGTCAGCCAAGGGAATGACACGTCGTTTTGCGTTCTGTTCCTGACTCGCTCGACCGGCAAGATTCTGAAACGCGTCACCCCGGAAGGCACCGTAGGCGGTGGACTGCTGTCAGGGGGCCGCGGACTTCCCGAAGACCTCAGCAATGTCGATGCCAAGGGCAACGTCAAGAAAATCAAGGAGAAGTCCTCGCTCGACCAGTTGCTGGCCGCTCTCAACGATCCGGACAGCCTGGCAGTGGGAGACACCCAATCCGAATTCGTGGAACAGATCCAATTGGGCGACAAGTCCCAGCTGATCGGAAAAAAAGAATTGCTAATCCAGTTAGTGGCCAGCCCGAATCCGGAAGTTCGGCAGACCGCTGTCTGGGCGATCGGGCGATCAGGAAATCTTTCGCTGGCTCGATACGCGGTTTCGGCCCTGGAAGACAAGGATACCGCGGTGATGATCGAAGCCCACCGGGCCCTGTGCTGGACAGCTCGCAAGCCCAAGGCGTTCAAACTGCCGGATGACCCGCTGGACGGATTGCCCCCCGATGCCGGACCCGATCAGCAGGCGGCGGCGGTCGATGCGTGGCGGCGTCAGGCCGTCCGGTTATGGGGTGAATGGTATCTACGCAATCGGCCCTACGCCGAGCGTGGTGATGAATTCGAAACCAACCTTCGCAACCGATTGCTGGAGTTACAGTAGTGTCGGTCGGGTCCACATAAACCGGCATTGCTCCCAGCCTCGGGAAGTTTCATAATCCCGAGAACACAGTTGCGTGTAACAGTCATGCAGGGAGGGAGCCACTCATGCCGGTTTTCAAAGACAATGCCGAGTCAATCGGACGGACGCCACTTGTCCGGATCAATCGCCTGACTCAGGGACTCAAGGCCACGGTGCTGGCCAAAATCGAAGGTCGCAATCCGGCCTATAGCGTGAAGTGCCGCATCGGCGCAGCCATGATCTGGGACGCTGAAACGTCCGGGAAACTCAAACCTGGGATGCAGGTTGTCGAACCGACCAGCGGCAACACGGGAATCGCTCTCGCCTTCGTCTGTGCGGCCAAGGGCTATCCCCTGACCCTGACAATGCCGGACACCATGTCGATCGAGCGGCGGATGCTGCTGAAAGCCTTTGGGGCGAACCTGGTGCTGACTCCGGGCGCGGATGGAATGCCCGGGGCGATCGCCAAAGCCGAAGAGATCGCGCAAGACTCCAGTTTCTACATTCCGCAGCAGTTCAAGAACCCGGCAAACCCAGCGATTCATGTGAAGACAACCGGTCCGGAAATCTGGGAAGACACCGAAGGGAACGTCGATATCTTTGTCTCCGGAGTCGGCACGGGCGGAACCATCACCGGGGTGTCCAGGTACTTCAAGGAAGTTCGCGGTAAGAACATCCAGTCGATTGCAGTCGAACCGACGGGCAGCCCGGTTCTGTCCGGAGGGCAGCGTGGCAAACACAAAATCCAGGGAATCGGGGCCGGATTCATTCCCGAAATCCTCGATATGTCGCTGGTCGACGAAGTGGTTCAGATCACCGACGATGAGGCGCTGGAAATGGCCCCCCGCGTTGCCCGCGAAGAGGGAATCCTCTGCGGTATTAGCTGCGGGGCCGCCATGGCTGCGGCCCTGAAGGTGGCGGCCCGCCCGGAGAATGCGGGCAAGACGATTGTCGTGATTCTGCCGGACTCGGGTGAGCGTTATCTGTCCACGCCGATGTTCGAGTTCGCCCGCGCATAAGCTGTGGGAACTCTCCCTGCTTAGACCGAGATCGGCCAGAGGTGTCTATGTTTTCTCGTTTCGCGATGGTTCTCTGCTCAATGGCCTTGCTGGGGCTGGGGAATGGGGCCTTTTCGGAGGACGCCCCGGCCCAACCCAAAACACACCCGGTGACTTCGGGACCGTTCGAAGTCACTGCCACCTTTGATGGCTGGGTGCAATCTCTGGGGACCGCTGAGGTGGTCCTCCAGCCGGAAGAGTGGAGTGCCTTTACCGTTGAGTCGGCTGTCGAAGCGGGTACGAGCGTCAAAGCGGGTGACACGCTGGTGACCTTTGACGCCCGGGGGATTGACCGGGAGATCGATGATCTGAAGTATCAAATCATCGCGGGTGAACTCGGAATCAAACTGGCCCAGATCGAACTCGAAGTGCTCGACAAATCGATCCCGTTTGACATCGAGGCTGCCGAACGATCGGCACTGGTCGCCCAGGAGGAGTGGGAATACTACCAGCGGCTGGGCGAGTCGCTGGAAAAGGAAAGCACAGGTGAGAACCTCAAGAACATTCGCGAAACGCTGGATGGTTCCCGGGAAGAGTTGTCCCAGCTGGAGAAGATGTACAAGGCGGACGACCTGACGGAAGAGACCGAGGAGATCATTCTCAAGCGGGCTCGCCGGGAAGTCGAACGCGGCGAATTCCTGCTGAAGGTGTCACAGGTTCATCACGACCGTCGCCTTCAGGAAGAACTCCCTCGGGAAAGGCGGCAGAAGGAGATTGCCAACGACCGGGAGGCCCAGTCACTCGCCAAGACCCGGGTCACCCTGCCGCTGACCCTCCAACAAAAGAAAGTCGAACTCGAGAAGCTCGCACACGCCCAGAAACATCTGTCAGAACGGCTCGCGAGACTTCAGAAAGACCGGGAGCTGATGACGGTGAAAGCCCCTATCGATGGTCGGGCGATGTACGGCGAGATCGAACGCGGACGCTGGGTGACCGCGGACGCGATGAAGGGGAATCTACGTCGCGGTGGGGCGATCTCCGCAAACCAGGTGATCTACACGTTGGTGCCCCCTGCGGGCTCGTTCGTGCATATCGACATCCCGGAGAAAGACCGGGGAGTCCTGCAGACAGGCCTCCGGGGGCGAATCACCCCCACAGCTTATCCCGGCAGTCCGATTCCGTGCGAATTAAAGGCGTTCAGTGTCGGGTTTGTGAAGGACGGCACCTTCGGCGGGCTTGTCGAAGCCCCCGCAGCCTCACCCGAAACCAAGGGGCTTCCCGCCATCACGGGAATGACCGTCAAGGTCCGACTGGTGGTCGTCACCGAGAACAATGTCGTCACGATTCCCTCGGCTGCTGTCTTTGCCGATGACGACGATCCCCAATTGAAACACGTCTGGCTGGTGACTGCTGATGCGGAACCGAAAAAACACCCAGTTGAGATCGGGCTGTCGAGTGCCTCCCGCACTCATATCAAAACCGGTCTCCAAGCCGGGGATCAGATCCTGGTGACCAAACCGGAAGGGAAGTAGCCCCCATGTGCCACGATGACGGGAGCCTGAACCAGGGCCGATCACTGCGGTCAGTCAATCGGCGTCGGGGCCCCACTCAACGGAAGCTTGAGCCACGGAATCGACTCGCTCCCCGGCTGGGTCTTGTCGATCAACCAGATATTGCGAAAGACGACGGGGTTGGCGTGTTCCTGCAATTTGATCGAGCGCGGGTCGGGGCCTTCGGGCTGGCCCGCACCGGTCTTGTTGGGAATCGACGCTGCCGAGTGAATCGGAACTCCGTTGTGCCAGATCGAGATCTGCATGTTGCGGGTTTTCTTTCCACTGCTGTCGAACTGAGCATTGGTGAAATCGATGTCGTAGCTCTGCCATTGAAGCGGAGGCAGGCAAAGATTCATATCAGGCCGCTTCGTTCGGTAGAGCGAACCGCATTCGTTCTCGATCCCCTCCAAGCCGAACGAGTCGAGGACTTGCACCTCGTATCGGCCCAGCAGATAGAAGCCGCTGTTGCCGCGATTCTGGCCCCGGGCCAGCGGTTTGTAGGGCAACATGAACTCCGCATGCAGGCGGAAATCGGCGAAGGTCGCGTTGGTTTCGGTCCCCTGTTGCAGGTCGCCCTCGGCAGAGAGTTTACCCCCCTTCCAATGTTGCACGCCCGTTCCGTCGAACAGGACAATGGCCCCTTGCGGTGGTTTGGCACCCATCGTTGAACTGATCCGCTCGACGCGTTCGAGTACGCCCGTGACCTGACCATCCCCATCAACCACGCGGAGTTGACTCCCTTCGATCTCGCAGTCGTACTGTCCTCCCGTGAGCCGGACAATGTGGCCCGAACGGGTGCCCTTCAGGAGGAATCGGGAGGGGGGCTGCCAGCCACCGCCAGGCAGCCCGTCGTAATACTTGGCCGCCTGAAATTCCCCTTGGCCGTTCGCCACGACCTGAATCGCGACGGACTGGGAGCTGCGGGGGGAACTCAGCGACCGCTGCCATCCCCGGTATTCGCCCTGGAACTGGTAGTCTTCGTCAGCCGCATCACGACTGGTGTAGGTGGGACCATCCTTGGCCTCTTCGGCGGCGAACACCGGGATTCCCGGGGTCAACAGCCCTCCCATCATCGCCAAGGCACAGGCTAAACGCGTCATGGTTGCTCTCGATGAGTCGGGTGGCACAGTGGAGTCGCCCGTCCGACAGAAACAGCGGAATACGGCATCGGTCGCCAGCATAAGGCCCCGTTTCTGCGAACTCACGTAATCCTTGGAAAAAACTGTGGTTCCATCCGAAAGTGGCCCCACCAGACGATACACCTCCTACGATCGAACCGGCCAAGGTGGCCTTCGGTTTCATTTTTCCCCTGACCCGCGATACTTCCCCCTCGTTTCTCCGCAACTCTCTCTCGCAGTGTGTTCCCATGGAAGCCGGAATCGTCGGTCTCCCCAACGTCGGCAAGAGCAGCCTGTTCAACGCCGTGACCTGCACGCAGGTCGCGCAGGCTGCCAACTACCCGTTCTGTACGATCGAGCCCAATGAGGGAATCGTGCCGGTGCCCGACAGTCGCCTGGACCGAATTGCGGTTTACGCCAAGCCACAGCGGATCCTGCCCGCGCAGATCAAGCTGGTGGACATCGCTGGGATCGTCAAGGGGGCCAGCGTGGGTGAAGGTCTCGGGAATAAATTCCTGAGCCATATCCGCCAAGTGGATGCGATCATCCAGGTCGTCCGCTGTTTTGACGACCCCGATGTCACGCACGTATCGGGCAAGGTCGACCCGCTCTCGGATATCGAAATCATCGAGACCGAGCTGATGCTGGCCGACATGCAGGTTCTTGAAAACGCGTTGCCCAAGGCCGCCCGCACCGCCAAAAGCGGCGACAAGGAAGCCAAGGCCCGCGTCGATGTGATGGAAAAGTGTCAGGCCCACCTGAACACCAGCCAGCCGCTCCGCAGTCTCGAACTGGACCCGGTGGAAGCCAAGCTGGCCGCCACGTACGGTTTGATGACAGCCAAACCGATCCTGTTCGCGGCCAACGTCGACGAGAACGATCTGCAAGGCACGAGCCCCCGCGTGCAGCAGGTCCGCGATTATGCCCAGTCGCACCACTCCGGATGTGTGGTGGTGTGCGCTAAGCTGGAGTCCGAACTGGCGGAACTCGACGAAGCAGATCGCAATGAGATGCTCTCCTCGCTGGGACTCAAGGAACCATCGCTGGCCACGCTGGCGCGCGAGGCCTATCGCACGCTGGGGCTGCAGAGCTATTTCACGTCGGGAGTGAAAGAGGTTCGGGCCTGGACAATCCCGGTCGGAGCCACAGCTCCGCAGGCAGCTGGCGTCATTCACACGGACTTTGAACGCGGCTTCATCCGCTGCGAGGTCTACACTCTCGAAGATCTCGAAACACACAAGTCCGAAGCCGCCATCCGTGCCGCTGGCAAGCTGCGAGTGGAAGGGAAGTCATACGTGATGGCCGACGGGGACATCTGCCACTTCCTGTTTAACGTTTAGAGCGACTTCAGATTTGGTGTATCGGAAAGACCGACAGGAATGTCGGTCCCACGGTTGTCGTGGCACAGGTATTCCTGTCTGAGCGAACGGATCGGCACGGCAAGCAATCTTGTCGGCCACTCGCCTTCCGAGGCATCGATTTTCCAGAGATCGCGAAGCAGGCAGCATGGCCTGCCCTACTGCCGACTTTCGGCTGCACACACCCCGCAGCCCTCAGTGGCGTGAGTCCGCAGCATGCCGCATGGTACGATAGAACCTGACGAATGTCCTCGTCCGGTTCGTTTCCATCGTCAGGGGCTGTCCCGTGCCACGTGTCGCACTACTTGTGATTCAAGGCTCTGATCAGGGACAGCGTTTTGAGTTCATTCAAGACGAGGTCACGATCGGGCGGGGAGTCGCCAATGATGTACGGTTGCACGACACCGAGTCGTCCCGGCGGCATGCGATTCTGAGATGGGGCGATGACGAAGGCTGGCGGGTGATCGACGAGGGCAGTTCCAATGGAACATTCGTCAATGGGGCCCTGACCCGTAAGCGGACGCTGAAGGACGGAGATCAGCTGCAGATCGGGCGATCCATTCTGCTCTGTCAGTTTGCCCGACGATCTCACGGAGCCGCCGATCGAATCCAGCTGATGGGGCCGGAGCATGAATCAGCGGACCAGTCCCGCATCGTCTCACAGGCCCCTCGCGAGTCCAGTCGCTCGCTGGTCGAGGAGACAGCCGCCCGGCTGACCAGTGCCACGCATGGAGCCAACCTTCAGTTACTCTATCGGATTTCCGAAGAGGCGGTCCGTCCCAGTGGATCACTGGATGAGGTGTTGCAGCATATTCTCGACATGACGCTGTCGGCTGTCGGGGCCGATCGCGGATGCATGCTGGTGGCCGACAGCCAGACCGATCGCATCGAGCCGCGCGTGGTGGCCTATCGCCATGGGGCGGATGCGAGTGAACGCATTCCGCTGTCGACCAGTATCGTCGAACATGTGATTCAGGGAGGGGTGGCGGTTCGGACCAGTGACGCGCGTCATGATCGTCGTTTTGAAGAGGCCCCCAGCGTGCTGCAGTCGGGGATTCGCGAAGCCATGTGCGTTCCGATGCAGGGCCGCTACGAACTGATGGGGGTGATTTACGTCGACACCACCACTCCCTCGAATGACGCTCTGCGATTCCCTGGGGGATCGCGGTTCAACGAGGAAACGCTCAAGCTACTGATGGCGATTGGACGGCAATCGGCACTGGCGGTTGAGACGAACCGGTATCAGTCGGCGCTGGTGCAGGCGGAACGGCTGGCGGCAGTCGGGCAGGCCATTGCCATGCTGAGCCACCACATCAAAAACATTCTGCAGGGGATGAAAGGGGGCAGCCATCTGATCGGCATGGGATTGGAAGAGGAAAATGACACCCTGATTCGCAAGGGATGGAACATCCTGGAACGCAACCAGGACCGCATCTTCAATCTGGTAATGGACATGCTGACCTTCGGCAAGGAACGGCGGCCTCTGCTGGAACGGGGACTGATCAATGACACCGTAACGGATGTCCTGGATCTGATTCAAAAGCGGGCCGAGGACCGACAGATTCAGATCCACCGCCAGTTGGGAGACCATCTCCCCGAGATGCTGTTTGACCGCGAGGGAATCCATCGAGCGGTGCTGAATATCGTACTGAATGCGATCGACGCGCTGGACGGCCAGGCCGACGCGAAGATCGAAGTCCTCACCAGTTACGAGGAACGGAACGACCGGGCCCGGATCGAAGTGCTGGATAACGGGCCCGGAATCGATCCCGTGGAAATGCCCAAAGTGTTCAACCTGTTCGAATCGAGCAAAGGCGCGGCCGGGACCGGACTGGGGCTGGCTGCCAGTCAGAAGATCATGAAAGAACACGGCGGTGAGATCACCGTTGAAAGCCGCCCCAGTTCAGGGGCCCGATTCCTCCTCAGCTGGCCCGCCCGCCGGGAAGAGATTAACTCGCTGGAGACCGCCACGATGTCGCGCGGTGCCAGTAGTGCTTTGGGGGAGCCCCCCGCACCGGGGTACTGATCGGCAGTCACCCGATTACAGAGGAGATGGGCCGTTTGACAGGAAGTGCGTAACACAGACCACCGGAGCATTCCGTTCTCCGAGTTCCTAGCCGTTGCCAGCGGGTTCCCGGTATGCTCGTAGGGGGTTACTGGTGGCAGGAGATCGCGTGAACACCCTCCGCATCACGTTGTTGATCAGCCTCGCAGCTCAGGTCTGCCTGTCGGCGGGAATTCTGGCGGCTGCCGAGGAAGGGCCGCTGGCATTCGGCACCATCCCACTGGCACTGTTGTCACTGGTCGTCGTCGATCTGGCCCGCTGGGTTCGCCCCACCCCCTGGATTCTGAACGTGGCCGCACTGGCAGGACTGGCGGCGGCCTACCAGGAGTTTGGCCGGGGCGGCGAGTCCCGCATCTTGGCGGGGGCCCATCTGCTGGTCTACATCCAGTGGACCTTCCTGCTGCAGCCCAAAGAGCTGCGCCGAATGTGGTGGATGTTTGCATTGTCCATCCTGCAGGTGGCCGTGGCAGCGGTATTGACGATCCAGCCCTGGTTCGGGGCGGCAATGTTTCTGTATACGGTCATGACGATCTGGACGATGTCGCTGTTAAGCCTGGCCCGCGCCGCCTGGCTGGCCAATCGACAGATGTGGGAACGTGAGGATCAAGAGTCCCTGGTGCCGATTGTGCGTATTCGGGATCGATCCAGTTCTCGCAACGGTTTTCGAGTGGATGATCGTGGACGATGGGTGACTCCGCGATTTTTGGGTGGGGTCGTACTGACATTCCTGGGAGCAATCGTTGTCGGGGTGCTGTTTTTTGTCCTGACCCCGCGTGTCTGGATCGGGTCCACCAACCCCTTGTCGGACGGCGGACGCCGGGGGGCTGCCCGGACGGGTTTTACCGAAACGGTCCGCCTGGGGGACGTGGGACGGATCACCGAGAGTGACGAACTGGTCATGCAGATTGAGGGCGTCGAGATCGAGAATCAGACCCCTGTTCCTCCACAGCGACTGGTCGAGTTTCTCGGGACGGACCCCTACTTTCGCGGAACATACCTGAATACGTATCAACCCGAGGGACAATGGTCCTTTAATCCTCAAGGGGTGGTCTGGGAGCCGTTTCGAACCCGCTTGAACTGGACACGCGACAACATGGTGTTATTGAAGATTCGAGTCCAGCCGACCGGATCTCCCGTTTTGTTTCTCCACGAACGAACGCTCCGCGTGGGGGGTACCGAGGAAACCGAGGAAATTCACTTCAATGAAGAACGGTATTCCCTCGAACGTCCCGTGGGAGCGGGACTCGAACAACCGTTTGACTATCGGATGATTATTCTGGACCAGTCTCAGGACTGGCGCCAATTGTGGCGCGATGTTCGGTGGGGTGCCGACCGGATGCAGGGGTTGAATGCGAACCTGCGAAGCTGCCTGAAGAATACTAATGAGCGGGTGGCCCGGTGGGCACGGGAGATTTGCCAGATTGAGGCCGGTGAACCTCTGCGAGATCCCGATGCGGTCGCTCGTCGGCTGGAATCCTACCTGCGTGATTCGCCGGAGTTCAGCTATACCCTGGACAATTCGCGGGATGACCCGTCGATTGATCCAGTGGAGGACTTCCTGTTTAACCGGAAACGGGGGCACTGCGAATACTTTGCTTCGGCACTGGCCCTGATGCTGCGCGGGGTGGGGATTCCCTCGCGACTGGTCAGTGGCTTCAAGGGGGCGGAATACAATGAGAAGTCCGGGAAATTCGAAGTCCGCGCACTGCACGCCCATGCGTGGGTGGAGGGATATGTCAACGGAGGGTGGGTGATCTTCGACGCCACCCCTCCCGAGCGGGAATCCCAGGTGGCCGAGAAAGCCCGGATGGCACAGAACTCGCTCGTGGAGCAGACCCGCGGCGCCTGGTTCTTCGGCATGAGTTATTCGCAAACCCAGCAGGAGCAACTCGTCTACGGCCCGCTCCGACAGGCTGGTCTCCTGGTGCGACAAAATTTCGAAGGGTTAATGGATGGCAATCTGCCCATCCTCAACCAGATGAAGTCGGTACTCACTTCTCCCCAGGACTGGTCCAGTGGGGCCGGGGCGTTGCTACTGGGGCTGTTGCTGGGATCGATCGCCCTCGCGGTGGGGATGGGGCGCAAACTCTGGAAGCGGTGGACGGGAATGAAACGCAGTCGCGACATCCAGCGTCGACGCTCCGCAACGATCGAGTTTTATGAACGACTGCTGCTCATCCTGAAGAAGTCCGGCATGGTCGACGATCCCGCGCAGACCCCTCGGGAACTCGCGGCATCCGTCGAGAAACAGTGGGAGTCCAGCCTCGCAGGGGCGGGGCTAGCGGGGGGGGTGAGACGACTGGTGGAGTCGTTTTACACAGTGCGATTCGGCGGAGAGCCGCTTTCGACGGAAGAGTTACGTGATGTTGAGACCACATTGCAACTCTTAGATCACCGTCCAGCTGCGGTGTGAGGTTCGTGGCATCTTGCAAATCAGCTCTTGAAGGGGCGTGCGATGAACTGGGTGGACAAGCGGTGGTTTCCAACGGTCCGGGGTGTCCGGGCGGGATCCTGGGGAGTGGTGTGGAGTCTGTTCGGTCTGCTGCTCGGCGGGCTGGAGGTTCAAGCTGCCGGGTTGCGGGCCGGGGCCGCCAAGGTCGAAATTGCGGACCTTGATGCAGGGCCCGTAAACGATCCCCTGTATGTCAAGGCGTTGGTAATACAGAGCGAGACCACCACGGCAGTTCTCATCACGATCGACGCCGTGTCGATCGGCATGATTGGTACGATTCCGAATGACTTTATGGAGAAGATCCGGGGGCCACTGCAGGCCGATTTGGGAATTCCGCCGGATCATCTGATTGTGAATACCAGCCATTGTCACGGCAAGGTCTGCCGCGACATCGATATCCGCACGGTGCAGTGTGTGAAGGCGGCCTGGACCCAGCGAGTACCGGTACGAATCGGGACCGGGACCGGGCTGGAAAACCGTGTTTCGGAGAACCGTCGACTCCCGCTGAAGAATGGGAAGACCGCCGATGTCCGGCATGCCTACTCGCTACCCGCCGACGCTGAAGTGGTGGGAGCCGGGCCCATCGACCCCGAGATTGGGGTGCTGCGTCTGGACCGCTACGACGGCTCCACTCTGGCGGTCGTGTACAACTTCGCGGTCCATCCGATTCAAGGTGTTCCCAACGGGGCTAATACTGCGGACCTGTCCGGCTTCGCATCGCAGGTCGTCGAAGACAGCTTTGGTTCTGACACCATCGCTTTGTTCGTGCAGGGCTGTGGGGGTGATCTCAACCCCGTGCTTTACAAGGACACCGCTCATCCCCGGAACGCGGAAACACTGGGCAGCCTCCTGGGGATCAGCACGATGCGGTGTGCCAAAAAGATTCAGACTGTTGAGTCTTCCGACCTGCGCATCGTCAGCCAGCAACTGGCATTGCCCCGCGCTGACTTTGCCGAGCGGATCGATCAACTGTCGGCGGAACAGGAACGACTGGTGTCCTCATTGGGTGGAACGAGCCTGAATCTGAAAACGTTTCTGACACTTTCCAGCCAGGCTGGAATCTCGAAAGAATTCCCCTCAGCGGATGCCGCACGTTATTGGCATGAGCGCGGGGTTCCGCGAGCGGACTACGAGAGTCATGACACCCAGAACCAGAAAAACGTCGAAGCCTATCGGGCAAATATTCTGGCGATGGAAGAGCTGACGCGGGTCCAGACCAACCTGCGATTACTCAAAATGCATCAGACCCAGAACCTGGCAGCGGGCAGCCGGACACTGGAGGTCGAAATGGTGGGCCTGCGAGTGGGCGAATTCAAGCTGTTGACCTTTCCCGGGGAATTGACGGTCGAGATCGGACTGAATCTCAAGGCTGCCGCACCGCAACCCCACACATTCATTGCTGGCTACTCCAATGGCTACATCTACTATGCTCCCACGGCAGAGCAGTTGCGGAATCCCGGTGCTGCCCAGGAAGACTGCGATACCCTGCTGGCTCCTGAGTGGCAGGCGATCTTTGAAAAGCAGGCCCTGAAGCTGTTGCACGGACTGTAGAATCAGAATCAGATGCCCTGTAAAAACGATGACGGAGAGCCCCATGGCGAGCAGCGTATCACGACAGGCAATGTTGGTACTGGCCCTTGTCGTTGGCTTCGTCGCCCGTGCCGAGGCCCAGAATAATGGGAACAACGGCAACAATGGCAACGTGGGAGGCATTCGCATTGATGCCGCCGGAATTGTTTCAACGATCGCTGGCCCCCCGGAAGCTGCGGCCCTCGTACGAAAGCGTCAGCAGGCATTCCTCAAGGAGAACCTGCCCGAGGGACTGGCTGTTCCCAGTGAACTGCGACGTGTCTCCTTGCGACAACTGGACCGGGAGATGTCCGCCGCCGCGCAGGCGGGTCGGGAGCTTCCCCTGGAGCAGCGATGTCTCGCCGGGATAACGCGGATTGATTACATCGTCGCTGACCGGGAAGCGGGCGATCTGGCCATCGTGGGGCCCGCCGAAGGGTTTGCTCCAGATTCCCAGGGGCGCATGCGCGGGACCGCCAGTGGTCGGCCTGTGTTCTTATTAGAAGACCTGCTGGTGGCGTGGCGGACCGTCTATGGCGGCACGACGGTCGTGACCTGTTCGATCGACCCCACGCAAGAGGGACTGGCCGCCTATAACGCTTTCGTCAGCCAGCCTCAGTCGGTCACGCCCAATCAGGTGGGGCAGCTATTCGACACGATGGCGATGAAGTTGGGGACACAGACGGTACAGGTCACGGGGGTTCCTGGCGACTCGCATTGGGCGATGGTTCTGGTGGAGGCGGACTTGCGAATGAAACGGATCGCGCTAGGCAAAGATCCGTCACGGGTTCGGGGCGTGACCAGCCAGTTGTCGATGACCCGGGCTGGGGACAATTCCTACAGCCGCTGGTGGTTCATGCCCCTTTATGAACCTCTGGACACGGATGCGGACCGGAGCGTCTTTCATCTGACGGGCCAGCGTCTACAACTACTGGCTCAGGACGAGTTCACCAACCTGCAAGGTGAACGCTCAACGGCTCCAACGAACAAGCTTGCAACCGACAAGTTTGCCCGCCAGTTCACGGATCATGTTCCCGAACTGGCGGCAGCTCATCCCGCGTTTGCAGAGCTGCAGAATCTGTTCGATCTGCTGGTAACCTGCACTTTGATTCGCCGACTGCAACTAGACCAGTCGGTCGGTTGGCAGCCGGAAATGCTGGGGGATGCGGCGCGATGGTCCACACCGACTTACCCGGTTCCGACCGGGGTCGAGTCCGTCGCCGCGACCAATCGTGTGGGACGGACCATTGTCGGGCTCACTGGCGGCGTCGAGTTAAACGCGGATGCGGTAATCTCAAACACGACTCAGCGGATACAAGCCCCCAAACTACCTGCCAGCAAATCCGGGCAGGTCTGGGCGGATTGACAGGGGTAGAAGTCGATCCGAAAGGCAAGGCTCGCTCGCAGTCCGCCCAGGATCGGCTTACGATGAGTTTTGTCACTCTCCGCCTTGCAGGACTCTCCCTTCCATGGATTGGCTGGCCTCCATTCTGATCGGACTCGCCTTTGCAGCGGGGGGCTGGGCTCTGATCGGGGCGCAACAGGGTTGGCTCGATCAGCTGGAATCCCGATGGTCCGCTCAGCTGCGGCGTATTCGGTTGTCTCCCTTGCGATTGCGGACTTACCTGATCTGCTGGCTCAGCATCACAGCGGCGGTCGGGGGGTTACTGTGGGCGGGGTTTGGGGCTCCGGTTTTTGCGATCACCGCGGTTCTGGGATTGTTGACGATCCCCACGTGGGTCTTGCGAACGCTGGTCCAGAGGCGACGCGACCGGATTGAAGATCAGCTGGCCGATGCCATGGTGTCATTGTCCAGTGCGATCCGTGCGGGCTTATCTTTACCGCAGGCCCTGGAAGTTTTGGCCATGCAGTGCCCCCGGCCCATCCGCGAGGAGTTCCAGCAGATTCACGGAGAGTACCAGTTGGGAAAGACGCTGGATATCTGCCTCAAAGAAGCCCGAGAGCGGCTGCGAAGTGAGAACTTTGCGTTGTTCGCCGCCGCCCTGGAAGCCAGCCGCCAGAGCGGAGGTCGGCTCAATGAGGTCGTCGAACGAATTGCTATCTCCGTTCGTGAACTGCACCGGCTCGAACGCAAGATCCTTGCCGAGACGGCCCAGGCCCGCCGGTCGTCTTTTTATATGACGCTGGCTCCCGCGGTGATCCTGTTTCTTTACTGGGCATTCCTGGACCCGGCTGCGGTCGAACGACTGTTCGTTGAGCCCCCGGGACAGCTGGTGCTGGTGGCCGCAGGGCTCCTGAATATCGTGGCGTATCTCTGGTGCCAGCGAATTCTGGAAACTGAGATCTGACCACCCATCGCTGCGATCAGGGCAACTCCAGTGGCAGAAAGATCAGCTTGCCAGCCACCATGTCCGGGATAATCAGCTGCTTGTGCTTGGCGTCGAAAAAGAAGTCAGCGGCGGTTTGCAGTCCCTCGTGCAGGACTTTGACCTCACGGGTTTTGCGGTCAACGCTCCAGACTTTGCCCTCCGTCCAGCTGGAAGCATAAAACCGATCCTTGGTCACGGTCAGACCATCGATCCCGCGCAGGCCACTGGCCAGTGACTGATACTTGCCGTTCTGGTAGCTGATGATTTCGCCCGCGAAGAAGTCTCCGGCGAACAGCCGTTCTTTTTCCTTGGTGCCCCCGGCGTACACTCCATTGGGAAAACGCAGAGCGGGATTGCCCGCCGGAATGGCCACGCTGATCTGCCCGGCCAAAGTGACCTTGTAGACACACCCCTTGTTCGGCAACTTCTGGGCTTCCGGGCTGTCCAATCCCCATAGCTTCCGTTCGCCACTGGGATCGAACATCGGCTGCGGATTACTCATTTCGGACACATAGACGCTTTCACCGTCTTTGCCCACGGTGACATCGTTCAGGAACTCGATCGGCTGCGGAAAGTCCTGAGCTGCGGCGAGCTTGGTGACGTGACCCTGTCTGTCGACTTTCCAGAGAGTAGTCTCGTCGGCGGTGATCAGCTGCTGGGCCACAAACACGAGCCCTTTGGGAGAATTGAACCCCTTAGCAAAGACTTCCACGGTTTCGCCATCCACCGAGACGATCGTGCCATCGCCCGGTTCATCCCCGTTAATCATCGTGACGTACAGCTTGCCACCAAAACCCCGACAGACACTCTCCGGGCTTTTACCCACATCGATCGTTTTGGGAGCGGCATCCGCAGCCAACAACAGCGACGGCACCCAACCACACAACAGACTCAGCACAGGCCACAGACGAGGCATCTTCTTTCTCCCGAAGTGAAATCAGAGACGGCTGCATTCTAATCAATGATGACAGACTCTCCGAACGTGAGAGCCGTTTTAGGATTGGAATCAGGCCCAGCAGTTAGGAATGTGGCGGCACTGGTCCAGTGGCACTGGCCTTTCCTGTGGCATAGACATTCCTAACAGTACGTTCAGAAGACCGATTCTGAATCGGCGCTAGGCCATCCGGATCGCCATATTGGCTGTCTCGTACCCGACGGCGGGAGCCTGGCAGGCTCCCTGGTGGCAGATGTAGAGCGTGACGACCTCGGCCGGCGGGTAGCCTTCGAGCAACAAGTGGCGGAACTGCCCGTCTTCTCCGGAGTTCTCGTATCTCGACAAAGCAAAGCCGGGCACGAACCGGCGGTGAAACGTTGCCAGCAGCTGATCGGCTTTCTCGGGTTGACCGCCTTCGAGCAGCAGCAGCTCCGGTGTCGGCCCGAGTGCGTAGTCGAGGGCGATCAGGGCCTGCGAAGCTCCGCGCGAGTGGTCGGACATCAGCCCCGACACCGCAACCAGCGCGTCCCATCCGCTGGTATCATCTGTTCGCCCGGTCAGTGTGCTGAGCCGCAGCAGGGCCGAGGCCAGCACACTGTGAGCGGCGGGGGTTGCGTTGTCCTGGACTTCTTTGGTGCGGCTGATCAGGGCCTCGTGGTCATCGCTCGTATAGAAGAAGATCCCGGTCTCCGGGTCGGCGAAGTGCTGCCGCACATGCCGGACGAGTGATTGTGCCTGGTCCAGCCAGCGGGGATCGAAGTCGGTCTGATAGAGATCGATCAGCCCGTCGATCAGGCAGGCATAGTCGTCCAGGTAAGCGTTGAGCTTCGCGGTGCCGTCTTTGTAGCTGTGGAGGAGGGGTTGAGAGTTGAGGGTTGAGGGGTGAGGGACTGCAGAGGGCTGATGGCGGATGGCAGATGGCGATTGGCCAGAAGCAACATCCGGCTCCCCTCTCCCCTCTGGCTCTCTTCCCTCGTCTCTCGTCTCTCGTCTCATCTTCTCCAGCACAAACTCCGCCGCATTCTGCGCCGCCTGCAGGTACTTCGGCTCGCGCAGCACCTGGGCCCCGCGTGCCATGGCGGTGATCATCATCCCGTTCCAGGCTGCCAGGACTTTCTCGTCGCGTCCGGGGGCGATTCGCGTAGCCCGCCGCTCCAACAGCTTCTGTTTGGCCCACTCCAGCGTGGCGGCCATCTCTTCCAGCGGCATGCGAAGTTGCTTCGCGACTTCATTCAATGGCTTGGGGCGGTTCAGGATCGAGTGCCCCTCCCAATTGCCACCGGGGGTGACATCGTACGCCGCACAGAAGACCTTCGCTTCGCCCACTCCCAGGACTTCAGCGATCTCTTCGGGAGTCCAGACGAAGAACTTCCCCTCGACCCCTTCACTGTCGGCATCCTGTGTCGAGTAGAACCCGCCCTCGGGCGAGGTCATCTCACGCAGCACGTAGTCGAGCGTCTCGCGGGCGATTCGCTGGAAGTCCTCGCGACCCGTGGCCTGGTAGGCCTCCAGGTAAACCGGGACCAGCAGCGCGTTGTCGTACAGCATCTTCTCGAAGTGCGGCACCAGCCAGTGCGCATCGGTCGAGTAACGATGGAAGCCACCGCCCAGATGATCGTAGATCCCGCCCGCTGCCATCTTCTCGAGCGTAAGGACCACGGCTTCCAGAGCTGCGGGGTTGCCGAATCGTTTCCAGGTCCGCAGCAGGACTCGCAGGTCCATCGGGTGCGGGAACTTGGGGGCTCCCCCGAAGCCGCCATGCACTCGATCCAGCGACGAGAGCAGCTCCTGTTCGGCCCGCCGCAACATTCCCTCGTCCAGCTCCGTCTGGTCGAAGGTGGGTGAGGTGAAGCGACCAATGGCCCCGACCAGACTCTCGGACGATTCGACGACCTCCGGCCGGCGATTGACCCAGAAGTCGTGCATGAGCAGCAGAATCTCGCGAAACCCACGCATCCCCATCCGCGAAGTCGGTGGCCAATAAGTTCCGCCGTAGAACGGCTTGCCGTCCGGTGTCAAAAAGACCGACATCGGCCATCCACCGCGGCGAGTGATCAGCTGGACCGCAGCCATGTAGATCTGGTCGAGATCGGGACGTTCCTCGCGGTCGACCTTGATGTTGATGAAGTGCTCATTCATCAAGGCTGCGATGCTGGGGTCCTCAAAGCTCTCGTGCTCCATCACGTGGCACCAGTGACACGCGCTGTACCCGATCGACAGGAAGATCGGCTTACCCTCGGTCTTCGCGCGGGCCAGGGCCTCTTCACCCCACGGATACCAGTCGACTGGGTTGTGCGAATGCTGCCGCAGGTACGGACTGGTTTCAGCCAGCAATCGGTTCGCCGGACGTGATAATTCGTTTGACGGGTGGGTCGGCGATGACATGCGAGGGATTTCCCGGCAGAGGTGAGTGTCATCTGCCTGTCGCTGCCGACAAAACCCGTGCCACTCGAATCGGCATCCTATGCCGGAGGCCACAGAAAGCGAGCGAAAACAAGGCGAGTATTCGTGTTGTAATGTCTTGATGAGTGTTTTGCACAATTTCCCTGATAAATCATTTGCACACTGTTGACTGCGACCTAGGTTTGACCCGTGAGCGGGAATCACACCATTCTGCGAACAACCCTTGTGTGAGAGCGAGGGCTCCGCGGAATAGGCAAAATTTACGGGTTCTGACGATTTGCTGGCCTTGGCTGAGTCTGCATGCCGATACCGAGAAGCGGGAACTTCTCAATCGACCTGTCAAATCAGCAAAGGGGGCACCAGAGAGAGAGAGCAGATAATGAAGAAGTTCCTGTGGAGTCTGTGCGGTGTGGGAGCATTCGTTGTAGGGGCTCAATTCGCCTATACAGCAACGACGGGCTCGCAACAGTACACGGTGAGTGTCGGCAAAAACGTGAACATCGTGGCTCCTACAGAGCCAATGCTCAAAACGTACACGGTGGCCGATCTCGAAGCTGCGGAAGCCGTAACGGACGACACCTACGCATTCACGGCCCAAACCTGGGCCGTCAAGGGGAATGTCAAGGATGGAGTGACGGTCGATTTCGGAATGGCCCCGTTCCTGAACATGGACTACCCGACAGACAACATCACACAGGATGGGCGTCTGGCCGTTTCCAAGGTGACTCAGAATGGTCCTGCGACCTGGACCCTGGAAAGTGCTTCCGGCTCTGCGGACACGGACGCTGCGAATGTTGATCCCGCTGCCCGGAATGCCGCAGTTCAGTTCTCCTCGGATGGCGTGGGACAAGCGACTTTCGACGTGACGGTCACTTTCCTGGCATCCGACATCAACGCTGTGGTGGAAGGGGAATACGTGACCACGGTCAGTGGTACGATCACCGAGAACTAATCACCCGAATGGCAAGGATGCCACGCAGAGTATGGATACCCGGTTCACCACTCACAGTCTCAGCTCCATGCGATCCTTCGGGATGGCAGGGGCTGTTCTGTTTTTGTGGGGAGCGTTTAGCACACTCGGGGCGCAACAACCTCCTGCGATCCGCGAGAAAGGGACTCCTCAGCATCTGGTCGTGATTGATCCAACCAGACCACTGGTATTTCCCGAACAGCCCTGGACACTGGTGGCCCCCAATCCGCTCGGCCCCACGATTACGGTCTGGAGCCTGGAGCCCTTTCAGAGCCTTTCCGATCCGAAATCTCGGGTCGATGCCGCATTGGACCTGTCGATCCGGGGACGCGGTCGGAAATCGGATTGGGACATTATCATTCCCCATGATCGAACCAGCTTCTCGCATGGTCGAACGACTGCTCAGGTGGCTGCGGGCTCCCTCGGAGGGAACGGTGAAGCCGGTATCACGGTGACGTTTTTAGGACATGAGCAGCCCTTCCTGGCGGCTGGTGAGTACGAGGCGACAGTCATCGGCACCATCACGGAGGGGTTCTGATGAGAATCGGCGGGCCTTGCCGGTGGACCCCTGGAAAATGGACTTTAGTTCTTGGGATGTGCGCTCTCTTGGGTTTTGAGGGGTGTCGCACCATTCCCGGACCGAAAGAGCGATCCATTGAAGAACTGTACATGGAGGCGCTCAAGGCGAAACCGGAAGCAAACCTCGGCATGGATCATCCCCAGATTCCGCCTTCCACGATGCCGGAGTATCTTCCGGTTCCCATGACCGTACCGGGGCCGATCGCACCGATTCCTATGGAGCTCGAGACTCTGCCCGTGGAGATGATCGGGCCCTCCACTCCCGCCAGCACTCAGGGTGTGGCTCCTCCATCGGTTCCGGGGACAGTCAATCCGATCAGTCACCAGCAATCCAGCGGAACACCGGGAGGCGTGATTCCGGCCTCAACCACTGCGGAAAAGCCGGTCAACGACATCTTTACGGAAACAGTGTGCGTGAAGCGATCCAGTCGCTGGCCTCCCAGGCGGGGGTCTCGGTCGTGCTGGACGACACCGCTCGTGGTGATGTGACTTGTACGATTGAGAATGAGACGTTTGAGGCGGCCCTGCGCCGAATTCTGCTGCCCCTGGGATTGGTCTATCGCAAGAAAGACAGTCTCTACCTGATCGGCAGTAACGATCCATCGTCCAATCTGTTCCCGCACATCGCGGAGGCGATGGAATACAAACCGCAAAACCTGTCGACACAGGAACTGCTGGCACTCCTGCCTCCCCGACAGTCTCAGTTTGTCCGAATCGTCGACAAACGAAACATCATTATCATTGAGGCTCCCAGCGAAACCGCCCGGCAGATCTTTCAGCAGTTGGAAGTCGCCGACCAACCGATTCCGCAGATCATGATTGAGGTCATTGTCTGTGTTGTGGCCCCGGAGAAGGGGTTGCAGTTCGGCATGGACTGGAACCACGGCTTGCAGGTGAATGGACTGGACCGGCTAAACATCGGACTCTCGGGGCTCTCGTTCACGGGGCAGGTCAGTCCTTATGGTGCGAAGAATGCGTTCGATGATTTTGCAGTGACATCCGCGTTTGTGAAGCTTCTCGCAAGAGAAGGGTATGTGACGATTCGAGCGGCCCCGCGTGTCATGGCGAAGGATGGGGAGAAAGCCGAAATCTCCATCGCCCGCGACACCTTCTTCAGCATCAATCAGGGAAACAACCAGTTTCTCTATCGACAGGATATTGAGAAGGTCGAGTCCGGCATCAGCCTGATGCTGACCCCGTCCATCCGGGGGGACAACGTTCAAATCGCGATCGAGAAGGCGGAAGTCAGTGAGGACATTCGCTCGCTGGATTCGTCACAGTCCACGGGTAACAACCCCTTCCCCATCATCAATCGCCGACGGGTCACAACCACAGTGCAGGTCAAAGACCAGCAGACGGTCGTGATCGGAGGACTGGTTCAGCGTCAAACCGTGGATCGCGAGAATCGGATTCCCTATCTCGGTGGGTTGCCAGGAATCGGGTCGGCCTTTCGCAAGATCGAAAAGCAGGAGCAGGATGCCGAAGTGGCCATCTTCATCTCTCCCCGCATCGTGATTCCAACGGCCACGGTTCACCCTCAGGCCCTCCCCCTCAGGATGGAGCCCGCCGTCGTCCCCGTTCCGATCACAGTTCCGGCTTCGGTTCCCCCGACTCAGGAGCCCGCCCCGGTCGAAGTGCCAGCCCCTGTCCCGCCACCTTCACTGCCACAGACGAGTCCTGTCGTTCCCGTGTTGCGAGTGGTTCCTGCCTCCTGATTCAGATTCTGCCGTCGAGGATCGACGGCGTCTTCAGAGAGGGAACCTCGGAAAGCTCATCATGTCCCGGAACACCTTGGCTCTCCTGATTGTTATCGCAAGTTTTCTGTCAGCTGCGAGTCCCGGTTTTGGACAGAAGCCCCCCCAAAACGCAGCCGGAAATCCCCTCCCGCAAGGGACAACGGCCAAACCTGCGGCCCCTGCGGCTCCGCGGGCTGGCCAGAATATCACCATTACCGAATCGGTCCGTCCCGCCTTTGTGATTGATCCGATCGTAAACCGAATCGAAACCCGACCGGGACGCACGATCCCCGTCGAATTCGGAATCACCTGCGAAAGCAAACCTGTCAAGCTGGAGATCCAGCGGGTCGCTCTGACGCAGGATGAAAACGGGACCATTTTCGCCAACACGAAAGTCCCTCCCCCCGAGGAACTGGAAATCCAGACTCCGTTGGCAGTGGAGCTGCAACCGACTGAAAAGTTCGTGATCCGGGGGCGAGTCCGCGTCCCCAACACGCAATCGACGTTTCACACCTTTGGCATCCTGGTGCGTGACGCGGGGCAGCTCACCGATCCGTCGAATGCTCCCAAGTCCGACACCCCGCGTGTGGGAATCCGATTCGTCACGCAGTATCTGCTTCGCTGCGACATTACGGTCCAGGGGATACGGTCCGAAAGTGCCGCCAAGTTAAAGGTATCGCGGGCCGAGCTGATCGAAGTGAACGGCATCCCCATGGCTCAAGTCTATGTGGAAAACCCCACCGCGGGGCCCATCGAGTTTGGATTACGGGCGCAGATCCGACATTCCGAAAACAGCGAGAATCGACCGACGTTTCCGCTCTGGATGCCCGTTCGTAGTAATACCGAAGAGCCGCAGAAATTCATCGGACGGATTCTGGCAGGAGCCCGCATCCGCATGATCAGCCCGCTGAATGCCGCCGTCTTTCCGGGTGAATACTACATGGAATCGTCTTTGGTGGGCGACAACCGGGTGTTGGTCAAGGTGGGGTTCCCGGTCATCGTTCAGGAAGGGGATTTCCCCGCACAAGGAATCGCCACGGTTCAGGCAGCCCCGGGACTCCTGGTTTCGCCCTCTCAGGTGGAACTTTCATTGCAACGCGGAGGCAGTCGCACCCACGTCGTTCAATTGGAGAATACGGGAACCGCTGCCGTGGATGTTCAGCTGGTCTCCGAGTCCATCGATGGCATCCCCGCCGACTGGGTGGTCGTGCGTCCCGATTCGGTGACGTTGCCGCCGGGCACTCGCCGCAAAGTGTCCCTGAGCTTCACTGGCACCACCCAAGTGGATAACCATCGGTACAGCTATTTGCGGCTCAAAACCCAGGGTGCCGGGGCCGACCCTCTGGAGACCACCCCCGTGCTGGTGGCAGCTCTGGGCCGATCCACCTCCTCCATTCCGGAACTGACTGCCAGTCCGCTGACCTGGGATGCCCGCGAGATCAATCCCGCATTCGTCGTGGAACTCAAGAACAGCGGAACCATGCATTTCCCGATCAACGGTTTATTGATCCTGGGGGATGAGGCGGCCCGCCCCTACGAGGTGCGTGGGGGCTTCGGAAAGTGGGTTCTTCCCGGGGGCAGCGAGTCGATTCGGTTTAAGCCCCCGGCGAATCTGGCTCCCGGTCATTACACCGCGCGGCTGATCATTCCGACGGGAGAAGGAAAAGAGCCCCTCGAACAACGCCTGGAACTCGACCTGGGAAATCCCACGAAAACGCCGTAACCGCCTACAAAATAGTGGTTTATTACCCGGAAGCTCACTGAACAAGAACTGTTTCGAATCCTCCGAGGGATCTTGCATCCGAGGCGTGCGTTCGCGGAACACAGCGTTAAAAGCAGCACACACGAACCGCGTTCCGGCGTTTTTTAGACTGATTCCCCATTTGTGGCATCGGGCATCCCGATTCTGCAGTAGCCTTGGGGTGAGCAGAATAACCTGATTCTGTTCTTCGGGGCCTTTCTCAGGAAATCGGCATGGGAATTCCGACGCTCAAGCGGCTTGCACTCCTGCTGTTGCTCATGGGCGTTCTCGTCGATTCACCGACCTGGTCGGAAACCCAGACTCAGGTCTATCGGGTGCTAATTAATCCGAAGCTGTTTTTGACAGCTCCCCCATGGGACATGGTTCAATCCTATCCGGGCTCGGGCACGGCCAATGTGGTGTTTGCTCCTCAGCCATGGCTGGCCGAGTGTAACTCTCCGCTGGGCTGTTCGGTGTTGCTGGAAACGCAAACAGCGTTTGTACACACAACGACCCCCTCTTCCAAACGCGATGTCCAGCTGGACGTGGTAACCGAAGTCGATTCGGGCCCCGCCACATGGAGTGTCGTGACCGCGAGTTCGTCCACCGATTACCGTCGGGGGAATGAAAATGCTCGGGTACGGGTCAGTGCCAACGGGGTAGGTGAGGCCAAGGTGCGGCTGACCGTGACCTTTATTACAGGGGCCCCCGGCACGCTGCAGGAAGGGGACTACACGACCACCGTCGTGGGCACCATTTCCGGAAATTGAATCCGACCGGGTAGTCGACGAATGATTCTGTCTCACATTGCCGGTTCAGAGTCTAGTGATGCCTGCGTTTGTGACACCCGCACTTCGAATGCGGTAATGGTTCGCCAGCCTTGCTCTCAGGACATTCCAGTCGAGAAGATGACGATTCGCCGTTCGGGTCAGTCTGAAGATTGGTCAACGGTCCCCCGTCACGTCAGCAGGTTGCCATTTTTCGATGAGTGCTCCGACTCCCTCTCGTACGATCCGAATCGCGTCCCGCGCCTCGCAGTTGGCACTGTGGCAAGCCCATTATGTGTCCGATCGGCTGCGAGCGGGTGATCCCGCAGTGGTCGTGGAGATTCTGGAAGTCAGCACGACGGGTGATCGCGACCGGTTTTCAGCCCTGAGTCAGATGGGCGGCCAAGGCGTCTTTACACGAGAGGTGCAGGCTGCGGTACTGGAATGCCGAGCCGATCTGGCGGTCCATAGCCTCAAGGACTTGCCGACGTTGCCGACCGAAGGGCTGGCGCTGGCGGGAATCCCTGAACGGGCTCCCCGGTTTGATGCGCTCGTCCTGCCTCTGGGGAAAACCGGAACGCTGACCGATCTGAAACCCGGTGCAAAGATCGGAACTGGCAGCCTGCGACGGCGAGCGCAGCTGCTCAACCGGCGTCCCGATCTACTCCTCGAAGAGGTTCGCGGCAACGTCGAAACCCGTTTGCGAAAAGTGGACGAAGGTGAGTACGACGCAGTCATTCTCGCCGAGGCGGGGCTCCGAAGACTGGGTTGGAGCGAGCGCATCAGTTGTGTCTTAAGCCCGCCTGAGGTTTACCCAGCGGTCGGACAAGCAGCACTGGGGATCGAATGCCGCTGGGATGATGCCGATATGATTACTCGACTGGCAGCGATCAGCGATTCCCCCACGTGGAGTGAGGTGCGGGCCGAGCGGGCTTGCCTGGCGGAACTCCGCGCGGGATGTCACGCTCCCGTTGGAGTCCTGACCGAATGGACCAGCGACCTGTTGACGCTCCACGGCGTGGTACTCAGCCGCGATGGCGGCGAGCGGATCGCCGCCCAGGCGACCGCCCCATCCGCACACGCAGAAGCCATTGGACGAGCCGTGGCCCAGCTGCTTTTGGCCCAGGGCGGCGACCGGTTAATGGCCACCGCCGAGGCTTGATCGAACTCGATCAGTCAGATTCTGACTTCCGTTCGCAGCCTACGCCTCGGCGGCCCACCTCGCAGTGGGCTTCGCTGGCGATGTACTTTTAAGAGCACTTCCACAACGAACCAAGCTTCCTGAATGCCAGCTGCCGGAGAGCAGACCCTGCCAGTCAGTTCTCAGTGAGCCAGCGACTCGTTTTCGATGGCGTCGTAGTTGTGGAACTGCTCATCTTCCTGGGAACAGACGAGAGTCACTTCCTGATAGCGAGGATTGTTCGGGGACGAGATCGCCAGTCGGACTTCCCCATCAAGGACTTCCAAGACCCGGATGATGGTGCCCTGAATGACAATGGCTTCGTCGACGCCGCGTTCGATTACCTGCATGTGCTGCCTCGTGGACTCGAAGAGATGATCCGGTAGATGGTCGTGAGCGCGATCCATGTCCGAACGAAGAAGTTCGACGTCCTGTCGACGAAACATCGCCTGACGGCGGAAGGAGACTTCCGCAGATCGTGTCAGCGATGACAGACTCGTGAAGAGCGGGAGCATTCTGCAAAACATCTGCCGAAAGGGCAATCGAGGAAATTTGGTTGCCAAATTCGGTGTCCGTTGACCGTGATTCTGTCTTGACATCCAGCGATCCTCTCTCCTGTGATAGAGGGATGTCGCGTCCGGATTATTTTCCATTTTGTGCGACACTTTGAAACGGGAACGGTGTTTCATAGTCATGAGACTCGACCTGGCCATGAGTGTGATGCACACTGGATGGCGGGACTCGCGTTCCCCGATCTTCCTGTTTCCTGGAGCGAATCATGATTCCGTGGCGTTGGTCCCGCTGGGGCCTGTTGACTGTGTGCTGTGCCTCCAGTGTCTTTGCCGAGGGAGAGAACCCGGCAGACCTGTTCACAAAACTCGACAAGAATCAGGATGGTCAGGTCACCGCAGATGAAGCGGGGGAAGAACACAAATCGCACTTTGAACGGCTGCTCCGTCGGGGTGACAAAGACTCCAACCAGACGCTTTCGAAGGACGAGTTTTCCGCTGCCATGAAGCCCGATGCGGCTCCGGAAGCAGCCCCGCCAGGCGGCAACGGCGAAGGGCGCGGGGGGCGAGATCCCGGCGCGATGTTTGAACGGCTCGATGCGAACAAGGACGGCAAGGTCTCGAAGAACGAGATTCCCGATCAGATGCCCGCCGAGGTCCGGCAACAGGTGATGCGGGTCTTCGAAAAGGTCGGAAAAGAAGAACTGACTCGCGAAGAGTTGATGCGTGCCGTCGGTGAATCGATGCGAGCCCGTGCGGGAGGTGGCGGCGGCGAGATGCTGCAACGCCTCAAGGGACTCGACAAGAACGCGGATGGAAAGGTGACCCGCGAAGAGTTCCCGGCCGATGGCAAGGAACGACTGGAGGGGCTGCTGCGGCAACTCGGGACCGAAGAAATCGACTTGAGCAAGGCCGATCAACTGGCTCAGAAACTGGGGCGTCCTGAGGGTGAACGCCGCCCTGAGGGTGACGGTCCCCGTCCGGACGGGGACCGCCCGCGAGGCGATGGGGAAGGCCGCCCCGATGGCCGTGGCTTCGGCGGTGGCTTCCCCGGTGGTCCCGGGGCGGGTGGGCCATCGCTGATGAGCTTGGTCGACAGGGATCACAACGGTCGACTGAGCCGAGAAGAGTTCGCCCAGACGGCAACGTACTTTGGTGAACTGGATCGCAACCGCGATGGGCAACTCGATCCCTCAGAGATCATGGGAATGCCGGCCTTCGGAGGCCGTGGTCCCGGACGCACCGAGGGAGATCGCCCAGATGGTGAGCGGATGCGGGAAGGAGACCGACCGCGTCCTGAGGGCGAGCGGCGCGAAGGAGACCATTTTCCGGAGGCTCGTCCCGACGGACAGCGCGGCGCATTCAACCCGGAAGAGATGTGGAAACGGCTCGACAAGGATGGCGATGGAACAATCTCCAAAGAGGAAGCTCCGGAACCGATGAAGGCCAACTTTGGCGAAAACGATACCAACAAGGACGGCAAGCTCGACCGAGAAGAGATGCGGGCGTCGTTTGAGCGTCGCATTGGGAATCGTCGTCCGGAAGGCGATCAGCCCCGCGAGGGGGACCGGCCGCGTCGTCCCGACGCCGAATAGGTCTCCGCCGGGATGCACGGCCTGATATCGATCTGAATGAATGAAGCGGGGGTGATACCAATCACTCCCGCTTTGTTTTTTAGAGCCATTTTAGAGATGGTCTCTTCCCGGAATGTTGTGATCAGGGACGGGTCCACGGTCACGCGCGGGCCGAACCCAAGGAAAGGCCGAGGTGTCACGCGGTCTCTTGGGCAACCTCGCGCCATGAAGTTCCGGGAAGCTCCCGGAGTTGGTCTTCAAGAAGTGCAGACGGGAATATCCGTCCCACCGATCCGTGGCCCAGGCATTCCTGACGGTACGAATGGGTGACGGAGTCGGTTCGAGCAGACACCCTCTCCCCAACTGGGCTTACATGGACGCCGGGCCCGTTCGCAGAAAGCGGGGACAGGGGACCGCCCGCAACAACTTCCGCAGGATGTATAGCATCGTCATCGTAATCACCACGCAGTCATACCCCGGCGAACGTCCCCGGAAGTAATGCTTCT
Source organism: Planctomycetota bacterium (assembly GCA_003671275.1). Taxonomy (GTDB): domain Bacteria; phylum Planctomycetota; class Planctomycetia; order Planctomycetales; family Planctomycetaceae; genus TH-plancto1. The sequence goes on along the minus strand of QWPB01000024.1, from coordinate 106,373 downwards.
CCGACTCGAATCGCAGTTTCCAGTCGTCAATAACGCGGTCCTGTTGTGCGTTTTCCTCGATGCAGACTTGTCCCACATTGGTCAGCCCCGGACGCACGGACAATCGCTCATTGAAGCCCGGGATCTCCCGGCACAACTCTTCATACAATGAACGGGCAATCGGTCGTGGTCCGACAAAGGCCATCTCTCCTCGTACGATGTTCCACAGCTGGGGCAGTTCATCGAATTTGAGCTGTCGTAAGATGCGACCAATCGGGGTGACCTGAGGATCGCTGCTCTGCACGCCTCGGGCTTTGGATTGATCGCGGTCAGAACCAGGCTTCATGGTCCGAATTTTCCAGACCCGGATCGAGCGTCCATAAAGGCCCGGCCGCTCCTGAGAGTAGAGGGCCGGGCCGCGGGATGTCATCCGAACGAGTAGAAACAACCCCAGCAGCAATGGAGAGAGAGCGACGAGCATGAGTGTTGCCACGACACGCTGCACGACATACCAGAGACGCAGTGTGAGAGATTCCAACGAAGCCATGAACCCACTCAGTCACAAGAGAAGGATGAGATTCCAAAGTCACCATCGTCGCTCGTAGTCCATTCAAGACCACGATGACAGTGCCTCATGCAAGCTTTGTGCCGGGAGGCGATCCCCCGTGGAAATCGATTCGAATTCCACGGCCCCGCCATCGCGGCAACCCGCTCACAGGAACTTCATGGCATCGCCGGACTGGCTGCGATCGTGAGTGACGATATTTTGTCCGCGACTTCCCCGCGAAGACGCAAAGGCTACCAGTATTGAGTGAGAGATATAGACCAGCGTCTCAAGTTGATGATCGCCGAACTATCAACCTGAGAAATCCCGCAGTTTGAAAACTGCCTGTCGACGGTATCGATCGAGTAGATCCAGGAACAGTCGTCTTCACAGGCACTGGCACGGGAGTTGCATTTCGAAACTGGCATTATGCAAGCCATCTCTAAAGTTCGAAATGTCTGTCTGTTTGGGGCCAGCCCGGATACGGGTAACCGAGGAGTCACCGCGCTGTGTCACTCCGTGATCTGGCATTTGCACTCCCGCAACGTGAATAAGATCACGGTGTTTGATCATGGTCGTGGTCAGCGACCCGATCAAGTGGTATTCGGCAACGAACGGGTCACCGTCAACCTCCGGGGAGCTGTCCACTCGCGGCGTCTCTATCGGACCGAGTGCCTGTGGACAATTCGCATGGCCACCTGGTTGAATTCCCGATGGAACTCCGCAGCCCACGACATCTCCGAGGCCGATGCGGTATACGATGTCAGTGCTGGTGACAGCTTCACCGATCTGTACGGCGAGCGGCGATTTCGCAGCGTGGTTCTGCCGAAGCTGATTGCCCTGGAGGCCGGACGTCCGCTGGTTCTGTTGCCACAAACTTACGGTCCGTTCCGCTCGCCGGAAGCCCGGGCCACCGCCGAGAAGATTGTGCGGCAATCCCGCATGGCCTGGGCCCGTGACGCGGACAGCTTTGCCGCCCTCAAGGAACTACTGGGGGACGCGTTCGATCCCGCCCGCCATCGGCAGGGGGTCGATATGGCATTCGCATTGCCCGCCATCCCCCCCAGGAATCTGTCACCCAAAATCCAATGGTGGCTATCCCCGGAAGAACGTCGGCAACACGAAGTGGTCGGTCTGAACATCAGCGGGTTGATCTACAACGATCCGATTCCCGCCGCGGAGCAGTTTGGACTGAAAGCCAACTACCCGCTTCTGGTCCATGAGTTTCTCGACTGGCTGCTTCAGAGCACGGATGTCCGGGTGATTCTGGTACCGCATGTGACCACCCGTTCCGGAGAGGTAGAATCGGATCCCGATGCCGTTCAGAAAGTTTATGACCGACTGAGCCCAGAGCATCAGCAACGGGTGGCCATCGCGGAACCCGAATCGACGCCGTCCGAGCTGAAGTGGTTAATCGGCCAGACCGCGTGGTTCTGCGGCACTCGTATGCATAGTACCATCGCAGGACTCGGTTCCGGCGTCCCCACCGCTGCCGTGTCGTACAGTTTGAAAACACGCGGTGTGTTCGCCACCTGCGGTCAGGGACACCAGGTCTTCGAGTTGCGGTATCAGGATACCGCAGCGATTCTGGCCTCATTGAAAGCCTCGTTCTTGAGGCGGCAGGTGGATCGAGAGCTATTGGCGAAACAGATTCCGGCGGTCACCCGGATGGCCCGGAATCAGCTGGATGAGATTTTTCAATCGATCACCACCGACAAGCGCCAGATCCGGAGTTCGTGAGCATGGCTCGTGTCCGACCGACTATTTACGTGGCGGCCGCACAGGCCGGTGCCGAAGGGCTGGGGCTGGTCCGGAATGTTCTCCTCGCACGGGCCTTGGGGCCGTCGGAAATGGGTGTCGCCGTCGCACTGACGATGACGCTCAGCCTGTTGGACATGATCAGTGATTTCGGACCGGACCGGTTGCTGGTACAAGCGGAAGACGGGGATCGCGAAGAGTTTCAGTCGACCGCCCATTCCATGCTGATCATCCGGGGGCTGTTCTCAGCGGTCCTGCTGGCGGGTTTGGCGTTGCCCGTGGGTTATTATTTGAATCGGCCCGATGCTGTGGGAATGATGGTGGCTCTGGGAGTGGTCCCGCTGGTTCGAGGACTCCTGCATCTCGACAGCAAGCGGGTCCAGCGGCACCACGACTTTCACCGCACAATGATCGTGGAGTTGTCAGCTGCGATCACCGCGACCGCAGCCGCATTCCTACTAGCCCCCTGGATGAGGAGCGCCGCCGTTCTGGTATGGGTCAGCGTCCTGCAGACGGTCGTACTGGTGGGGGTATCACACGGGGTGGCGCAGCGGCCTTACCGGCTGGGAATGGGACGTGATGTCGCGGGACGGCTGCTGCGATTCGGATGGCCGCTGGCCATCAACGGCGTCATCATGTTTGGCGCTTTTCAAGGGGACCGGCTGGTGGTCCTCGCTTCAGCGACCGCTGCGGACTTGGGGCGATATGCCGTTGCTTTTCAGATGACGATGGTTCCCGCACTGCTGATCTCACGGATCGCATCCACCGCCTGGCTGCCATCACTCGCGCGCTGCCAGGGTGATCCCGTCACCTTCGATCAGCGTCTTGAATCGATCACTAAAATACTGGGTGGAGTGGGTTTGGTGTTTTCGCTGGGGATTCTCACCTTGGGAAACCCGGTCATCAAAATGCTCTATGGGCCGGAGTTTCCAGTACCAGTCGCCGTGATGAGTGCGCTGGGGGTGATGCAAGGATTACGCATCCTGCGGGCGGTACCCAGCCTGGCCGCGTTGTCGCGGGCGGATAGTTTCAATCCGTTGGCATCGAATGTGCTTCGCTTTCTGGGCATCGCCGCTGCTGCCGTTGCTGGAATGTCCGGCGGAGGGCTGGAGGCGATTACGGCTTGCGGTTGCGGGGGTGAGGTGATGGCCCTGATCGGATCGATCGGGCTGTTACGGCATCGCCACTCGTTGTCGGTCAAGCCTTTGATTCGGGTGAGCGGATTGTTTGCCATTGGATTGTTGAGTGCGGGAGTAGCGACCCAGGCAGTCGACTGGCCCCTGGCAGGACGACTGGTTCTAGCCGTCGTCGCCCTGCTCACCCTGGTTCAAATGGGATGGGGATTGGTTCGCCAGCGATTTGCGGCAATGGTTCATCATGAACCAGGACGATGCCCTGCTCTAGTGAAAACGGGAAACTGATCGATGAGTTCGAATCCAATCAACATTCTGCAGATAGTTCAATCGCATCTGTGCATGGGATGCGGGGCCTGTGCTTTCGCGTGTCCTGACAAGCTTCAGATGGTCGACACGGTCGACCTGGCCCGCCGCCCTGTACCCATAGAGTCCGCCGAGTCCGACACCATCGCCCTGCAAGCCGCAGTCGCTTTATGCCCGGGAATCGAGTGGCCTGCCGCACCCGCCCGCCCGAGCATGGGACATCCCGAACTGTACGACGAATGGGGCCCGATTCTGGAGATCTGGGAAGGGAACGCGATCGACTCGGAGATTCGCTACCGCGGGTCAAGTGGGGGGGTGGTCACCGGTCTGGCACTCTACTGCGTGGAGCAGGGGGCAATGGCGGGGGCTTTGCACGTGCGGGCTCGCGAGGATGCACCATTACTGAACGAGACCGTTCTCAGTCACAACCGAGCCTCTCTCATTCGTGGGGCCGGTTCCCGGTATTCCCCCGCCAGTCCATGCGAAGAACTTGGACAGATTGAAGCGGCTTCCGCTCCGTGTGTCTTCATCGGAAAGCCCTGCGATGTGGCCGCCGTCACCAAGGCCCGGGCCGAGCGTCCAGATCTGGATCGCAATCTGGGACTGACCATTGCGATCTTCTGCGCTGGCACGCCATCGTTGCAGGGGACCATCGAACTGGCCCGGCGACTGGGAGCTCAAGACCCCGGTCAGATTGAAGAGATTCGCTATCGTGGCCACGGCTGGCCGGGAGAGATCACCGCCCGCTGGCGGGACCCCGAGACCGGCGAAAGCGTGACGAACTCCGTTTCCTATGCAGACGGGTGGGGTAACACACTTCAGAAATTTCGCCAGTGGCGATGCCATGTCTGTGCCGATCATACCGGTGAGTCGGCTGACGTGTCGGTCGGCGATCCCTGGTATCGCCCCGTGCAGCCCGGTGAACCGGGACGTTCACTCGTCCTGGTCCGGACGGAACGTGGACGGCAACTCGTCCGGGAAGCAGTGGCCCAGGGATACCTTGAGCTGGAACGTCGCGAGTCCTGGGTTCTCGCCGCCTCACAACAACATCTACAGCGGACTCGCGGAACCATCTGGGGACGCGTCACCGCTTCCTGGTTCGCGGGGATCGCTGCTCCAAAACATCGGCAGATGAAGTTGTTCGCCGCATGGTGGCGACGGCTTAGTTGGAGGGAACGGATTCAATCGATCACCGGAACGATCTCACGCGTGTTTCGAAGGCATCTAAATCAGCCCGAGCGCGTCGTGCGTTCACCGCTGGAAACGGCGGTGGGGCTCCGTGAATCCAATTCGCAGCCGATGGATTGTCTCACAAAGGTCTAGCCCATGTCCTCGGATAAAAAAACGGGACTGGGGGGGCTGGCGTGGCCTGCCGCACTGTTCATTCTGGCTCTGGCGACGCCTCCGGAACTCTCGGTGAATGCGGGGGGGCTAAGGCTGTCCGCGTATCGAATTGTGCTGCTATTGTCGTTTCTTGCCAGCATCCGCAAGCTATTTTCGGGTAAGGTCGGTTCCGTTCATGGTGCGGACTGGCTCGTCATCCTGCACTCATTCTGGTCAATGCTGGCACTGATCAACTACGCCGGTGTTGGCCAGGGGTTAGAGACCGGCGGGATCTACTTTATCGAGGCTCTCGGGGCCTACCTGCTGGGCCGATGCTATATCCGGAACTCTGCGGATTTCGCCGCGATGAGCCGCTTGATGTTCATGATCGTCGTGATCATGTCGGGGTTTGCCCTGATCGAGTCCGTTACGGGAAAACATTTTATCCGAGAGACTTCGCGAGCCATTCTCGGTGGCCCATCACTGGTGCCGATTGAGCCGCGGATGGGACTGCACCGGGCCTACGGGTCGTTCGATCATCCGATCCTGTTCGGAATCTTCTGTGCGTCTTCTTTTGCACTGGCGTTCTACCTGACCGTACCTCACAAGCGGTTTCGATCGAAGTGGGCCCGGACAATGTTCACTCTGGGAGGGACGTTCTTCTCGCTGTCCGCCGGGGCGTTTTCGGCACTGGGGATTCAGATCTTTCTGGTGGGCTGGGATCTGATGACTCGCAATATCGGTCGCCGCTGGTCGATTCTGGGAGGGATCTTTGCCGCCATCTGGACCGTCATCAGCCTCAGTTCTAATCGCAGCCCGATCAAGGTCTTTCTGACCTATTTCACGTTCAGCCCCGGGACGGGGTACAACCGGATTCGAATCTTTGACTGTGGGACGGCGGAAATCGCCCGGCACCCTCTGCTGGGGATTGGCCTGGGTGATTGGGAGCGGCCATCGTGGATGGTCAGTGGCAGCATGGACAACTTCTGGTTAGCAACCGCTGTACGGTACGGGCTACCGGCGTTTCTGGCTCTGGCGGGAGCGTTGCTGTGGTTGTCCGTCAGCATGTCGAACAGGAATTACCCGTCGAAAGATACGCAGAACTCACGGGCGGCCTGGCTGGTCTGCATGATCGGTTTGAGCATTGCCGGGTCGACGGTGCATTACTGGAACGCGTTGTTCTGTCTGTTTGCCTTTCTATTGGGTTCCGGAGCCTGGCTGGCATTGCCCGAGTCCACAAAGCGGCCAGTCCCCTCTTCTCGTTCTGCTTCTCAACTTGAGAAGGAACGGGGCATGCGGCATCCCACGAGACGCTGGCAACCCTGTTAATGCCTCTTTCTGCGAGTGGCACCGCGTTTGCATTACCCCGTTCCGAAGAGTCTGAACCTCATTCATCAGCGGTTGCGAACCAGCACTCTTCCCCTTGGGAGAATACCGACCGTGCTCGATCTGTCCGTGATTATCGTGAGCTGGAACACGCGGGATGTGCTGCGCGAATGTTTGCAGTCGGTGGCCCTCGGACTGGGGGCGATGAAGGCCGAGGTATTCGTTGTCGACAATGCGTCGACGGACGGATCACCGGAGATGGTGGCCCACGAATTTCCGCAGTTCCGGTTGATCGCCAATTCGACCAACGTCGGCTTTGCGGCGGCCAACAACCAGGCCATCGCCCAGGCCACGGGCCAGTATACCCTGCTGCTCAATCCGGATACGGTCATCCACAAACAGGTGCTGCGGAGATCCTGGGAATACATGGAACAGGCCCCTGAAGTCGGGGCCCTGGGCTGTCGAGTGTTGAATGGCGATGGCTCGGTTCAGCTGACCTGTGGTCGATATCCGACGTTGTGGAACCTGGTACTGCTGTCGAGCGGCCTGTTTCGGTGCCGCTGGCCAGCCTTCCTGGGGCGGTACCAGATGCTCGATTGGGACCGGAACAGCGAGCGGGACGTGGAGACCATCACCGGCTGTTACATGTTCTGCCGAACTGCAGCGATTCGTGACATCGGCATGCTGGACGAAAGCTTCTTCTGTTATGGCGAAGAGACCGACTGGTGTCGTCGGTTTACAAATGGCGGATGGATTCTGCGGTTCTCGCCGGTGGGCACGATCACACACTATGGCAGCCTGAGCAGTCGTCAGTGCAGTCATCGTCGTGACCTGATGCTGACCGATGGCTTGATCCGCCTGCATCGCAAGCATGGCGGACGACTGGCGGCTGTGCTGGCGTGGCTCATTCTGGCCAGTTTTCAAATGACTCGCTGGGTGTTCTGGGCCGTGGCCTCCCTTGTGGGACGCAGCGTTTCGGCGAGGAAACGGCGGGATCATTTCGGCGGGGTCGTTCGCGACTTTGGCAGTCTGTGGCCGATCCGGGAGAGCTTTGCACGATGAACGGTCGACCCTCAATCCTGATCCTGGCCCCCGGATGCGATGGCACGGACGTTGGCGAATCGTGGAGTTGCTTTCAGTGGGTCCGGGGGCTCGCCCGGCACTGCGATGTCACACTACTGACGCTTCAGCGGCCCGGGCGACAGGCCATCCAGGAACAGCTTCCGAATATTGAAGTCGTTTCCTGGCCCGACCTGCACTGGGGAGGGCGGATGGAGCGTGTCTCCAGCATGCTCAAACCCGGTTATGTGCGGTTCTATCGACAAGCTCGACGCTGGATCAAAATGACCCTGCACGCGGGGCGTTCGTTTGATGTGATTCATCAGATCGGACCGCTGGCCTTGCGTTATCCCTGTCCGGCGGTGGGACTGGGGGTGCCGTTCATCCTGGGGCCGCTGGCAGGCAGCCTGGAGACCCCGATGGGCTTTACCGACGAATGTCGGGGTGCCCCCTGGTACACCTCCTTTCGCAACATGGATCGCTTGCGTCTGCGGATGGACCCGTGGCTGCGAAGGAGTTACGCCCAGGCGGATGTTGTGATCGGAGTGGCACCTTATGTGGCAGACCTGCTGCGGTCGATTCCTATTCAGCGGTTTGAGATGGCGGCGGAGACCGGAATCCATCAACTCATGCCCCGGCTTGCACCACGCGAACATTCTGGAATCAGGCTTCTTTATGTGGGACGTGTGGTCAGAACCAAGGGGCTGCGGGATGCAATTCGAGCGATGGCGCAGCTGAAGGATCTGCCTCACGTCACGCTCGATGCCATCGGTGCCGGGGAAGATCTGGACGCCTGTCGTCGACTGGCTCACGAGTTGCAACTTGGAGATCGTGTGCGATTTCACGGTCGTCAGCTGCGGGCCGAAGTGGAACGCTTCTACTGCCAAGCGGACATTTTCCTCTTTCCCAGCTTCCGGGAGCCCAGTGGGAACGTCGTTTTCGAAGCGATGGGGCATGGTCTACCGGTGATCACCACGGACCGGGGCGGACCGGGATATGTCGTAGATCAGAACTCGGGAATCCGCGTTCCGGCGAACGAACCACAACAGCTGGCCCGTGATCTGGCTGTGGCCGTCCGACAACTCGCAAACGATCCAGAACGACTGGCTCGACTGTCAACCGGAGCCCGCGAGCGGGCCTGTGACATCGGACTCTGGGAAAACAAGATTCACTGGATGACGGAGTTGTACCACGACGTCATCGCCTCGCACGCGGAACAACTTGCAGGAGCCGAGAGATGAACATGCCTACCGCACGAATACTGGCAGTCGCCTCGGGAGGAGGCCATTGGATTCAGATGCAGCGTCTGCAATCGGCCTTCGCCGGGCACCACGTGACCTACGCAACGGTCGGTCCGTGCGACAGCTTGGGAGTGGCCCCGGCTGAGGTCCGGCTGCTCCCGGACGCCAATGCCAAGACTCCACTGCGAATGTTGTGGCTCCTGGTGCGAGTGGGCTGGCTTGTTCTACGAATTCAGCCAGACATCGTTATCACCACCGGTGCGGCGTCCGGATACTGGGCCATTCGCTTTGGCAGGCTCATCGGAGCCAAAACCATCTTTCTGGACAGCATTGCAAATGCGGAACAGCTATCGCTTTCCGCCCGGCTAGCGGTTCCTCACGCCGATGTCACGCTGACGCAGTGGGCGGAGTTGGCCACCAATCACCAAGTCGTACATGGTCCCGTCACGCCTGCGGGACCACACTTTTGGGGGGCCGTCGTATGATCTTCGTCGCTGTCGGTACTCAATTGCCGTTTGACCGATTGATTCGAGCGGTCGATGAATGGGCGGCCATTGCCCCTCGTGGCGAAATCGTCGCTCAAATCGCAGAGGGAAGCTATGTCCCCCAGCATCTTCACTGGAAGCGAATGATGCCTCCCGCCGAGTTTCGCCGTCACCTGGAGAAGTGCGACCTCGTCGTGGCTCACGCCGGGATCGGGACGATTCTCTCAGCTCTGGAAATCGGAAAGCCCGTCTTCGTCCTGCCGAGAAAGGCCAGCTGTGGAGAACATCGCAACGATCACCAGCTGGCAACGGCGAACCGGTTTGGTTCGCGACGGATGGTGCAGGTCGCTCAAGATGAGTCCGAGCTATCGACTCTGCTCGATCAGTTTGAGAGTACCACCCCTGCGAATCGAATCTCGTCCGAAGCTTCACCGGAGCTAATCGGCAATCTGCGGAGTTTTATCGAGACCGTATGCCGTGATCGCGAGAGGACTCGCTCATGAGTGGCTCGGTAATTCCCACACCGCTGACGGGTATCGAATCGTCGCGCGAGAGCGCTGCGGCAAATTCAGAACTGCGGCGGTCGTCATTGGCACCGTTCTTGCTTTGGCTTTATCGCGTGCTGAACTGTCAACGGCGCTGGCGGGTCGCCCGCGTGCTGATCGCCCTGGCAATGCGGCTGGAAGGGGGAGCCATGCGATCGGCCACGGCCCGGACCTTCCTGGCGAATTACCACGGAGTGACGATTGGAGCGTATAGCTACGGCGAATGCTTTGATCCCGCCCTGGTTCCGCCCGGAGTTTCCATTGGCCGGTACGTGTCCATGGCTCGGGGCGTGCGATTGTTCACCCAAAACCATCCGCTCGATCGACTGTCCACGCATCCCTTTTTCTATGAAACCACCCCCGGAGTCGCCACCAGTGGAGACCTGCCTCCAGGGAGCCTGGTGATTGGTCATGATGTGTGGATGGGATGCAACGTGATCGTCACTCCCGGGTGTCATCGAATTGGACATGGCGCGGTCATCGGAGCCGGAGCCGTGGTCACACGGGATGTCCCGGATTTCGCAATTGTGGTCGGAGCACCAGCCCGCAAGGTGCGCGATCGATTCCCACCCGAAGTGGCCGCCCGCCTGGCCACCTCGAACTGGTGGCATCTGTCTCAGTCTGAAGTCCTGGCCCGACGGTCGGAACTGGACCAGCTGTTGTCACCCGCAAAAACACCAAACCACGGTACCCCGGAGGAAACCCACCATGCCCGCTGAGACCCTGAAAGCCGAGCCCCTGCCCGTTGTGGATCGCTTCGCGAAGACAATGCCGATGTTCTCACTCGAACTTCCGGAAAAACCGGAGATGTCGATCGTCATCCCGGCCCACAACGAAGAGGCCGTCATCGGACGCTGCCTGCAAAGCCTGCTCCGAGGGGCCCGTGACAATGAACTGGAGATCATCGTGGCCTGTAACGGCTGCACCGATCGGACTGCGGAAATCGCCTCCTCATTCGGCGGTCAGGTACTGGTCGTCGAAACGACGACTTCTTCCAAGATTGCAGCGCTCAACCAGGGAGATCGAGCGGCCACAGGATTTCCCCGATTCTATCTGGACGCCGATGTGGTGATCTCGATTGAGGCACTGCGTCGCACCGCCGATCTGTTGCGGAGTGGGACCTGCCTGGCCGCCTCTCCCGCGATTGAATGGGATTTGCGACGCTGCAACTGGTTTGTCTGGGCGTTCTATTCGGTCTGGGAGCAGCAGCCGTACTTCGACAACGGTCGACTGGGAGCGGGACTCTATGCGGTCAGTGAAGAGGGGCACGCCCGGCTGGGTGAGTTCCCTCCCATCACAGCCGACGACGAATACGTCCGTCGCAAGTTCTCGGACCAGGAGCGGACCACCGTCCCCGGAACCACGATCCAGGTGACGCCTCCGCGAACGCTGGGCGACCTGATTCGTATCAAGACTCGTAGCCGTCGTGGTACGCGGGAGTTGATCCAGAAGTTTCCCGAACTCAAGCAACCCACTGTCGGAACGCGAGGGCAACTGGTTATGCGGATCGCTGTGCGTCCGTGGTTGTGGCTGGCAGCCCCGGTCTATGCCGCTGTGGTGGTGCTCACATGGTGGCGTTCCCGGCCAGGTGCTGATCGCTCCGTGGCTTGGGAACGGGACCTGACTTCCCGCACCATGGAACCCCACTGCTAGACTGGTTTCCGAGGAATGCCACCTCGATGTACCGACTAAAACACCTCCCCCGTTGAGTGCTCTCCCACCTGCCTGCCCTTGCAGACGACGAACGCGGAAACCGCTTTAGACGCCAGCCCCATGTCGAATTCCTCTCCGGTGATGCCCTGCCCTGATGCGACATCCGACCCCGCTCTCGGGACTGCGGTTCTGGCGGTTGATCCGATGCATCATTCCATTCGCCATCACCAGACCGAGAGCCCGGACGGTGAGGAACCGGTCAAGGCCGTGAACCCCGTTCAAATTGTTCTGCGTGCCTTGCGGGGACGCTGGAAGTTTGCCATCCCGCTGGCCATTTTGCTGGCAGCGGCCGGAGCCCTCGGAGGGTATCACTCAAAACACCCGATCTATGTCAGCGGAGGCACGATCCAGGTTTTTCCGAATAAGCAGAACATCCTTTACAGCGACAACGATGATTCGAGATTACGGTTGTTTGATGCCTTCGTTGCTGCCGAGCTGGCATACCTGACCAGCATGCCCGTGATGGAACGGGCCATACAACTGCCCATGATGCAGGATCTGGAATGGCCAACGGGAGTCGTCGGAGCGGGCACTCTGAAAAAAACCCTGGCGGTGGACAAAAAGGGCGGACTGATCACCGTCACCGCCGCCGACGAAAACCCGGTGGTCGCAGCAGTCCTGCTGAACTCAGTTCTGGAGGCATACGCCACACTGCACGATGAGCAGCTTCGACAGAATGATGTCGTGCGAGAGAAGGAGTTGACCGAACGAGAGCATTTACTCATCAAACGCCTTAACGATTTTGACGAGAAGGTTCTCAAGGTAGGACGCGAGTACGGCACCGGATCAATCGGGATGGCCCACACCCGCAAGATCTCCCAGGCGGAGGAAGTCGACCAGCGGATTTCCGACCTTGAATTGACCATTGCGACGAAGGAAGCGGCGGATGCAGCCAATAACGTGGACATCGGGGACGCCGAGATAAAACGCCTGCTGGTACTCGACCATGCGATGGCCGACATGTTGTTTGAACGCAGCAAGATCGCCGCCGATCTGGCAGTGCTGAAAACCCAGCACGCTCTGGAACATCATGCCGTGCGAGAGACGAAAGCCCGTATTGAGGTCATTGACGCAGCGATTGAAGACCGGCGATCGCAACTGGCCACCCTCGGAACATCCGGAACCCTGACCAGCAGCGGCAGTGGAGGCAAGGCGGAGACCGTGGATGACCTGAAGTCATTGCGTGGCCGGTTCATCACCCGGCGAGATGATCTGCAGCGAGAAGCCCGCGATCTGAACGAGCGTCTGGTCCAGTTGGAATTTCTACGCAAAGAGCGGGATGAGTCCCGTATCCTGCTGGATGAAACACGACGGGCACTGGAACAGGTCCGGGTGGAAAGCCGACACAGTCTGCCGGGTACCGTGGAGGTGAAGTCGCGAGGGAATGTCTCGGCCACTCCTGTAACCGACAAACGAATGGCCTTTGCGGGAGCGGGCGGCGTATTTGGTTCGCTGGCAGGCGTCGCGTTGACCGTGCTCTATGGACTAGTTTTTCGACGCTATCGCTACAGCGATGAACTGAGTTCCAGCGTTCCCGTGTTAGGGGCTCTGCCCGCCAGTTCCAGTGAATTCCCGGAAGTGGAAGTTCATTTTCTGCGAGCGATTCAACACTTGCGAGTCGAACTGCAATTGTTGTCCGGAGCCACTCCCGGGGGACAGATTCTGGCGGTAACCGGGGCTGGCCGCGGCTCCGGGTGTACGACCGTGGCAATCGCGCTGGCGAAAGCCTTCTCGGAAGCCACGATGAAGACGATCCTGGTCGATGCGGATTTTAACAATCCGCAGATCACGGAACGCCTGGAGGCCATCCACTCTCCTGGAGTTCGGGAGGCCCTGCTGGAAGGCAAACTGACCGCCCCCTTGAAAGAAGCGGCTGTGGGAGAATTGCGAACACTCCCTATTGGAGCCCGTCAACAACTGTCGGATGCTCACGTCTCGCATCGCCCCCTGGCAATGCTGCTGCATCAGCTGCGTTCACTCTGTGATCTTGTGATTCTCGACCTGGGCCCCCTGCCCGAGCGATTGACGGCGCGACTGGGAGTGGCCCTGGCCGATCAGGTGCTTTGTGTTGTGCCAGCCGGTGAGTTGCCCAGCTTCGTGGAGCCGTCACTCAAGGATTTGAACCGTCTGGCCCCGTATCGGGCATGGACGGTTTTCAACGGGGCTCTGTCGAGTGATCCGCTTCTGGTGGATGACTTCCGCCGTACTCTGGCCGAATCCACCCACGGAACCCTGACCGCATAGCGTTCCACAATCGCCCCACCGCCATTCCCTTCAAATGGAGACCACCCATGAACAAGACTCTCAAAGCCCTCGTCATCGACGATGACCAGGATGCCGCCGAATGGCTGGCGTTTCAATTACAGCAACGGTTTCCGGAGCTGCAAATCGAGTTGCGGTTGTCGCCGAGCGTGACCGGTGACTTCGACATGTACTTCATCGACAATGATTTTCATGGCAAGTCCCTGGCCGGGGAACTGGCCGAGGCAATTCGAACTGAGCACTCGCAGGCCCTGATCGTCGCCTTCTCGGCGCGTCTGGACAATGGGACTCTCAAACGGCTAGTCAACGCGGGTTGCGATGGAGCCTTTGACAAGTCGAATACCGAGGAAGTGTCACGACTCCTGGAGATTGTCGAATCGTTCGCCACGCGTTCGCAGAGCGAACCCCGTCCCGGGGGGTTTCTGTCGGCAGTGCGGTCGATTCGCGATCTGCTGCGGGAATGGAACCGCCGGTTAGAGAACGACCCCTGGAAGGCCCCCTCCAGTCCGCAGTCCACGCCGAGATCGCCCCTGGAGCCCCCGGCGGGGACAGTGGCGTGAATTTCGGACATTGCCCGACCTTCGCAGGCGAGACAACCAGGATTCCCGCTAGTGTGGCCAATCGATTATGGTGCTCGCCTGCGGCTTCACACGGATGATGCCGAACACACTGCCAGCACAGAAAGAGGGCCATGAAAGGAATCGTGTTTACCGAATTCCTGGAATTCAGCGAGCTGAAATTCGGAGCCTCACAAGTGGACCAGGCCATCATGAATTCCCAACTGGCCACCGGGGGGGCCTACACTGCCGTGGGAACGTATGACCATCGTGAGCTGATGGCCATTCTGAGTCAGTTGAGTACCGGTACGGGCCTTTCGGTGAGCGAGTTGCTATTGAGCTTCGTGCATCATCTCTTTGGGGTTCTGGCTCGGTCCTATGCCCAACTGGTCGCCCACGTGACGGATGCCTTTTCGTTGATCGAAAGCGTGGATGGCGAGATTCACACAGAGGTCTGCAAGCTGTATCCGGACGCCCAGCTTCCCAAATTCACCCATATCCGAAAAGGGGGCGACCAGCTGGTCTTAATCTACCGGTCGGAACGGGCCCTGGGCGATCTGGCCGAGGGGCTGCTGCGCGGATGCTTTGGTCATTTTCGAGAGGCGGTCCGCGTGACTCGGGAAGATCTGTCAAATGGCACAGGCACAGTCGTCCGGTTTGAGTTGCAACGTATTTAATCCAATCAGGACCACTCGACATGGAAGAGATCGAGCTGCTGCATCGCCGACTCGAACGCGAAAAACGAGCCCGAATCGAAGCGGAACAACTTCTGGAGAAGAAGAGCCGGGAACTCTTCGACTCCAACGAGAAGCTGCGAGGTCTGAATGACTCCCTGGAAGAACGCGTGGTTGAACGGACCATGCTGCTTTCCGCAGCCAACTTTCAGTTGCAATCCGAGATCGATGAACGCAAGTGGGCAGAGTCACAGCTGCTGTTAACACAATTTGCCGTCGATCGCGCGGGGGACGCAATTTTCTGGCTCGATGATACAGGGGCGATTGCGTATGTGAACGACGCCGCATGCCAGCTACTGGGATACCCGCGTGACGAACTTCTCTCGCGAACCTATTTTGACGTTGATTTGTCGGTATCACGGGTCCACTGGCCGTTGTATCACGCCCAGTTACGGTCCAGCATCCAATTGAAATTCGACGCGGATTTTCGCAGTCGGTCCGGAACCACACTTTCCGTGGAAGTGAAGACTAACTTCATTTCCTTCGGGGGCCGCGAATATCACTGTATGTATGCCCGTGATGTTTCCGAGCAGAAGGTCAGCGAGCATCGTATCAGCATGGCTCGCAGTCGGTTCGAGACGTTGATTCATAATCTCCAGGCGGGGGTCCTGGTCGAAGACGAGAACGGAGCGCTCGTACTGGCCAACCAGCGGTTTTGCGACCTGTTTGGAATGCGGACGGATCCGATTCTGCTCACGGGTCTAAACAGTGAGGTAGTGCTCCGACAGAATAGTCAGCTCTTTACGGATTCCCATAGTTTCCTGAACCAGTTGCAGCACATCGTATCTCGTCGGGAGGTGGTCACCGGCGACTTGCTGATTCTGGCAGATGGCCGTGTTCTGGAACGAGACTATATCCCGATTTTTTATCAGGAATCCTATCTCGGCCATCTCTGGCACTATCGCGATGTCACCATTTCCCACCGAACCTATCAAGTCCTGGAGCAGACCGTTCAGAAGACCGCCGGACTGACGGGCGGAGAGTTCTTCGAAGCCCTGACCCAAGCACTGGCGGAAGCACTGGGAGTTCGCTCCGTAGTGGTCAACGAATTGACGGGGGACGCTTTGATCCCGGTTCGTTCCCTGGCGCAATGGCCCATTGCAACCGCACCGGAGAAACAGTTTGACCTGCTGAAGCCCCTCAACGACCACGAACTCTGCGTGCCTCTGGTTGATGCTGGCGGGACAGTGCTGGGACAATTGTGCGTTCGAGATGATCGTCCCATTCCGATTCGCAGCCATGTCGAGACGCTCCTGCGGATGTTTGCACAACGAGCAACGGCGGAGCTGTTGCGACGGCGGGCCGAGGAAGAGCTGCGAACACTGGCCCTGGTCGCCTCGCGGACAGACAACGCCGTCTTGATTACCGATGCGATGGGGCGGATCGAATATTTCAACGAGGGCTTTCAACGACTCACGGGGTATACCCCCGACGAAGCCCGTGGGAAGACTCCCGGCGACCTGCTTCAGGGGCCCGAGACGGACCCAGCCACGATCGAGTTCATGCGGCAACAGTTGGGGGCGGGAGTTCCATTCCGCGTCGAGGTGCTTAATTATTCCAAGTCGGGACGCAAATACTGGGTGGCAATCGAGGTCCAGCCGGTCTGGAATGAGTCGGGCGAGTTGGCTCACTTCATCGCCATTGAATCGGAGATCACGGATCGCCGCCGAAGTGAGCAACGCCTGAGAATGCAGGGACAGGTTCTGGAACAGGTCGCCACCGGACGCCCGCTGTCAGAAATTCTCGATCATCTTTGTGGCATGATCGAGGCTGCGGTCGAGAATAGCCGAGCGTTCGTGTTGCAGTTCGATGCAGCCCATCGCGGGCTGGATCTGATCAGCGGTCCCAGTCTGCCACCGGAATTTGTCACGGGACTTTCGACGGCGATTGAATCCCACGGGGAGTTGTTCGCGTTACCACAGCCGATCTATGTCGAAAACTGCCTGTCCGATGAACGCTGGACCCCTCTGCGTGAGACCGCTCGCGAATACGGTGTGCAGTCCTGCTGGTCACATCCCATTCGCGTCGAGCTCGATATCGTGGGCAGTTTTGTGATCTCCCTGTCGAATCCGACAGCCCCTGCGGAGGACCAGAAGGCCTTTCTGGAAATGGCGGCAAATGTGGCAGGGATCGCTCTCAAGCGGTACCGCGACGAACAGACACTGGAACTCGCCCGCTGGAAGGCCGAAGCTGCCAACCAGGCCAAAAGCGAATTCCTGGCCAACATGAGCCACGAAATCCGGACCCCACTGACAGCCATTACCGGCTACGCCGATCTGCTGGCGACCCCCGAGAATCGTTCCAGTCAGGACGTGAGATGGGCTCGTCGCATTCTGCATAGCACGCGCCATCTGGGGATGCTGCTGGATGACATTCTCGATCTCTCCCGTGTCGAGGCCGGGCGGCTGCGAATCGTGCGCCGCCCCTGTGATGTATTGTCGATCATCGATGAAGTCTCCAGCATGTTCCGGCCCTTGGCGTCCGAAAAGCTGCTCGGATTTGGGATCGACACATCGCCGGGACCAGCGCGTCCCATACTGTCGGACCCGACTCGCCTGCGACAGATCTTGACCAATCTGTTGTCCAACGCAGTGAAATTCACGGAACGGGGTGAAATCCGTATCGGCCTCAAGTGGCCTGATCTCTCGAGCGAGGGAGTGACTCAGTCACTGTCAATTTCGGTGACCGATACCGGTATCGGTATGAACGCGATGCAGATGCTGCGTCTGTTTCAACCCTTTGAACGGCTGCATCAGGAAACAAACCCCGTCCCCGGCACCGGACTGGGGTTGGCGATTTCCAAACGATTAGCCGAACTGATGGGTGGCAAAATCGAGTTGCAGTCTCAGCCCGGACGTGGCACCCGGTTTACACTGATCCTGCCGGTCGAATTCGCGGAAACGACCAGCGAATCTCCTGGCAACTCGGGAAACGCCCTTCCGCTGACACCGAACTCGACGTATGACGAAAGGCTGCTGCGGGGAACAAAGCTGCTGCTGGTTGAGGATAACACGGACAATGTGTCGATCTTTATGCACATGCTTGACCCCCTGGGGTTGCACATCTCAGTGGCGGGCAATGGGCGTGAAGCCGTTCATGCGGTAATGGGAGCAGCTCAGTCCGGACAGGCGTTTGATGTCGTGCTGATGGACATGCAGATGCCCGTGATGGATGGATACCAGGCCACCCGCGAGTTGCGCCGGCAACAGATCTCGGTGCCGATCATTGCGTTGACGGCGTTTGCCATGTCCGAGGATCAAGCCCGTTGCCTGGAAGCGGGTTGCAATCTGTTTGTGACGAAGCCGGTCCTGCGGGCGACGCTGATCGCCTCACTGCTGAAGGTGCGCGATCAGCACGCATCTCCGCCCGCCCCGGAATTGAATCCTCCTCCGAACCTTGAAACAACTCCCGATCCCGCCCTCCGAAGCACCAGCTTTGCCGCGCTGCTGGATCGCTATCGCCTGTCACTCCGGCGACAACTGAAGACCCTGGAAGATGCCGAAGCGGCGGGCGACAGCGACGAGCTTTGCAAGACAGCTCACCGCCTGAAAGGGACCGCCAGCAACTATGGATTCCCGCTCATTACCACAGCTGCGGGCATCTGCGAGGAAAAACTTCGCCAGTCAACGCCACTGAATCAGATGACCGCCGACCTGGCCCGACTGCGTTCCGAGGTCAATGCGGCATTGGCCACGGAGTAAGGGGGCTGGCCACTGGGCCGTCTCAGGGAGTCATCTCGGGTTGGTGTACCCGGCCATCAGCGTGACACTGTGATCCGTTCAAAGCTACCTCCCGGGCCGGGGTGTACCGCACGATGTACCACCGAGATATACTGGTTTTGCGAGGTTTCATTCATGACTCTCAGGGGCTCGACAGCCATGCGGCAGATGATTCAACTGACAGTGGTGATGGGGCTGTTCCTGATGGCCCGATCGGGTGGGGCTGCGGAGATTCCGGACTGGCGATCATGGCGCGGACCACGGGACCATGGCAGTATTGAGACGGGGCATTACCCGGATCAGTTCGGTGCGGAAAATTATCAATGGCGGACAGCCTTGCCAGGCAAGGGATGTTCGACGCCGATCTTGCTGCAGGATCGGATCTACCTGACTTCGCCCACCGAAGGGAAGGATGCCCTGCTGTGTTACGACACACGGGGGGCCGAGAAATGGCGCACGGCCTTTGGCCCGGAAAACGCCGGTAAACACCGCAACGGGTCGGGTAGCAATGCCTCGCCCGTGACGGATGGCAAGGCGGTGTTCGTCTTCTTCAAGAGTGGAACCTTGGCCGCTGTGGAACTCGACGGTTCCGTGCGGTGGACGACCGACCTCGTGGAGCGGTTTGGCAAAGACACCTTGTTCTGGGACCATGGCACCTCGCCGGTACTGACAGAAAAGTATGTCATCATGGTCCGCATGCATCAGGGAGAATCGTGGCTGGCGGCCTTTAACAAAGCGACCGGCGAGATGGCCTGGAAAGTCGCCCGCAACTACACGACGCCCGTGGAGTGTGATCACGGATACGCCACACCACTGGTCATTCAGCATCAGGGGCTGGAATCGATTCTGGTCTGGGGGGCCGAGCATTTGACCATCCATCGGACCACTGATGGTCAGGTGACCTGGTCCTGTGGAAACTTCAATCCCGAGGGGAACAAGCTGTGGCCAGCCATTGCCACGCCGGTGATTGTGAACGAGATGGTGGTGGTGGCGTATGGTCGTAACGACCGGGGAATTCCCCGATTGCATGGCGTTCGACTAACCGGTAACGGGGATGTCACCGCGACGAATCATGTGTGGCAGCGAGACGATGTAGGGACGTTTGTCCCGACTCCGATCGTCTACAAAGGCCGGGTGATTCTGGTTCGGGATCGGGGCGAGGTCGCCAGCATCGATCCGGTGACCGGCAAAACGGTCTGGGAGGGACGTTTCCCCGAGCACCGATCGAACTACTATGCGTCACCCTTAATTGCGGGCGACAAACTCTATGCCCCGCGCGAAGATGGCGTTGTCTTTGTGGCGAACGTGGCAGGTGACCAGTTCGCACTGCTGGCGGAAAACAACATGGGCGAGTCAGTCATTGGCTCTCCCGTTCCCGCTGCCGACCGCATTCTGATACGGGGTGAAAAGCACTTGTTCTGCGTGGGGAATAAAAAGCCGTAGGCGCACGGTGCGTTGCAAAGGGCCCCGCTGAATCGGGATGTGAGCCGTGAGTAAGCGCCTCGTCGACCGCTCCCGGTACTCCGGGTTTCGCCGAATGGGGAATGTCGAGCTGAATCGAGTGCCCCCCGAAAAAATACCGCAGGCTGTCTGATGGCTCAGTCAGCTGCGGTCGGGGTGTCTCTCAGCACGACATTATGCGGGGGGATTTGCAGCCTCAAACTCAGCCATCGCGCCCACGAGAGCCTCCACCCCATCGGACGGGAAGGCGTTGTAGATGCTGGCCCGCATGCCACCGACGCTGCGGTGGCCTTTCAGGCCGTCCATCCCGCGCTCCTTGGCGAAGGCCACAAACTTGTTGTCCAGTTCCTCGTTGCCGGTCACGAATGTCACATTCATCAGCGACCGACTCGTCTTAGCGGCAGTCGGCTTAAACAGCTTGCTGTTGTCGAGCGCGGCGTATAGCTGACCGGCCTTGGCCTCATTACGGGCTTCCATGGCGGCCAGTCCGCCCTGAGCCTGAATCCACTTCAGCACGAGGCCCACCACGTAGATCGAGAAGCACGGCGGGGTGTTGTAGCAGGAGTCATTCTCCGCGTGCGTGCGGTACTGAAGCATGGCTGGGATATCGACCGCTCCCCGGGCGATCAGGTCGTCGCGGATAATGACGACGGTCACCCCAGCTGGTCCCAGGTTCTTCTGAGCCCCGGCGTAGATCAGGCCATACTTCGAGACGTCGACGGGGCGGCAAAACATGTCGCTGCTCATGTCACAGATCATCGGCACGCCGGCGGGAGGCGTTGGAGGTGCCTTGAACTGCGTCCCGAACAGGGTGTTGTTCGAGGTGTAGTGGACGTAGGCGGGGGCCTCGCTGTATGCGACGGTGTCCGGGATGTATGAAAAATTACGATCCGCACTGGAACAGGTGATGTGGACCTTGCCGAACCGCTTGGCGTCTTTACTGGCCTTTTCCGCCCAGGAGCCCGTAATCAGGTAATCGGCGGTGTCGGCCTTGGTCAGCAGGTTCATGGGAACCTGGTAGAACTGGGTCGATGCCCCGCCGCCTAGGAACAGAATCTTGTAATTCGAGGGAATGTTCGCCAGCTCGCGGAACCGGGCATCAACATCTTCCAGAACCTTGATGAAGGCCTTGCCGCGATGCGAATGCTCCAGAATACCGATGCCGGTATTCCCGAACGACAGCAGGGCCTCGCGGGCCTCCTCCAGAACTGGAACCGGAAGAACCGCCGGACCGGCGGAGAAGTTGAAAATCCGTTGAGCCATCACACTGATTCCGAAAGACGCGGGCGGGGAATCAATCCAAAATTCGACGCTCGAAACTCGAACAAGGCCGTTGAGCTGCCGACCTTGTTTCGAATTTTGAGATTCGGACTTCGAATTTTCCACACCCCGGTTCGACACACCTTGCCCACCGGGGGATCGCAGGTATATCGGGAGAAAACGAATTCCGTCAATCGGGGGACCCCTTGGAAGCGGACGATTCCCGGTGATGATTGGAGATCGCCGGTTCACATTCAGCAGGCTCGATGGATTGGTTCCTTGAGGTCTGCGAAGAGACCTGACATAGTGACTGAGCTGTCCCGAGAGACGAACAGCGGTTCCGCCACTGGAGGGAGTGTCGTTTCGGCACGCCCGTTGCTTGTGAATGAGGTTGCCCACTGGAGCGACTGCCAAAATGGCTGCAAGGGAGATCTGCCCGATGACTAACGGCCAACCTGCGATGATCGAGGCACAAGGCCTCAGCAAGTTTTACGGCAATTTTGCCGCGACCCGGGATGTGACTTTTTCCATTCCCCAAGGGCAAGTGGCGGCATTTCTCGGCCCGAACGGTGCCGGAAAGTCCACAACCATGAAGTTGCTGACGGGGTTTCTGACCCCCAGCGAAGGAATTGCCCGGATTGGCGGGCACGATGTGTCCACAAACCGGATGGAAGCGGCAGAACTGGTGGGCTATCTGCCGGAAAACGGTCCGCTGTACCAGGAAATGACGCCCAAGGGGCTACTGCGGTACTTTGGCGAGGTTCGCGGCCTGGGGGCAGGGCAGCTCGCGGAACGGCTAGATTTCGTGGCCCGGCGGTGTTCACTGGAAGAAGTCTGGGGCAAACCGATCAGCAAGCTCTCGCGCGGGTATCGGCAACGCGTCGGCATGGCGCAGGCCCTGCTGCATGACCCCAAGGTTCTGATCCTTGACGAACCAACCAGCGGGCTCGATCCGAATCAGACCTTTCAGGTGCGAGAGCTGATTCACGACTTGGCCAAGACGAAAACGATTCTGCTGTCGACACACATCCTGAGCGAGGTCAAAGCGGTCTGTAACCGCGTTCTGCTGATTAACGGCGGAAGGCTGGTTTTTGACGGCACCGTCGATGCCATGGCCGCTCAAGAAGCGGATCTGGAAAAGCGGTTCCGCCAGTTGACCGGCGGGGCAGCCTGATTGGGACGCGAGGCGGCGTTCTACGGAATGACGACCTGGCGGCAACACATCCTTCACACTTCGGAGTGCCGATCCACCGGGACGGGCTCTGCGATTCAAGCAACGGACGAAGACTATGCGGCTGCATGTGATCCTTGCGGTTCTCAAGCGGAATGTCGCCAGCTACTTCACCGGAGTGCTGGGCTATCTGTTCATCACGGCGTTTGTCGTGCTGGCTGTGGCATTGGCCATGGACACACGATTCTTTGCCGAGAACGACTGTTCTCTTGATCGGCTGAGTACGAATTTTCACTGGCTGCTGCTGTTCATCGTCCCGGCCATTACGATGACGGCTTGGGCGGATGAGCGGAAACAGGGAACGGACGAATTGCTATTCACACTGCCTGCGAAGGACAGTGAAATCCTGGCGGGCAAGTACGGGGCTGTGCTGGGTGTCTACACGATTTCACTGATGTTTACCGGGTCGCTGATCCTGGGGCTCGAATACCTGGGCAGCCCGGATTACGGCATGCTGCTGACCACCTATGTCGGCTACTGGCTGGCGGGGGCCGCAATGCTGGCGGTCGGAATGTTTGCCTCCTCACTGACGAATTCCTCGACCGTGGCGTTCGTACTGGCCGCCCTGATGGCCTCGCTGTTTGTCTTCGTGGATGAGCTGCGCGGGGTTCGCAGCTGGTTTGAATCCCTGGGGGTTCGCGAGCCGTTGGGAGTGTCGGGATATCTGGCCGAGTTCTCGTCAGGGATCATCCCGCTGGGTGGAGCGATCTATTTCATCGCAATCACGGCGGTGTTCCTGTACCTGAATGCGGTGATGATTGCCCGGCGGCATTGGAAGGGTTCTCCGACGGCGACGGGTAATGGGATTCAGTACGCCGTCCGGGCGATCTGCCTGACAATTGTGGCGGTGTGTCTGTCGTATGCCTTCTCGGTGATTGGCAGTCGACTTGACCTAACCCGAGGATCGCAGTTCTCGTTGTCGCCGGTGTCGCGGGACGTGATTAACAAGATCGACGCCAAGCGTCCGGTGATGCTTACCGCATATCTCTCGGAAGAGGTGCCCAAGGAATTCCTGCCGGTTCGCAAGAAACTTCAGGGGATCCTGAAAGAGTTCGACAAGATGGGCGGATCGCAAGTGGATGTCCGCCTGGTCACCGTCCAGCCACTGAGCAAGGAAGCGGAAGAAGCCTCCCAGTGGGGCATTCAGCCGCGACAGGCCCAGACGGAAAAGGATGGCCGGTTCTCTCTGGAAGAAGTGTTTCTCGGAGTCGTCGCCAGCAGTGGTTTTGACCAGGTGGTAGTGCCTTACTTCGAGAAGGGAACACCCGTTGAGTATGAAATCACCCGCGCCATCGGCACCGTTTCCAAGGCTAAGAAACTGACGGTGGGCATTCTGACGACCGACGCCAAGGTGTTCGGCGGCATGAATATGCAGACGTTCCAACCAAACCCCGAGTGGAGGCTGGTGACGGATCTGAAGCAGCAGTACAAAGTCGTCGAAGTGAGTCCGGACAAGCCGATTCCGGTCAAGGGAGCCAAGCCGCCCGAAACACCCAAGAGCGGCGAATCGTTGGACCCCACTGCCGAGGAAACTCCCCCCGCCGATCCCGTGGACGTGCTGGTGGCTGTGTTGCCCTCATCGCTGACTCAGGAACAGATGAAGAACCTGGTTGACTACGTGAAGACCGGGGCTCCCTGTTTGATCTTTGATGATCCGGTGCCGGTATTCACCGGTCTGGACAACTCACCGAACATGCCGAACAAGCCGGGACAGGGCGGTGGGATGTTCGGGATGGGTGGGGCTCCTGGAGCACCGAAGGCCGATGGCGGCAAGGCCACCTCGCTGATCGACGCGATTGGGATCGACTGGGATCCAAACGATGTCGTGTTCGACGAACACAATCCGCATCCGGCCCTGGAAGAGCAGTTGCCCTACAAACAGCTTCTGTATGTACAGTCCGCCACGGATGCGAGCAAATCAGGGATCAACACCCAGGATCCCATCACGGCAGGACTGCAGGAAGTGCTGGCGTTCTTCGCGGGAACGATCCAGAAAGCCAGCGGGGCGAAGGTGGAGTTCACTCCATTACTGAAGACCGCTGCCGACAACACCGGCTTGCAGGGGTGGAGCGACGCCACGGAGTCGTCCATGTTCGGTCAGCCGCAGGTCAAGCTGGACGGCCTCCGCGTACCGGACAAGGAATCACACGTTTTGGCCGCCCGGATCAAGGGAACAGAGACGAACGGCGTGAACGTGATCTATGTTGCGGACACAGATCTCGTCCACAGCATCATGTATGACGTGGCGGAGCGGCAACTCTTGAATCTGGAAATCGACAATTCGTTGTTCGTTATGAACTGTGTTGATGCCCTGGCGGGTGAAGAGGGTTATGTGAGACTGCGGAACCGTCGACCGGTAAAAACGCCGCTCGCCAAAGTGGACGAACAGAAGCAGGACTTCGACAAGATCCGAAAGTCCCGTGAGCAAGAGGCCAACAAGGCAGCAGACAAGAGCCTGGCCGATGCGAAAGCCGCGCTCGACAAGGTGCTGGAAGAGATCAAGAACAATAAAGAATTGGATGAAGTCACCAAGATCACCATCCTTGAAACACGGGCGGCAGCCGAGAATCGTCGCTTGGAGTTGACCCAAAAGGAAATCGACCGGGCGAAAGCCTCAGCCATCCGGACAGCCCGGATTGAGTCGAACAACAAGGAAAAAGCGATCGAGAATGGCGTCTGGATGCGATTGATGCTGCTCTGCCCACTGCCCGCCATTCTGATGGGGATGGTTGTGCTGATCTATCGCGTGCTGAACGAAGACAGCGGAATCTCCAGCGACCGACTGGTTTCTCGCTAGATCCAGCGGTATGTGCCCTTCGGAAACCGTTCGCCCCCTACATTCACTCGTCGAGTCCCAGCCATGACTTCGATTCAACGGACACTGGTCTTCCTCGTCGCCGCCGTGTTGTCGGCCGGCGTGGCGGGTTTCACGCACTGGTCGAGCCGTCCCAAAGAGGTCGACTGGAGTCAGGGGATCGGGGAAGAGTTCTTCCCCGAGTTTCGGGATCCTGGCAAGGCGACCTCGCTCTCGGTGGCGGTCTTCGACAAGAAAGCCGCCAAGACCGGCACCTTCAGCGTGGAATTCAAGGATGGCACGTGGCGGATTCCGTCGCACAACAACTACCCCGCCGATGGTAAGGATCGTCTGAAGACGACCGCAGCCAGCGTCATTGGCATCACCCGGGGCAGCCTCGCGGGACGCACCAAAGAGGCTCACAAAGAGCATAACCTGCTCGACCCCCTGGATGAGTCCGCAGGGGACACCGAAGGTCGCGGCCAGCGGATCACGTTGAAAGACAAGGACAAAGTCCTGGTCGATTACGTCATCGGCAATAAAAAGGCCGGTCCGGGAAATACTTATTACGTTCGTCGTGCGGACGAAGAGCGGTTCTACCTGTCCGAACTAAAGATCGAACTGTCCACGAAGTTCGGAGACTGGATCGAGCCCGATCTGCTTGACCTGCGACGGGATGATGTCAAAGCGATCGTTCTGGACCGATATTCTGTCGATATCGTTCAGAAGAAATTTGCCGATGGACCGAAGTCGCTGATCGAACGCGATTCAGCCACCGAGGATTGGACGATCGCTGATCTCGATACGACATCCCAAAAGCCCAAGACCAGCGTCATCAACTCGATGTTGACGGCGTTTGATGATCTGAAAATTGTAGGGGTTCGCAAGAAACCCGAAGGACTCAGTGCCAGCTTGTCAGAAAGCGATACCCTCAAGGTCACTCAGTCGGATCTCGATAGTCTGGCCGCCCGCGGGTATTACTTCATTCCTGGTAAAGGATTGTTGTCAAATGAAGGTGAGTTGATTGTCTCAACCTTCAACGGGGTGACTTACATTCTGCGTTTCGGGTCGGTATTCACCGGGTCGGATGTCGAAGTGGAAATCGGAAGCGAAAAGGAAGCTGCCACCGCCAGTCCGCCCAAAGCCGACAACCCGCAGGGAGAGCCCGCCGAGGGCGTCAAGAAGAATCGCTTTGTATTCATCACGGCTCAGTTTAACCCGGAAGTGATTGGCGAAGCTCCGGTCGAGCCCGTGAAGCCCGAGCCGCTAAAAGAAGATGCCACCGCGGTGCCGGAAGCCGACAAGCCTGCCGACGGCGAAAAACCCGCCGAAGGCCCGAAGACCGATCCCAAAGCAGCCTATGACAAGGCTCTGGAGGAATACAACTTCCAGATGAGCGTCTTCAAAATCAAGAAGCAGGAGTACGACGAGAAGGTCGCGGAAGGGGAGAAAAAAGCCAAACGGCTGAATGCCCGGTTCGCGGACTGGTACTACGTCATCTCGGAAGATCTGTTCGAGGACTTGCGAGTCAAACCCGAAGACTTGGAAGAGCCGAATACGCCCGCTCCGGGTGAACCGCTGCCCGAGTTGCCGAATCTTCCGAAACTCCCCATGAAGGCAGAGCCTCAGGGCGGCAAAGCTGCCACACCGGAAACGCCCGCTGAACCTGCGAAGCCTGCAGAAGGGGCTCCCGTCGAGGCCGAAAAGCCTGCGGAAGGTAGCCCGCCCGCCGACGGAGCCAAGCCCGCCGAGCCCCCAGCTCCTGCGGAGGAAAAGCCAGCGCCCCCTGCGGAACCAAAGTCCGAGTGAGTCGTCTGTACCTATCCGCAAACGCATCCAGGGGAGAGTCGCCAGACGCTCCCCTGTTGCATTTTACGGATCGGTACGCCTAACCGGCCCATCGAGGGGTGTTCTGGATCCCCTGAAGAAATCAGCCGATATGGATGGATAACCCTCATTAGACCTTTCCCGACCTGGATTCGTCGAGCTAAACTGGAGGGTGCAGAAGCGACAACCTGAGTCCCTGCAACAGATTACCAGCGGATTTGAGAGGGCGAGCGGATGTTCTCGATCGGACGACGCGAACTGATGAAAGTGGGAGCCGCCGGGGTTCTGGGAGCAGCTCTGCCCACCACGCTCCGGGCGAATGAGTCGGCACACCCCGCGAAGTCGGTGATCTGGGTTCATCTGAGCGGGGGGCCCAGCCAGCTCGACATGTGGGATCCCAAACCGCAATCTCCCGATGTGATTCGAGGAGAGTTTGGAGCGATCGACACCGCGATCCCGGGAGTGCAGATCGGTGAGCATATGCCGCGTCTGGCTCGGATGATGAACCGCTGGTCATTGATTCGTACGCTGACACACGTCGAAGGAAACCACCTGCTGGCGACGCACGTCGCACTGACGGGGCGTCCCACCCCCGTACCGCGTGGAGGCAGCGATCTGGATCGTGTGCAATCGCGAAGTGACTTTCCAAACATGGCCTCGGTACTGGACTACCTGCAGCCGCGGAATGATGGAGTCCCCAGCGGGGTCTCGCTGCCGAATTATTTCATTGAGGGGCCGTTGACCTGGCCAGGTCAGTATGCCGGCTTTCTGGGGATGAAGCACGACCCCTGGCAAATCAACCAGGACCCCAACGATCCTCAGTTCAAGGTGGATGCCCTGACTCTGCCGGCAGAGGTGTCGCCCTTGCGGCTGGTATCGCGGCGGGAACTGACCTCGGTGCTGGAACGCGAAAACCCGATGGGCGGCCGCGCGGCGGGGTTTCAAGAACAGCAGTCGCTCGCATTTTCACTGCTGACCTCAGCCCAGGTCACCAAGGCATTCGACATCCACAGTGAATCGGCGGAGACCCGCGATCGGTATGGACGTTCGAAATTTGGCCAGTCACTCCTGCTGGCCCGCCGCCTCGTCGAGGCCGGTGTCCCCATCATTCAGGCCGCGATGGGGATTGTGCAAACTTGGGACACGCACGTTGACAACTGGGGCCGTCTCAAGACCCAGCTGTTGCCACAACTCGATCAGGGGCTGGAGGCCCTGATGACCGATCTCGAGGCCAGCGGACGGTTGAAAGACACGCTGGTGGTCGTGATGGGTGAATTTGGCCGTACACCGCGAATCTCGACCCTGCCAGGACAGACCGTGCCGGGTCGCGACCACTGGCCGTTTGTCTACTCGGGGCTGATGGCTGGGGCCGGTGTGCGTGGGGGACAGGTTCTGGGGCAGTCTGATGCCCAGGCGGCCTACCCGGTGTCCCGTTCGTGGACTCCCGCCGATGTGCTGACCACGATCTACAAGGCGCTAGGCGTGGACGAACATGCCGAGTTGCTTGATCCGCTGGGGCGTCCCAACCGGCTCCTCAACGGAGATGTCATCGACGCCCTGTACACCGGGGTCTAAAGCTCTGTCACGTCTCCGATCGGGTTCGTCGAATCAGCCGGGACACGCTATCGAAAGCCAGCCTGATCGCCGGGCAGACCCATCCGATCTGTCCCATCAGGTATGTAGTCGCCAACGGCAGATATTCAATGCTCGAATTCTGAACGGTGCGGCAGTTCGGGTCACCTCATAAAAAAGGACCGGCTCTTTCGAACCGGTCCTGGTGGCAGACTCGAATGGCAATGGCTTACGCCGACAACAGGCCCTTGCTGGCCAGATAGGCGATCACATCGTCAGCCAGTTCATCGATGCTGCGAGTGTTGGCATCGAGAACCAGTTCGGGATTTTCCGGAGCTTCGTACGGAGAATCGATCCCGGTGAAGTTCTTCATCTCGCCCGCGCGAGCCTTCTTGTACAGCCCCTTCGGATCGCGCTTCTCGCAGGTCTCCAGCGAGGCGTTGACGTAGATCTCGTGGAACTCGCCGTTCTTGAACAGGGAGCGAACCTGATCTCGGTCAGCCTTGAACGGGGAGATGAACGCGGTCAGGGCGATCAGACCGGCATCAGAAAACAGCTTGGCGACTTCGCCGATACGGCGGATGTTTTCCGTCCGGTCCGCGTCATTGAAGCCCAGATTCTTGTTCAGACCCATCCGGATGTTGTCTCCATCCAGGATGTAGGTGTGAATGCCGCGCGCGTGCAGCTTGTGATCGACGGTGTTGGCAACCGTGCTCTTACCTGCGGCGCTCAGACCGGTGAACCACAGCACAGCGACCTTGTGGCCGTTGAGTGTCTGACGATCGGCGCTGGACACGCGGTGGTCGTGCCAAGTGATATTGGTGGCCTTTTGCTCTGCCATCTCGGAAAAACTCCTGAACCTGTGGGGACCGGACCGCGACCGCCACGTCGCGGTGCATCGAAAGCTCCTCCAAGGCGTCGGTCCCGCTTGTGTGTGGGGGAGGATGTGAAGCCGGGATGCTAGAGGATGGCTCCTTCCGAGGGAAGATAGGACGCCATCGGCGCATTTCTCAGGGGCAATCGTTTATCCTTCCCCGCTGTTCGGCCCCAATCGCCTTCGGAGTGGTCATGAGCGATACGCTCTACATCGTCGACACCCTGTCACTGGTATTTCAGGTCTTTCACGCCATCCGGCAGCCCATGACCGGCACTCGCGGACAGCCTACCAACGCCCTGTTTGGCATCAACGCAGACATCGAACACCTCCGTAAAGACAAACAGCCAACGCATCTGATCTTTGCGATGGATTCGAAGGGGCCGGGTAAACGTGACGAAATTTACTCCCAGTATAAAGCCCACCGCGAAGCCCCGCCGGTGGACCTGCAGCTGCAGATTCCGCTGGTTCTGGACCTGGTTCGAGCCTTTAATATTCCCGTAGTGACCGTAGATGGATGGGAAGCGGACGATGTGATTGCCACCCTGGCCACTCGCGGGGCCGCTGCCGGGATGGACGTGCGGATGGTCACCAACGACAAGGATGCCCGCCAGCTGCTCAATGACAAGATCAAGGTTTACAGCATCCGCAAGAAGCAGTTGTACGATGCGGACGATCTGATGAAAGATTGGGGGGTGCGGCCCGAACAAGTGGTTGATTTTCAGTCACTCGTGGGCGACAGCGTGGACAATGTACCGGGTGTTCCGCAGATCGGCCCCAAGACAGCCACGGCCCTCCTGCAGGAGTTCGGCACGCTGGAGGAGGTGCTGGCGAACGCCGACAAAGTGAAGGGGAAAAAGGTCTCGGAAAACCTCAAGCTCTACGCGGACAAAGCCCACCTGAGCCGTGAACTGGTACGACTGAACCGCGACTTGCCGATCGAGTTGGATTGGGAAACGGCCCGGCTAAAGGAGCCCCAATGGGACCAACTTCTGGAGTTGTATAAGGACTATGGTTTTCGCCGGGCGGCGAATGAAGCTCAGACAAAACTGGCCCAGACCCAGGTGATCCAGGCGGTGCCGGTCGCCCGCGATTGGCGGGTGATTCGGACGATCGCCGAGTTTGAAGCGTTCCTGTCGATGCTGAAACAGCAGCCGACATTCTGCCTCGATCTGGAAACGACCAGTCCGAACGCCATGGTCGCCGAAATTGTCGGCTGGTCGTTCTGCTGGGAGAACGAAGCGGGGTACTACCTCCCCGTCGATGGTCCACGTGGGACAACAACGCTTTCCGGAACTGCGGTTCTGACAGCATTGAAGCCGGTCCTCGAAGGGCTGACTCACACAATCGTCAACCAGGATCTGAAGTACGATCTACTGGTGCTGCGGCGGCATGGTGTCCAGTTGGAAAGCCTCGGCCTCGACACGATGATCGGGGATTACTTGCTGGATGCGGGAGCCCGCAGCCATGACCTGGGAGAGCTCTCCCGGAAACACTTGCATCGCGAGTTGAGTTCCACCCAGGAGCCTGCGGCAAAGGGAAAAAAGCAACTGCAGATGTTTGAGGTCGACGAGACCAAGGCTACGGACAAGGCGGGTGAATCCGCCGAAGTGACCTGGAAGTTGGCCAAGATCATCGAGCCCCAGTTGAAGGAGCAGGGGCTGTGGGAGCTGTACTGGAATCTCGAACGACCGTTGATGGCCACGCTGGCCGAGATGGAGTCGCATGGAATCCGAATCAACTCCGACGAACTCAAACGCCAAAGCCAGCACGCCGAACAGCGGATGAGTGAACTGACCGCCGAGTGCCACAAGCTGGCTGGTCGGGAGTTCAATCTCAATTCGCCCAAGCAACTGGCGACGATTTTGTTTGATGAACTGCATCTCCCCGTCATCAAGAAGACCAAGACGGGCCCCAGTACCGATGAAGACGTACTGCTCGAACTGGCCAGCAAGCATCCGCTACCCGCCCAGTTGATGGAGCACCGGCATCTGGCAAAGCTCAAGGGAACCTACCTCGACTCGCTGCCACTGATGATCAATCGCCAGACCGGCAAGGTCCACACCACCTTCAGTCAGGTATCGGCGGCCACCGGGCGACTGGCCTCGAATGATCCCAATCTTCAGAACATCCCGATCCGTACCGAGGAAGGTCGGGCGGTGCGGCGGGCCTTCGAACCGAGCGAGCCGGGGTGGAAGCTGATCTGCCTGGATTACTCTCAGATTGAACTGCGGATGCTGGCACACTTCTGTCAGGATCCTGCCATGCTGGCGGCGTTCCAGAAGAACGAGGATATCCACCGCCGGGTGGCAGCGGAAGTTTTTGGGATAGCCCCCGAGGCCGTAACCACCGATCAACGGCGTGTGGCCAAGGCGGTCAACTTCGGCGTGATTTATGGTCAGACCGCGTTCGGCCTGGCGAATGCCCTCGACATCGACCGGGGGGCCGCCAACACCTTCATCGAAGAGTATTTCCAACGTTACGCCGAGGTCGAGAAATTCATGAACCGGACGCTCGAAGAGGTCCGGGAACGGGGCTATACGCAGACAATCCTGGGTCGCCGCCGGGCGATCGATGGCATTCGCCCCAAGCGGTTCCGCAGCTTGAATCAACCGGAACGAGAAGCCGTGAATACCGTCATTCAGGGTTCTGCTGCCGATCTAGTCAAGCAGGCCATGCTGCATGTGCAGCGGGCGATGCGAGCGGCAAACCATCCCGGAAGGATGCTACTGCAGATCCACGACGAACTGGTTTTTGAAGCCCCGGAAGCGGAGGTGGCTTCGTTGGTCGCCCTGGCCCGGCATGAAATGGAGCACGCCCTGGACCTGAATGTACCGATCGTGGTGGATGCGAAAGTGGGAGACAACTGGCTGGATGCCCATTGATCCAGTCCCGATGTGGCCATCAACGCCAAACAGCCCGCCGGAATGTTCCGACAGGCTGCACGCATTGGGACGGGTGGGGGGACGCTTACTTGTGGTAACCCAGCGAAACCATCACATCATAGAGTTCCTCGAATGTGATGAACCGGCGATGGTGAGCCACTTTGTAGCGGTCGACGGCTTCGGCAAATTCATTGACATCCGGGCGGCCCGCAGCCCGGGAGTCTTGAAATTGACGACGTTCGCGGACTTCCTGGCTGCCAGAATCGGCAACGCGGCGGCGATCAACAAACGGAATGGATGCAATGGACGGCTGTTGCTCAAGGGTGGCTTGCATTATGCTGACCTTCCAGTCTGGACGGTGAGAAGTTCTGTAACCCTAATTCGTTCCGTGGGCGACGCAAACGGATTTCGCCAGAAGGTCGAACCTCAGATCACTCTCTGAGGGAACATTGGGTAACTGCCGGTTATGCCGAATCTGCCGACTGCTGCCGTCCGTCACCATTCCCTTCCTGCCCGTATTTCCCTCCCAAACTGATGCTTCAGCAGATCACCATCCTTGGCAGCGGGTCCATGTCGACAGCCTGTGCTGTGCTGCTTGCCGCACAGCCGGGTGTGCGGGTGACACTTTGGGGCCGGGATGCCGCACATACCGCTGAGATCGCGCGGACTCGCGAGAATTCCCGCTTGCTGCCGGGGATCCGGTTGCCCGAGTCAGTGGTCATTACGAATGATGCCGAGGCGGCCTGCCGAGGGGCTGAGGTCTACATCGTTGGCATTCCGACGCAGTACCTGCGATCGGCCCTCGAAACGCTGAGCCCCTGCATCCAGTCGCATGTGCCCGTGGTCAGCCTGGTTAAGGGAATCGAAAACGAAACCCTGTTGCGTCCGAGCGAAATCCTGGCTCAGGTGCTGGGACCGCGCCCCATCGTGGCGCTGAGTGGTCCCAGCCATGCCGAAGAAGTGGCTCACCGGATGCCGTGCAGCGTGGTCCTGGCGGGACACGAGCCCGCATTTCTCAAGCAGGCCCAGCGGTTGTTTGCCACCGACCGATTTCGCGTCTACACCAACTCGGATCTGGCGGGTGTGGAACTCGGGGGGGCTCTCAAGAATGTGATTGCCATCGCAGCCGGGATCTGCGACGGCTTGGGTTACGGGGACAATGCGAAATCCGCACTGGTCACGCGGGGAGTCGTCGAGATGACCCGCTTTGGGGTAATGCACACTGCCCAGGAGAAGACGTTTTCCGGACTGGCAGGACTGGGCGATCTGATGACCACTTGCTTCAGTCCTCATGGCCGGAACCGTTCGGTGGGAAAACGGCTGGGAGCCGGTGAATCGTTGAGCCAGATTCTTTCCAGCATGGCGGCCGTCGCGGAAGGGGTAAATACAGCCCGGAGTGTCCATGACATTGCACTGCGGATCGGAATTGACATGCCCATTACGGAACAGGTCTATCGCGTGCTGTTTGAGAATCTGCCCCCGCGTGAAGCGACGGACGCCCTGATGCGACGGCCCGTGCGGGATGAGTGATCGTCGCCGCTTGCGCGACCGCATCCCGATAATTCGTACGGCGGACTGATTGTCGCGCCGCCTCGAATTGCGGAGCGTTTCAGTGATTGTTCTTCCACGCTGGATGCCCGGTGATATTGTCGCGTGTCACGGGACAGATTGGTCAAGCCGGGTCATCCGCTGGGTGACTGCCGCCCCCAGGGGTCCCTGCGGACTATGGCTGGGACCATCGCATGTGGCCATCATTTCCGCTTCGGATCGCGGGCTGCTGTGGGTGGAATCGACAACCCAATGCTTGCACCCGTGCGAAATTCAGGGGCGAATGGTCTCCGGTTGCCAGGCCCACGACCCTGAACTCCGGCTGCAGGATTATCTGGCCATGGGAGGTTATGTCGATTTGTATCGGCTGGATCCGATTCATCGCCTCGATGGGAATGAGCAGTTACTGCTGCGGGATCTGCTGTTCCGCCGACTCCTGGCGAAGGGAGTGGAATACGATTTGAAGGGCGCCTTGCTGTCGGGCACCCGTTTACTGCGATGGCTGGGGCTATTACCCCGTGCCAACTTACAGACGCTGTTCTGCTCCGAACTGATCGCCGCTGTCTTGATGCGGCTGAATCGAATGAACCATGCCAACCCCTCCGGGTACTCCCCCGCGCGCCTGCTGCGCACCCTGGTGGCCTTGGGAAAGTACGAACGAATTGTGCGCTGGCCGGCAGCGCCCGACATGGACAGGGGTTCTGATGACTACCTTGCCGCTTTGCCCGGAAGCTGTCCCGCAGCTGTCCCGCATGTTGCGGTGGGCTCTGCTGCTGGGTCTCAGCCTGCATCCCCAGACGCTTCGGGCTCAGAACTTCATCTGCTCTGACTTGGAATTGCAGCATGCCGCGGAAGTGGCCCGCGATCGATCGGCCAATTTCTGGTCGGGACATCCCCTTCCAGGGCCATGGTACCAGCCTTGTCCGATTGAATGGTCCGGGTCACAGAGATCCGGTCAGGGTGTCACCCGGTATCGCCTG
Organism: Planctomycetota bacterium; assembly: GCA_003671275.1. Classification (GTDB taxonomy): domain Bacteria; phylum Planctomycetota; class Planctomycetia; order Planctomycetales; family Planctomycetaceae; genus TH-plancto1. The sequence continues at coordinate 71,257 of QWPB01000024.1, read as the reverse complement.
GCCGAGGGGGAAGTCTTCGGCTGGCAGATGACTGTGCTTGGCGACCGGAATACGGTGCTGCGGGATGTCTTACCCCATGAGGTCGATCATGCCGTACGGGCGTCGCTCGTTCGTCGGGCCCTGCCCCGCTGGCTGGATGAAGGATGCGCGTCCGTAGCGGAATCCGCCCCGTCTCACGCTCAGCTGCGATCCCAGTTACGTCTCTCCCGGCGACGGATACTGACCTCCGAGACGATCGATGCCATGAGCTATCCGACATCTTCGACATCCACGCAGCAGCTATACGCCGAAGGATTTTCGCTCGTGGAGTATCTGTTGCTGCAGCGGCCCCGGTCCGATCTGCTGCGAGTCCAGCAAGCGGAACGCCCGCTGTCGCAGTCACTGCCCGCGGTCTACCAGGTTGAGTTGCCTCAATTGTTGGCTGACTGGACAAACTGGGAACAGTCGCGGCTGCGTGTCGGGACGACTTGTGACTGTGTGGGGTGCCCCTGGCATCACCCGCTTCCCCAAGCCGGACCCGTGGTGAGCGAGCGGCCTGTGCTCACGGTCTGGTCGGCCAGTTGGTGTGGTCCCTGTCTGGCGTTTCAGCAGGATCTCCAGCGGCATCCAGGTTTTCGTCAAACACTCGAAAAGCGTTTCCGAATCGTGATGCGGGACATCGATCAACAGCCACGCGAATCCGGACAGAGCGGAATCCTTTCCGTTCCGGTGTTCTTGGCGGATACCCGGCGGATCGAGGGGTATCAGGGACCGGAGTGGCTGTTACGTGAATTGGGCCTGACAATGACTCCGCCAACCCCGGTGCATGCCCCCCCGTCCAGTTAACCGCCCCACAGCCAGTGACACCACCCCGCCCGCCCACAAGGGTACCACGTGTCATCGTGCCTTCGCCCACTGGGGTGGAACGGATCGTGGAGAGCCTTCCCACGTGGATGACCGTGTTGTCCTCCCTGGGAATCATCGGTGGCACCGCATTGAGCGGAGGAGTCGGCGGCTGGGGACTGATGCTGATCTGGAAAATCGTGAAACGCCGCTGGGGGCGAACCAATTTCCAGACAGGAGGCGCGGCCTCGATGGCCACCGCCCCGTTTCCCCGCCACCTGGATGAAGCAGATCAGCTACTTGAACTCCGCCAATCCGAGGGACGTGTGGCAACACTTGATACGCTCCGCGGCATGTTCCTCGACGACGAACTCGACAAATTGAAAGACGATCCCGACTCCCGCACGCGGCAAGTGATCCATCGCGTGCGGACGGCCATCGACTCGCGCGTTGACGAGGCCGCACCTCTGACGACCAAGGTCTAGTCCTCAGAGTCGATGCGGATTCGAACTTCAGTTCACCCCGACTGACATTTGAACCAAAGACTAAGTGACCAATCCCCCTTCATCCTCCATGAGTCCTTCCCATGCCCATCGGTGACCCTGGTCAAGAACAGTTTCGTCGTGCGATTGTCACGCTGCGAAACCTGCATATCGCCGCCGCTCTTTCGCCGCTCTTCACATTGCGAGCAGAACTGCTGGCGAACGACGAACTCTCGGATCGCGGCGGATTCGACAATCCGACACGCGATCATCTGGTGAAGTTGCTCGTCTACTGTGATCGCTGGCGGCGGCGAGTGACGCACAACCCGGACAACGCGCCCCTGGGCGACAAGATCGAGAAGGCCATCGACGCCAAGGCCACACTCGACATCGGAGATCGTCCCTTTGGCGGGGACGATGTCCAGAACCAGTCGGGCGGACTGCTGTCGTTACCGTTCGCCCTCGATGGCAGCGATGCGGACATCCCGCTGCAGTCTCAGCTGAAACTCAAGAGCACTCACGCCCTGGTCCTCACGGGGGCCATCGACAAGGCCATCGTGGCTTGGACTCGCCTCAACAGCCGCGACCGCACGCGGTTCGTCACCCGCTTCGACTCGATGCGGGTCTATGGCCATTACCAGGAGATCCTTGGCTATCTGACGGCCTTTGGCGGGGACGAGAATCGCGTGGACGTCGCCCAAGTCTTGCCCTCGGAAGAACCCCTGGGAGCCGACGACAGCCCGAATCGCAAAACGGAACGGGTGAATACCGCAGCTCCCGGCTCTAAGGTCTAGTGCGGCATCCGGGAGGACGAAGGCAGCCTCGTCGGTTCACCTCCGGGTTGTGAAATCCTGCGGCCAAACACTTTCCGTTGGTTGATACCAGACACGAGCAAACTCCAGCGCTTCCTCGAACTCGAAATCTCGATTTGCAATGGGTGCTGATCGCAGGATGTCAATCACTGGCGTTTCCAGTGGTGACCATCCTGCGGGTGTTTTTTACGGCGACATCCCAATCTGCTTGCCGCAATTGTTTCATAAGCCGGGGGACAGTATGTTTCGAGTGTCCCCGGAGCGATGTTCGGCGTTTGTGTCTGTCCCGTTGAGGTCTCTGTGGTCTGGGAATCCCTGCGTGGTCATCACCGTCAGGTAGAAATGTTTCGGCGTGCCATTCGTCGAGGCCGGCTGGCGCACGCCTTTCTGCTGGTGGGACCGCCGGGAATTGGGAAGCGGACGTTTGCTTTACGAGTGACCCAGTGCCTGTTTTGTACCCGACATCCGCCGGAGGACCTGCAAGCCTGCGGAGAATGTCCCGCCTGCAAGCAAGTCCTGGCCCACTCGCATCCGGACCTGATGCTGGTCAACAAGCCGGAGGGGCGGGCCGAGTTGCCGATTGATCTGCTGATCGGAGCCCCGGACCGGCGCGGGAGAGAAGGTCTGTGCCATGATCTGGCACTGCGACCCATGTCGGCCATGCGGCGGGTGGCGATCATTGACGATGCAGAAACAATGAACGACGCGGGGGCCAACGCCCTCCTCAAAACACTGGAGGAGCCGCCTTCCGGGTCGGTCATGTTTCTAATCGTCCCTGAGACTGAGTCGATATTGACCACGATTCGCTCCCGATGTCATCAGGTGCTGTTCTCGCCATTGCCATCAAATGACCTGACTGACCTGATCCTCCAGGAAGGGATTGCCCCGGATCGCGATGCAGCCCAACTACTAGCCAGCCTCAGCGACGGTAGCCTGGCAACAGCATCCCAGTTGCAGTCCGGGGACTGGCGGTCGGTGCGGGAGCGCGTCTGTCGGGAACTGGCTGCGAAAGATCTCGACTCACAGGCAACTGCCGCATTGTTGTTGGCCACGATGGAAGAACTGGGCGGTGATCCCGCTTCACAGCGGCGTTCCGCACTGTGGCTAGTCCGCTTCATGGTGGACTTTTACCGCCAATTGCTCGGAGTCGATACAGGGGGGTCGACGGCGGAGACGGCACTCATCACCCCGGTTCGCCAGAACGCAGCAGGAGACCTGATCTGCGATGACCGCTGGGGGCTGATGCTGGAACGATGTCTGACGGCGGAAATGAATCTGAGTGCGTCGATGCCGATTCCACTCTGTCTGGAGGCCCTCTGCCATGACCTAGGTCGGATTGGGCGTGGTGCGTTGTTGACGGTCTGACTCTGAACAGGCAGACTTGCTCCCGGGCGAAGCTAGTGAGCAGAATCCGGGTTCGCGAATTCCATTGCCGCCCCCTGAATGAGGTCATCCATGCATGTCGTATTCCGAACTCTGATCGTCTCGCTGGCGGCACTCTGGTGCGGCTCAGCGGTCTGGGCCGCCGAGGACCTCAAAAAGGTCGTCATCGTCGCCGGGAAGCCTTCTCACCCCAAGCGGATGCACGAGTTCAACGCCGGAAGCCAGTTGCTCGCCCGCTGCTTGAAGGACTCTCCACTGGTGAAGGTGGAGGTGGTATTAAACGGCTGGCCACAGGACGAGTCGGTGTTTGACGGGGCAGCGGCAATCGTCTTCTACATGGACGGCGGTGGGCGGCACGAACTGGTATTGGAGAACGGTCGACGGCTTAAACTGGCTGAGGAGTGGACCCGAAACGGTGTTGGCATCGGCTGTATGCATTACGGCGTCGAAGTCGTCGCTGATCAGGCGGGAGGCGAGTTCAGAAAATGGATTGGGGGGTACTACGAGAATATGTTCTCGTGCAATCCAATCTGGGAACCACAGTTTTCTGACTTCCCGGATCATCCGATTACGCGTGGCGTGAAGCCGTTTCAGATTAAGGATGAGTGGTATTTCAACATGCGGTTTGTCGAGGATCTACCGGGGAACGCCGCAGCCATGGCGGGGGACGTCAAGTTCCAGCCGATTCTGGTGGCAACACCCAGTGAGGCTGTGCGTAATGGTCCGTACGTCTACCCCAAGGGGCCGTACACACATATCCAGGCGAACGCTGGCCGCTCAGAGGCGATGATGTGGACGGTCGAACGGAAGGATGGCGGACGAGGTCTGGGCTTCACCGGCGGCCACTTCCACGACAACTGGGGAAATGAGAACTTCCGTAAGGTGGTACTGAATGGCATCGTCTGGCTGGCGAAAGCAGAGGTGCCGGCCCACGGAATCGAATCCCACGTAAGTGACAGCGATCTGGATGCCAACCTGGACCCCAAGGGGAAGTAGCTTCGAGTCCCCTACAATCCCTACCACCCATCGCCGGCTGTCGTGATTCGACAGCCGGCGTGTTGATTTTTACGCACATGTGGCCGGGCGAACTAGTCTTGGGGAACATCCCCCGACTGCGGAGTGAGCATGGACAAGTTTCTCGACCGAATTGTGCCGGTCATTTCTCAAGGCTGGGCGAATAGCACCACTGGCGATTTCACCGCGTTCGCCTTGGCGATTGTGATTTTGGCATGGTACTTCGCACGATTCGGCAGCAAGTCTTGATTCACCCGAGCTACGTCTCTTCGTAAAATCGATTCGCAACCAGGTGCTCGCCACCAAAGACCACCATCAGGACAACCAGCAGGATCGGAAAGACTTCCTGCCCCAGGTCGGATGATCGGATATTGGCTTTCAATTCATCAATCGACCGCGCCAGTTGATAACGGTCCGCGCCCAGCATTTCATTGAGCTGCTCCGGAGTGGACCGCGTCAGATCGGACTCGGCGGGTGGCAAATTCGCACTGAAGCCCGTCACCGGTCGCAGCTGGTCAATCCCTTCCTGCACGGTGTAATGGCCGACAGCGTCCGTACGAGTCGCCGTCAGTGTGGTCCCATCGGGCGGAATGGTTCGAGGGCTCTTGAGCAGTCCAGGTTCCTGCAACCAGACCTGACGCTCGGCTGGGCTGGCTGGCAGCGTGATCGTGACCTCTTCACCAGCCTGATGGTTGAACAGTTCCACACCGCCGCCCGAGCCATAATCGGCCAGTTGCTGCACGAAGGCGATCCACATCCAGGAGCCGACCAGCGGTGTCGGGAAATTGTTCCAGCGCTGTGACGGGTTGTCCGGCAAATGTGTGCCCGAGGTAAACATCAGCACGCGTCCCTTGCCAAAGGGGCGTTCGAGTACTGCGGGCGAACGGTCCTTGTCATCGTAGTTCACAATGACGGTCGCTCCACCGGCGGGAACCACCTTCCAGAAGCGGGCAATGCGGATATCGCTTTCCAGGACCGCCCAGTTCTGATCCTGCTCGCGGTACTCTCCGAACAAAGGGTGAACACGATTCGGGAATAACAGGTGGAACACGGACTTGGGCTTCCACACATCGAGCGACGCGGGCAGGCAGACTTGAGCCGCAGTCCGGTTGTAGGCGACCGGATCGATCCGATCGTCCCCCAGCGTGACGATCAGTCCGTGTCCCTGCTCCACATGTTTCGCCAGTGCGGTCCATAGCAGATCTGACAGTTGAGGGAGATCCTGCAGCCAGATGATCTCCGACTGGCGAATCAGATCTTCGGTGAGCCGATGCGGTGTGATGATTTCGGGAGCGAAGACATTGACTTCACCATCGCCTTCGAGAAACGGCGCCAGAGCAAACCGGATCTGGCTGGCTCGCAGCGATTCGGGCGTCACGATCAGAACGCGCGTCGGTGGCCCGGCGATCGTGGTGAAGTACCGGGTATTGTCGATCATCAAAGGATCCCCCCGATCGACCTGCACCAGACCATGCACTACGGGGCCAGTCAGCCCTTTCAACCGGGGAAACTCGACCTGAACGGGTGATCCATCCAGTTTAACCCGCAGGTCGCCACGTGAAATCAGTTGGCCCCGGGCATCGGCCAGCTGAAGTTTCACGGTGACTTCTTCCGAGACCCCGACGCTGCTGATGGTGGCTTGCACGTCGAGGCTGCCGCCGCGGGAAATCCGCTGGCGGGAGATCCCCACCTGCGTAACGGCCACGTTCTGGGCCTGCAGTTCGCCCACATCAATCAGATAGACATCAACCTCTTTCAGCTTGTCCAGGTCATTGCGGAGTGCCTGAGATACACCCGCGCCCCAGGCACTGCGGGCCAGGTCGGTGAAGATGTAGACCCGTCGGATGAAGCGATCACGATGGGCTTCTTCGGCACTGGCACCGCTTTCGGTCAGCGTGCGATTGCGGTCGTCAAGCTGGGCCTGCAGTGCGGCTCGCAGCCGGTCATTGAGGGTCAATGAGACTGAGTGTGGCTCCAGCGATTCGACTCGGGTCTGGGCGGTACTCAGTGTGGACTGAAAGATGATCGGATTGTCGGCGGAGCTGTCAGCCACAGCCAGTCGACTGCCGCTGGGCATGTCCCCCAGGTGATTGAGCGCCAGCGTCCGCGCGGCATCCAGGCGGGTCTTGCCTTCCTGCGTATAGGACATGCTCTGACTGGTGTCGAACAGCCAAATAGCAGCCACCGGCAAATGAAGATTGGCAACAGGGGCCGGATCTTTGATCTCGCCCCAGACCCTCCGCTGATAGGGCCACCCCACGGTCAGTGCCAGTAAGGCCAGCACCCCCATGGTGGTCCAGAGTCGAGCGCTGGTCCGGCGCTCGAGCAGTTGGGCCCTTCCCATGCCTTGATTTTTCCAGCGGTGGAGCAGGCTGAAGTAAGCGGTCAGCCCCCCACCGACGACGAGCCCCAATGTTCCCCACTCCCAGCCACTGAACGCGTAGTTGGCGGGTGGCAGAGATGGTCGAGCCAGGCATAACGCCAGCAATGCAAGGGCCAGCATTCGCAAAAAGAGCAACCAGAAATGCCGTAACCGAAATCGGCGCGTGTTCTGTTTCTGCTGTTTCTGAATCAGTCGGAGCGCGGGAAATATCAGCCGCTTCGGCTTCTGCTTCATCAGGAAATGCAGAATCACCGGCAGAACAGCCAGGCTCAGGCCAGCAATCAAAGCAGGATGAAGAAACGACATGGCGCGATCAGAGACAAGGCGGAAAGAGTCTCGAATCTAGCAGGTCGGGCCGAACACAGCGACCGTGGTTTGCCGTGAAGAGTCGCTTCACTCTTCCCCGATCCCTCCTGCCCTACTTCCCCTTCGGCTTATCCGGCGGCGATGGCTTCCGTTCAGGCTTGTCCAAACCTTCCGTACACCAGAGTTTGACACGTGGCCGGAGCGTGTCAGGCAACCGTTTGTCAATCGCTGATTTGGCCTGCCGATCACTGTACCGCGTGCTGAAGTGGCCCAGAATGACCAGCTCGTTTTGAAACTTGTCAGCCCGTTCGACCAGATCGTCCAGATGTGTGTGGCCGAACTTGTGGATCTTGTCACGGCGGTGTTCGGGCCGAAAGAAGGTCATCTCGGTGATGAGTACCTTGGACTGATAGATCGCCGGATCGGCGTCGAGGCCCTCGGGGGCGGTGTCGCCACAGTAGCAGATAAGCGGGGTGCGGACCTCACCACTGACATCAATCCCGCTGTACCGCAGGTCGCGAATCTGATCCCCGCTGAGACCCACAAACTCCGGCTTCAGCTTCCGCCGTCGTTCCCAGATGATATAGCCCCGTGACGGGACAGTGTGCTTCGTATCGAAAGCCGTCACGAGATGTTCGCGAGACAACTCGAACTCGTCCCCCGGTTTGACACCAATCAATTCGCACTGCATCCGGCCCCGATCGAGACGCTGCCACGACTTCAGCATCCGGTCGACAAACTCGACGATCTCTTCCGGGACATAAATGATCGGCGGCTCCATCTTCATCATCTTGCGACGGGCGACAAAGGCCGGCAACGCAGCCAGATGATCCAGATGAGCATGCGTAATGAAGAAGGTCTGCGTCCCCATGAACGACCAGGGGCTGCCCCCCATGTCGAACCCGATCTTGAGTTCCGGGATGCGCCAGTAAGTCTGCACCGCTGCGCGCGACCAGCCTTCGATGGTCATGCCAGCGTGAGTGAGCGAATGCAGGGGGAGATTGTCGACCATAAGGGGGAAGTCCTTGGTCATTGGTCCTTAGTCCTTGGTCATTGGTGAAAACCACGAATGACTAAGGACCAATGACTAAGGACCACTTCTATAAGAAAACCCAGGGACACACCTTGCGGGCATCCCTGGGCTTTGGCTGAACGCTGACGGCTGATCGCTGACAGCTCCCTTAGCCCTTGGCCTTCTCGGCCTTTTCCTTGCGGCTGCGTTCGACGACTTCGGCCTGGATGTTCTTGGGCACCTTCTGGTACGAAGCGAACTCCATGCTGAATCCGCCCTTGCCCTGGGTCATCGACCGCAGTTCGTTGGCGTAGTCGAACATGTTGGCCAGCGGGACTTCGGCGTTGATCACCGCGACACCCATGTTGGTGCCGGTCTGCCCGATCACGCCGCGCTTCGAGGACAGGTGACCGGAAACGGTTCCCTGGTATTCCTCGGGCACTTCGATTTCGAGCTTCATGATCGGCTCCAGCAGAGCCATGTCGGACAACTGCAGGTTGTCCCGCATGATGTGCCAGGCACACGTTTCGAACGAACGTTCGGACGAGTCGACATCGTGGTAACTACCGTCGACGATTTCGGCACCGACCCGCACCACTTCGCACTCGCACAGCGGTCCCTTCACCAAGGCCCGCTGGAAGCCGAAATCGATGGCCGGAATGAACTGGCCAGGGATCTTGCCCTGCGTGATCTTGTTGAAGAACTCGTAGTTCTTGGTGTTGTCCTCGGGGAGCGGGAAGATCTTCCCGACCACGTGGGCGTACTGCCCCGAACCACCCGTCTGCTTCTTGTGCTTGTAGTTGAACTCGACCGTCTTCTGCGGCGTTTCCTTGTACGCAACCTTCGGCTGGCCCACCTTGGTATCGCACTTGTACTCGCGCTTGATGCGTTCGATGTAGATTTCGAGGTGCAGCTGGCCCATCCCTGCGATCAGCGTTTCGCCCGTTTCCGGGTCGCTCATCACGTGGAAGGTCGGATCTTCCCGACGGAACCGCTCCAGCGCCTTGCTCAGGTTGCTGGCGTTGTCCCGGTTGGCCGGTTCAATCGACAGCCGGATCACCGGCTCAGCCGCATAGATGCTTTCGAGAGACACGTCTTCCAGGCCCGGCCCGACGAACGTATCCCCGGTCGCACAATCAACGCCGACGATGGCGATGATGTCGCCCGCTTCAGCCGTGTCGATATCCTGACGCTCGTCCGCATGCAGACGCACCAGCCGGCCAAACCGCACGGCCTTACCCGTACGGGTGTTGGTGTAGGTCTCGCCCTTCTTGAGCGTTCCCTGATACAGCCGGGTGTACGTCAGCTGGCCGAACTGCTCGACGACCGTCTTGAAGGCCATGCCGATGGCGGGCTTCGTCGGGTCGGGAGTCAGCGTGATCCGCTTGAACTCGTCCGCCTGGATTTCACCGCTCTTGCGGGCATCGGCGGTGGCATCGTTGTCGATGGCAGTGACGATGCGGTCCTGCGGGCTGGGGAGGTAGGCGGCCACGGCGTCGAGCAGCGGCTGAACTCCCTTATCCTTGAAGGCCGACCCGCACATCATCGGGGTGATCTCATGGGAGAGAGTCGCCTTGCGAATGATGGGGACCAGCTTCTCCGCAGGGAAATCGGTCTCTTCCAGAATCGAGTTCATCAGCTCATCGTCGTACATCGACAACGCTTCGAGCATCTTGGCGCGATACTCGTTCGCCTGGTCGATGTAGTCTTCCGGGATCGGCTTGATCTCCACATCGATCCCCTTCTTGCCGACGAAGTACAGGGCCCGCATATGAATCAGGTCAATGACCCCTTCGAACTGGGCTCCCTGGCCGATCGGAATCTGCAACACCACCGGGGTGACGTGCAGCTTGTCCTGAACCTGCTTCACGACGCTGAAGAAGTTAGCTCCGGTCCGGTCCATCTTGTTGACGAACCCGATGCGGGGCACTTTATAGCGCTTCATCTGGCGGTCGACGGTCAGCGACTGCGACTGCACTCCACCGACCGAGCAGAGGACCAGGATCGCGCCGTCGAGGACGCGCAGTGAGCGTTCCACTTCGACCGTGAAGTCCACGTGGCCCGGGGTGTCGATCAGATTGATCGTGTAGTCTTCCTTGGAGCCGTCGACCTTGGTCGCTTCCCAGGTCACCTGCGTCGCGGCGCTGGTGATCGTGATCCCGCGTTCCTTTTCCAGATCCATGAAGTCCATGGTGGCGCCGTCGCCGTCCCCCTTGACTTCCTCGATCTTGTGGATGCGGCCGGAGTAGAACAGGATGCGTTCGCTGAGAGTCGTTTTGCCCGAGTCGATGTGAGCCGAGATGCCCAGGTTGCGGATGTGCTGAAGGTCCATGGTCTGCTACTGAACTGTGGAAGGAAGGCGGAGTGGGCCCAGTCGGGAAACACTCTGCCCGTGATGGAAACGGGAATCCCTCCCAGGCGTACGCCTTTAAGGGAGGGTCAATCGGCGATTCACGCATCGTAACATTCGATGGCAAATCACGTTCTGGCAAACGCCACGAAGCGAAACGGCTGGCTGGCAGGGTCTTTCACGCAGCGTGCGACTGGTCGCCGTTAGACCATTCGCCGCTGCGATGGCTCGGTCGGCTCAGTCATGGTGTGACCCTCACTCGAAACTCGGTTGCACTCTGAACATCCGCCGCCACGGACATTCAGTCTTCCCAAGAGGCCCCATCCCGGCGGAATCAAAACACGATGGGCGCTTCCTCTACCAAGAGGACGGCGTATCGTATCGGCAGGTTCGGTACCGGGAAAGAGTGACCGGACGAGTTCCTGATTCCAGTATCTGCCTTCCCCTGCGATTTTTGACGGCCGCCTGTCGCCAACTAAAGGTCGGTCGGCTTTGGAATCCGGATTTTGGGTAACTTCTTTCGCGGGCGGCCCCGCTGGAACGGATTGCCTGACTCCAGATCCGCCTGCAGCCGACTCATCCACCAATACCCCAGCCCCACCACCCCCAGAACAACTGCACTAAAGACTGGATACCAAATATGTTCCGTCAACAGATAGGGAATCAGCCGATGAATACTTGCCAAGTGAACCACGGAGTTAGCAACAAACGTCCAGATCGCCATGAGTGTGACTACCACCACGGCGACCAGCCCCGCGCCGCGCCGGGGGCGAATCCGCAATCCCGCGCTGTCATCCGCAGGATGGTCATCGTTCCCGTTCGGCGGTTCACCCGCATCGACCACCGGAGCGACGGCGGTTTCATCGAGATGGGCCTGATAAATGGCGGCAGCTCCCCCCCACAGGAAATAGGTCACCAATGCGAATGCCAGCAGGGCGACCTTCTCCAGTGACATCCCACGATCTTCGGCGGCTGACATAACGAATCTCCGGTTCTATCGATCAATGGGGAGGGGGGCGTTGATTCAGGAATCTGGACTATCCGGGGATGGTGCTGCAAGTGCAGCGGTGTTTGATCCCTGGGACGGCGGAGTGCGTCGACGGCTGCCGCTCAATTCTGCCAGACCCCACAATGCCAGAGCCAGGGCCAGAAAACACTTTCGGTTCCCCAGAGCATCGCTGACGACCAGCTGGGGATGACACAGATGCCTGATCGAATTGGCGGTGAATTCCCAACAGTCCTTCGTCCAGCGGGCCGTCCATACGGCTGTGGTCACCGTTTCCGAGTGGAGGCATTCGCGCCGGCTGATGGAATGCGACTCGACCGGATGCGGGGGATGAAGTTCTCGCTGATACAGCCAGGCAGCCACGGCCCAAAGGCCGTAAGCCAGAGTCACGCGCATCCACCAGCGATGTTGAGCACCTTCAGAAATCATCCAGTCGTTCCACGTGGTGCGATTATCGGCAACGTCGCTGTGTGCGGATTAGATTCACCGATTCCCATCGGATTCCATATCCATTATGGCAATTATGCCGTTTGTGTTAGTTCTGGCCAATGCGTTTATTCTGCGTGTAATACCGCCTCAGGCCGGACGGGAGCCAGCGAACCGGCGCGAAACGTGGTGCACTTCCGAAACGTTTCCGTCGACGCATGGCGGGCGTGCCACACTTGCCATACTCCCTAATCCGAGTTTCCCGCGGACGGTCTCCCTGATGATTCAAGTCGAGAACCTGTCGAAATCGTTCTTCGACTTGAAACGCGGCCCCGTTACGGCTTTGGATCGAGTCTCTTTCGAGGTTCAGCCGGGAGAGATCTTCGGCCTGCTGGGCCCCAACGGAGCTGGAAAAACGACCTGCCTGCGGATGCTCAGTACCGTCCTTAAGCCCACGGGCGGACGGGCTCTGGTCGCAGGATATGATGTGGCTCGTCACCCGGAAAAGGTTCGCTCACACATCGGCTTCATGTCAAACAATACCGGGATTTACGACCGGATGACCGGCTGGGAACTGGTCGAGTATTATGGCAAGCTGTACGGTCTGCCCGACGATCTGCTGCAGCAACGACTGGAAGAGATTTTCCAGCGATTGCAGATGAACGAGATCCGCGATGTTCTGGGGTCGAAGATGTCGACCGGAATGAAGCAGAAAGTCTCGATCGCTCGGACTATTGTTCACGACCCGCCCGTCATGATTTTTGACGAGCCGACATCCGGGCTGGATGTTCTGGTCGCTCGGGCGGTGGTGCAATCGATTGACTCGCTGCGGTCGCAGGGCAAGTGCATCATCTTTTCGACGCATATCATGCGCGAGGTCGAAAAACTTTGTGATCGGGTGGCCATCATTCATCGCGGCCAGATCCTGGCGATGGGCACGCTGGATGAACTGGCTCAAAAATATCACCAGCCGGATGTCGAAGAGCTATTCTTTGAACTGATTCAGGCCCACGACGAAAGTTACCGTCCTATCGAGTCCCCGTCAGTCTGACACTGGTCAACAACCACTCAACGGCCTCTCCTTCCCCCGGAAAAAAGTCACCGCGATGAACTGGAAGAACGTCAAACTGATCTTCCTGCGCGAAGTCCGCGACCAGTTGCGGGACCGGCGGACACTGTTCATGGTGGCTGTGCTGCCGCTGTTGCTCTACCCCTCACTGGGCGTGGGGATGTTCAAGCTATCCATGGATTTTCAGGAGCAGGAACGAACCGTACTGCTCCTGGGAGTCGACGATCTGCCACCACCGCCGCTGCTCGATCCGCAGCAGCCAGAGCGATTCCTTCCGGAATTCTTCGAGACAGAAACCGATGTTTCCAAGTTGCGGGTCATCACGGAAAAGACCCTCCTGGCACCGTTCGACAAACACCGATCAGAAGTTTTGCAAAATGCGGAACGGGCCTTCATTCGCGAAGCTCTCGATCGACGCCAGCTGCTGAAGGAGTTGGGACGGGTTTCCCGGAAGCGACAGAACGCCCGCGAACTGGGGGCCCGCCTGTCGTACGGCGGGGAAGAAAAGAAGACGGAACTGGAAGCGACGAAAGCTCAGATCCAGAAACTGGAGGCCGAGGAGTTGGCCCTCAAGGCACAGGTCGATGCCTGGTTCGGCAATTCTCCGGTCGAGGTGATGATCGTCATCCCGGAGAATTTCGCCAAGGAGTTGGAAGCCGCGAATCGCGAACTGGTTCAGCGGACCGAATCTGGGGCGGAGAAGATCGACGCCATGCCGCGTCCGGTCATCGTCCAGAACAGTGCTGATGAAAAATCCCAGATCGCCTCGCGCCGCATCAAGAGTGCGCTGCACGAATGGGAATCCCGGTTGCGGGATGCCCGCCTGGAAGAGGCGGGACTCCCCCGTTCATTGTCCTCTCCCGTCGACGCGACCAGCATTGACGTGGCTGCCAAGGATGACATCGCGTCGAATATGTGGAGCAAGATGTTCCCGGCACTGCTGGTCATGATGGGAGTGACCGGGGCGTTCTATCCCGCCATCGATCTGGGTGCAGGCGAGAAAGAAAGGGGGACCATGGAAACCCTGTTGATCTCCCCGGCCCGTCGCTCGGAAATCGTGGTTGGCAAGTTCCTGACCGTGCTGGTCTTCAGTATATCGACCGCGGTCCTGAACATGGCCAGCATGGGATTTACCGGCCGTCATGTGATGGGAATGAGTGGCGGAGGACTGCTCGATGTGGCGTTGCCGCCCCTGTCATCACTGGCGTGGGTACTGGTCCTGGCGGTTCCACTCTGCTCGTTGTTCAGTGCCACGAGCCTGGCCTGTGCCATGTTCGCTCGCAGCAGCAAGGAAGGTCAGTATTACCTGACCCCGCTGCTGATGGGGACCATGGGATTGACGATGTACTGCCTGGGCCCCTCGGTGACGATCACTCCATACCTGAGCGTGATGCCGGTCGCCGGCCCCGCACTGCTGCTCAAGGCCCTGCTGCACAACAGCACTCCTCTAGGCGAAATTGCCGGGTACTTTCTCCCCGTGATCGGCAGCAGCTTCTTCTACAGCTACGTCGCTCTCCAGTGGGCGATCGACCTGTTCGATCGTGAAGAGATTCTGTTTCGGGAAGCCGAACGATTCGACCTGGCGCTGTGGATCAAGCACGTCCTGCGCGACAAAGACCCCGTGCCCAGCCGGGCGATGGCGGCACTGTGCTTTGTGGTAATTGCGATGACCCAGTTCAGCATGCTGGGCTTTATCCAGAAGCAGATGCTGACCGAAGTGGCGAATCCCTCCGCCAGAAATGCCACTATGCTGCTGTGGCAGACGATCTATCTCTTTGCCACGGTCGGCGCTCCGCCTCTGCTGATGGCGATGCTGTTGACGAGCAACTTCCGGCGGACGTTGAAGCTGTACTGGCCCAAATGGCAGTATCTGGCGGTCGGGATCGCATTACCGTTCACCATTCAACCCATCGCAGTGGAACTGATCCACAATCTGGAATGGTTCTTCCCAAAACTGCCGGACGGTGCCGCCAAGCTGATGCAGGCGCTGGGGGACAAAGGCACTCCAATCTGGTGGCCGCTCATGGCGGTGGCCATCGCCCCGGCGATCTGCGAAGAGCTGGCGTTCCGAGGCTTCATCCTCAGCGGATTGCAGTCTCATCCCCGCAAGCGATTCTGGCCGCCGATCGTCGTGTCGGCAGTGCTGTTTGGTGTGATCCACATGATCGCGCACCAGGTGTTCAATGCCGCCCTACTGGGGATTGTGATTGCGATCCTGGCGGTTCGAAGTCGCAGCCTGCTGCCGGGGATTCTGTTCCACTTCATCTTCAACGCGATGCATGTGGTGACATCTCGGGCTCCCGCGGAGATGTTCCAGACACCGGAGATGCGATTCCTGTTCACCTATATCGATGGAACGCCGCGTTGCAATGCCCCGCTGCTGGCGATCTGCGGTCTGCTCTCCATGGCGATGGTGACCTGGTTACTGAAGACTCCCTCGGATGCCTTGGATGAAGTGCGCCGGGAGTCGGACCTGACTGCCGAGACCCCACCAGAAGAGGACGAGTCGCCGGTTCCCATGCGCCCCTCAGACCAATAACTTCGGTTCCGATGGCGTCGACCCGCGATCAGACTCGAACGCCACACCTCGCCTCCGGAAGGCCATCGCTCGGGAGTGGGTCCAACGCAGCCAATTTCCCTGAGCCGATTCAAAGTCGGTCTTCTGAACGCACCGTCAGGAATGACACGCCACGGGAAAGGTCCGTGCTACGGATTCCGTGGGGCAGACCTGCCTGCCGGGCCTGTTCACCCGTTCGAAGTCGCCTTCACGGCATCCACCGGACAGCCCCCCAAGCCACCGACGCCAGCCTTAAGTCCAAAAACTACCCCGGAGAAGTGCCCCAGCGACCTGTACAAGAGCTCGATTTTTCATATACTCGTTTAAACAACTGTTGTCTAAACTGCATTCAAGGCGAATTCAGTTGGTCTTCAGCATACACAGACAGGCCTGTCTGCCGCTCCGGAAGACCTTTTCAGTCAAGACTCCAGTCGACGTCGTTCGGGAGGCTCACATGATCCAGATCCATTACCCACCCAGCCGCGAATATGCGGGCCCCGTTCAGGATCGCTATGACGTGATTGTCATCGGGGCCGGTCCGGCAGGGGCAGCGACGGGCACGCTACTGGCCGAGCAGGGACACTCCGTGTTGATTCTGGAACGGTCCACCGTGCCCCGGTTTCATATCGGCGAGTCGCTGATCCCCGAGACCTACTGGTCGTTGAAACGGCTGGGGTTGATCGACCAGCTGAAGGCTTCGGCCTTTCCGAAGAAGTTCAGCGTGCAGTTCTTCTCCGAAGGGATGAAGCCCTCGAAACCGTTTTACTTCGATGAGTACAACGATCACGAAAGTTCGCAGACGTGGCAGGTCGAACGCGGTGACTTCGACAAAATGCTCGTTGATAACGCGGTCACGAAAGGCGCGACCGTCCGGACCGAAGCCCACGTCATGGAGGTGTTGTTCGATGGCGATCAGGCGGTCGGAGTGAAGGTCAAGTTCTCCACGGGCGAAGTGCGGGAGATCGCCTGCCGGGTGGTGGCGGATGCCAGTGGACAGTCCAGCTTCCTCGTTCATCGGTTGAATCTGAAAACCCCCGATACGCGGCTAAAAAAGGCTTCGGTCTGGAGCTATTTCCAGGGAGCCCGGCGCGATCCCGGTCGCGACGAAGGAGCGACTCTCATTTTGCAGACCGAGGGAAAGACCAGCTGGTTCTGGTACATCCCCCTGAGAAACGACATTGTCAGTGTGGGCTGCACCGGGGCCACGTCCTACATGTTCTCGAAGGGCGTCGATCCAGAATCGGTCTTTCAGCGTGAACTGGGACGCTGCCCGGCCCTGCAGGAGCGGCTCCAGGGCTCCACGCGGTACACGGAATACTTTGCGACCAAGGATTACTCTTACATTTCCCGTCAGGCAGCGGGACCGGGTTGGGTGCTGGTCGGGGATGCCTGTGGTTTTATTGATCCCGTGTACTCATCCGGAGTCTATCTGGCGATGAAGTCCGGCGAGTTCGTGGCGGATGCGGTCGATGTCGCCTTGCGGTCCAACGACCTGTCGCAGCAGGCTCTGGGGAGCTGGTATCCCACCTATCATCAGGGTGTGGAGAATTTCCGCAAACTGGTCTATGCGTTCTACACGCCGGGCTTCAGCTTCGGTGAGTTCTTTCGCCAGCACCCCCAGTACCGCTCTCACATGACGGATATCCTGATCGGGGCCGTGTTCAAGCCCGGAGTGGATGAGATCTTTCAGGTGATGGGAGAGGTTCTGCCACCCGAAGAGGTCACCCTCGCGGGTTGATCTCACGGGGTGGAATCCAGAGGAGCAGTAGAGGCCGTCTCAGGCGACTCTTCTCTTTCCGTGGGCAGTGGGGGCAATACGCGGATCTCTCCGAATAGACCCTCCTGAATGGCCCGATAGCCATGGTGCCGCAGCAATTCCAGGATCGCTAGAAAGATCCCCACGATCCGGCTGCGGTTCGTTTCTCGATCGAACAACTGAGAGAAGAACACCTCGCCTTCATCCCGGACCCGCTGACCGATCTGCTCCACAAAGACCTCGATCGGGGTCTCGTCGTAGCGGATGCGTCCTTCGGACTGCACATCATTTTTCTGGACAACACGTCCAAAGGCACTGACCAGATCCCACAGCTCAACCTCCTTGATCCGGTCCAGGGAGGGGGTTTTGCCGACAATCGGACGTTCCTCAGTCAGTCGGGGATACCGGGCCTGCCACTCGGCGGCACTCCGGTCCAGTGCGGCGGAAGCATCCCGGAACCGGCGATACTCCAGCAGCTTGCGAATGATCTCGCTACTCGGGCCCGTGGCGACTGCGGCTAGCTCCGGATCGGCAGCGTCTGGCGGTTCCTCCTCCGAGGGGAGGATCTCGCGGCTCTTCAGTTCGACCAGTGTGCTGGCCACTACCACGAATTCAGAGGCCAGCTCCAGATCGATGACCTGCAAAATGGTCATGAACTCCATGAACTGCGATGTGATGGTCGCAATCGGGATCTCGCTGGATTCGAATTCGTTGCGACGAATCAGGTACAGCAGCAAGTCCAGCGGTCCGCTGAAATCATCCAGCGCGACGCGAAAGCTCGAAGTGGGCACCGCTTCATTCATGGGCGGAGTGTAGTCACGAGTGGGGTGACCGGGACAAGAGGGCTTTGCCAGGTGTCATCGTGCCGCCCGGCTTTGCGCGGGGCGGGCACCACCAATTCGACTCCCTTGCCATGGTCACCGTGGCTCCTGGATACTTTGGGGGTCTCCTGTCTATTGGCGGATCGTCCCATGTTGCGACTGACTCTTGATCCGTGCGGCACTGCACGCGGCGATTTGCTTTTGGAATGCGGCGAATTCAGTCGACGGGCCGATTCGTATTACCTGGGACTTGATCCCGCCGTACGAGAATTGAAGGCCGAAGATCGGGCCAGAGCCAGCCTGGGGAGGCTGCTGGAGCAATGGCACACCGCGGTGCTCCAGGCCAAGGACCGGCAGATTGTCGATCTGCCATTCGAGTTTGCCGATGACTACACCGGCGTCGTGCGCTGCTCCATAGAGGGTGAACAGGTTCGCTGCCGGGTGGGCTGGTCGTCGGTGGCAGGACATTCCGTCATTCCTTCGCAGGCCTTAACACACTCCCGGAATGGCTGGCCCGACTTTGATCCACTTCCCGATGCGGGCGATCTGATCGTGTCTCGCACGTCGTTGATGGAAGCCATCGAATTGAATCAGGAAGACGTCCTCGATCTGCATCCGCCGACCGTCGACCCAACGCCCTTGTTTGAGTTGTATCGTGGTTCCTACGGCACGGAGTTGCTGACGGCCGCGGTCGCCCATTGGGATCTGTTTGGAAAGTTGCGGAGCGGCCCCCGAACGATCAATGACTTGGCCGCCGAACTGGGGCTGAAACCCCGCCCCATGTCCGTACTTTTGACGGCGCTGCGAGCCATGAAGCTGCTGCGGCTGGACGAACAAGGCCGGGTCCAAATGACCGTCCTGTCGAGGTCACATCTGCCCCCGGGCAGTGAATATGACGTGGGGGGATATATCGGCTTGTCCGCAAGCAGTCCCGGCGTGATGGAGATGGTTGCCCGGTTACGGTCCAATCGTCCTCGTGGTCTCGATCTGAATGAAGATGGCACGGCCTTCATTTATCGAGCGGGGATCCCCTCGGCCATGGAGCAGTCCGATCTGGCCCGGCACTTCACCCTTTCGCTGGCCGGGCGGGCCAAGAATGTGGCCCCCGCCCTCGCCAGTCAGATCGATTTGACCGGAGCGGAGTTACTGGTCGATGTGGGCGGCGGGTCCGGAATCTACACGATTGCAATTCTCAAGCGTTTTCCCCAGCTGCGAGCCGTCCTGATCGACCGGCCCGAGGTGTTACGCGTCGCCGATGAGTTCCGGAAAAAGTACGGCGTTGCCGATCGCCTGGAACTGCGGGAAGGGGACATGTTCTCCGACCTGCTGCCATCCGGTGTCGATGCGATCCTTTTGTCGAACATCTTGCACGATTGGGATCAGCCCGAGTGCCAGAAGCTGGTTTCGATGGCTGCCGAGGCCCTGCGGCCTGACGGACAGTTGTTGATTCATGATGTGTTTCTGAACGATGAACACGATGGTCCGTTGCCAATCGCGCTGTACTCTGCGGCCCTGTTCACACTGACCGAAGGGCGAGCCTACAGCGCGGCGGAGTACCGCCAGTGGATGACGACTGCCGGGCTCACGGTGGATGATCCGATACCGCGTCCGACACTGATCCATTGCGGAGTGCTGACGGGCTACAAGGGATAGGTGGATCGCGGGGGTCCCTTGCGACTTGCGACCAGGCCGGTCAGAGTGCGGAGATGCCGAGTCGCAGACACGGACAGGGAGGTAACACATGCGGTTTGCCAGTACCGGGAATCAACTTCCCACGATGACCGACGCGGTCACCGAAGCCGTGAGTCAGTTGCGACAGCAACTGCAGGGGGCGGAGCCGGATCTCGTCTTTTTCTTTGCGACCCCGCACCACGGAACTTCACCGGGAATTGGCGGACAGCTCCAGATGGCACTGGGAGCCCGCGTCGTCTTGGGATGTACGGCGGAATCCGTGCTGGCCAATCACGAAGAGTACGAGAATGGCCCGGCGCTGTCGGTCTGGGCAGCGGTGCTTCCCGGGTCAATGATCGAGGCTTTTCATATTACGTTTGAGCGTACTCCCGATGGGCTCCTGGCGACTGGAGCCCCTTCGGCTGAGACGCTGGACCAGACGCCCCGCGCGGCCATCCTGCTGGGCGACCCATTCACCTGTCCGGTCGATTCGCTGCTGGGACATTTCGCGGCGGAGATTCCGGGATTGCCTGTACTGGGTGGCATGGCCAGCGGAGCCTCAGCCCCCGGCGAAAACCGACTGTATCTGAACGACCAGGAATACGATCACGGAGTGGTGGGCGTCGTCCTGGGGGGAGCGATTCAGATTCGATCGGTCGTCTCGCAAGGCTGTCGTCCCGTGGGACAGCCCTACGTTGTCACGCGTTCGAACCGGAATGTCATCCAGGAACTGGGAGGCCGGCCCGCCCTGGAGCAGCTCAATCAGCTCTATCGCGAAAGTTCCCCGGAAGTTCGGCATTTAATCCAGCAGGGAATCCATGTGGGGATCGCCATCAGCGAGTTCCGCGAACGGTTTGAACGCGGCGATTTCCTGATTGCCAACTTCGTCGGAGCGGACCGCGAGCACGGATCGATGGCAATTGGACATCTGATCCGCACGGGGCAGACCGTTCAATTCCATGTCCGGGATGCGAATACCGCTGACGAAGATCTGCGGTCACTGCTGACACAAGCCCTAGCGGGGGGAGCGGTCACTGGAGGGCTGCTGTTCAGCTGCAATGGGCGTGGAACGCGGCTGTTTGCGACTCCGCACCATGATGCGAGGACGATACAGGAACTAGCCGGCGGGGTTCCGCTGGCGGGGTTCTTTGCTCAGGGAGAACTGGGCCCAGTGGCTGGTCGGAACTACATCCACGGATACACCGCCAGCTTGGCGCTGTTCAGCCTGCCCGAGAATCCCGGTTAACCTTCGTTCTGGATTTGGTCGTCGTGAAATGCGACTTCCACCAGGGTGGTCACACCCCCGCCCTTGGGAGAAAGTCCCTTGCGGACGTGAACGCGCCAGAGCAACTCGCCTTGCAGTTCTTCGAGGCCGTCTTCCGTCGTCGGGATATAGGTTTCCCAGGATTCACCGGGCCCCAATGTTTTACCGAGATCCTGTCCGGACAGATCCCACTCGCTGGTTTCGGGGTGGTCGTATACGAATACGACGGGACCTCCGGACGCCTTCTTGCTGGCGGGGACAACAAAGTTATTCGCAAAGCAAACGTCATCCCGAAAGTGCCGCTTGAACACCAGCTGGCGATCGAGCGGAATAAACGCCTGATCCTTCGACTCGTTCGTCAGTCGAACCCAAAGCTTGAGCACCTGGCTCTTCATGATGGTCGTTTTGTCGCGCTCACTGAAATGCACGACCTCCAGCGGGCCGGTGGTCACCCGCAACGGTTCCACGAGCAGGTTCCCAAACCGCTGTTTTTCTCCCAAGGCCAGCGTATGTCCCGCTGGCAGTTGTGAGTTGATGGGGATGTTCAGAACCTGCCGCACGTCGGGCAGACTCTCCAGCTTGTTTTCGCTGCGGGCCTTGGCAACCTGCGTCAGCAGGTACAGGCACAGAGCCGTCACGACCAGCGCATATCCCCCCAAAGCGATCAGGACCGTCCGGCTGTTCCCTGCGGCAACAGCCCCCGGAGGAGGGGCCACGGCGGCCACAACTCCCCCGGCCACGGCGTCACTGACCACTCCCGTCAGACCATCCAGTGACAGGCTGTCATCAGCGGAATGGGTGTCCGGTTCCAGAGACATCCCCTGATCGTTAAAGGCCTGCGAGGACTCGATGGGGGCGGACGGGGGGGCCGATGTCTCTGAGGGGGGAGCGACTTCTGCCGATGGCTCCGGGACCATTGATTCTGCGGGCAGTGACAACGGGCTGTGGAATTCGAGCGGTGCAATCTCCTCGATTGTCGTGGGGGGGTCGACATCGGTCGCGTCGACAGGCCAATCCAATCCGGAGTCGACGGGCTCCGAAGGGGGTGCTGACACTGCTGGCACTGACACGGACTCGTTTGGAGCGGTGACGGATTCGAGAGTACCACTCAGGTCCACAGGCGGCTCTGCGTTTTTCGTCGGGACGACCACCTGGCCGAATTCTTCTGCGAAATCCTGGATCTCGGTTCGCCCACGGACAAGGACTTCCGTGCCGTCAGAAACGTTGGGCTCAGCATCGGAAATCTGATCTACGGATTGGATCGGACTGGAAAATGGCTCGTCAAAGATCGATGAGCCCGGATCGTCCGATTCTTAGAACTCTAATTCCAAGGTGTCTTCCGACGCGGGGGCTACGACGGGAGCGGGCGGTACCGGCGGCGGGAGAGGAACGGCCCGAGATGTCGTCGGCTCGTTTAGAAAGTCAAAGTTCAGACCATCGCTGCTGTCGGTCATCGCGCGCCGCCGCCAAGTTGACTGTTGCCATGGGGAGCCCTCTCGCGATGACTCCCACCTTACTACAACAAGCATACTCTCTGGATTGGCCCCCGGCTGCAACTCAAGTTCTGACTCGGGTGAGGTTAGCGGCTTGACTCGGAGCGTGGCGCAGTGCCACGCGGTGGTAGCGGCTGCATCACGTGCTTCATGACTTTTTTGACGATACCCCAGTGCGAAAATTTCGACGACAGCTGCAACAGCTTATTGGCGAGTCCGGGAACCACCAACGTTTTCCCACGGCAAAGTGCCCGATATCCAATGGCTGCAACGTCCCGCACATCCATCGAGTTGTACCGAAACACCGGCGTCTGGGTCATGGCCGCCACTTCGCTGAAGTTGGTCCGGGTGGGCCCGGGCGCCAGACAGGTCACCGTGACGCCCGTACCTGCCAGTTCTTCCTGCAATCCTTCGCTGAAGTACCGGACATAAGCCTTGCTGGCGTAGTAGACGCACGCATTGGGGCCAGGTTGAAACGAAGCCGTCGATGCCACATTTAGAATTTGGCCCGACTTTCGGGTCACCATCGCCGGCAGAAACAGTCGCGTCAGCTCCGTCAGTGCGATCACATTCACCTGCAGCAGTTCGGCATGCTTCTCGATTGGCAGTTCCTCAAAGTACCCCATGCTTCCGAAGCCCGCATTATTGAACAGCTGATCCACGGTCCAGCCTGCGGAGGTGATCTGATCGAAGAGCCGTTGGGCCGCACCGACCTGCGACAGATCCGTGGGGATCACCAGCGTCTGGATGCCGTGTGCTTGTCGTAAGCGGTCTGCCAGAGCCTGCAGTTTGTCCTGACTGCGAGCCACCAAGATCAGGTTGGTGCGGTCTTGGGCACACAGTTCCGCGAAGACTTCGCCGATCCCGGAGGAAGCTCCTGTGATGAGCGCCGTGACAGTGGGCATACTGGTGGAATCCAGACTTCAGGAATGAAAACACCCCTCATCACTCGCGTGAAGAGGGGTGAGTAAGCGGTTCTTCCAACCCGTTAGTTGGAGAGGCTGCTGGTCTGCCGCGGGGTGCCCGTATCACCCGGAGTAGTCGGCGTCTCGTTCTTCTCTTAGTTCTCGGCAACGCGGACATCGACCGCAGCCACCATTGACTGGGCCGCCATCAGCTGGCTCCGGCTGAAGTACGGGGTGTCCGGAGAACCAACATGGTTGTACATCTTTTGTGCGAGCTGTTCCCACGACATGTTGTTGCAGACGTGCCAAGCTGCTGCCTGAGCGGTGGCTCGATCGATCTTGCCCGTCCCCACGAGCTTGCAGACTTCATGAACGCGGGGGTCCGACGAGTATTTGTCGGGACGAACAATGGTGTAGTTCATGGAAGCCCGGGGAGATTTCTTGCCGTGTTCGAGGCAAACCGAGGTGACCGGAACCTTGGCGATGGTGGCCACCGGAATCGAGAAGAATCCGCCCCCGCCACCCTGACCACCTTGGCCGCCGAATCCGCCGCCGCCTTGGCCACCCTGTCCGCCAAATCCGCCGCCCGATGCCTGGCCCTGACCGCCACCCTGACCACCCTGGCCGCCGAATCCGCCGCCGCCCTGGCCACCAAAGCCACCACCGCCGCCCCCAAAGCCTTGGGCAAGGACTTGCACACCCACAAAGGCTTCAGGAAGTTCGATGGTCAACGGGGCGTCCGTCTTATTCTCAACCAGCAGATGCCCTTCGAACTCGTCTTTGGAAACGAGACGAACCGAAACCTTACCTTCGTCCATGGCCTCAAACAGACCGGACTTGGGGGCGGTCGGATCGTACTTCAGGTGCCTCATCACCGGCTTACGTTCCGCCTTTTCAGCGGCGTACGTCCCGGGGATTGCCGCAAAGGCCAAAGACGCGATGGCAGCTGCCACGCACAACGGAACCAGACGCCAACGTCCACGGACCATGGCTAGACCTTTTCGGGAATTCAGCAAGAGAGGCAGTTCCGGTTTTGAGAGAACGGAAACCCGCCGAAGTGACAACACACTCTCATCGATCTTATCGAACGCCGAAACCGGACTTCAATGAAATAGTTGAGCGACTGGAGATATTTTCCATTCTGTCCCCCACTATGACCGTCGCGACTGGAATCCTCAGAGCGAGCGGAACTACACGGGACGCAAGACTCGCAACTGACCACCAATCTCTTGCCAAATGCTTGTAGAGAGAGTGGTTGCGGCGATTCACCTTGACCGGGAAGGCGTTCGGGGAGTATACGACCCCTCTTCAGCCCATGGTTCACCGTGACTGGGCTTTCGTCCGTACGGCTGGCGGCATGTTCACAATCCCCCTCATTCAGCGATATATCTTTGCTGAGCTGACACGCACGTTTTTTTCCGTGCTGGGGGCAGTTACGGTCCTCACGATCTTTGCGGGAGTCATCCAGCAGGCCCTGGAAAAAGGGCTGAGTGTCGGGACGACGCTTTCGATTCTGCCATACATCATCCCCAGCATGATGCCGTTCACGATTCCCGCAGCCCTGTTGCTGACAGTCTGTCTGGTCTATGGAAGGATCTCCGGCGATCATGAGGTCACCGCAGCCAAGGCGGCGGGGATCAGCGTGATGTCTCTGTTGTGGCCCGCTCTGTTTCTGGGGACTCTGCTCAGTGCCTGCTCCTTGATCCTGACCGACCAGGTGATCCCTTGGGCGGAAGCCAAGATTGAACAAACGATCGTACAGGGGATGGAAGATATCTTTTTTGAGAGGCTGCGTACGACACACGGGTTCAGCGACGGAAAGAATGGACTGTTCATCACGGTGGCGGATGTCGATGGGCGGACGCTCATTCAACCAGTGATCGAAGTCGGAAAACGCCGATCCAAGGATGGCAAGAAAGACACCTCAACAACGCTCCGCGCAGTCGAGGCCAAGATTCAGGTCAACGTCCGGGAGCGACGTGTCGATGTGATGCTCCGGGACGCCTACGTCAGCCTGCCCGGACAACAGAGTCTGCGATATACCGGATGGAAGAAGTTCTCTCTGCCATGGGACGCCGAACCTCGTAAGCTGAAGGCCCGCTATTTGGCTGTCGACCAGATCGACGAAGAAATGCGATCCGTCCAATACGCACAACGCGATGCCCGCGACCGGGAGACCATTCGAAATGCCATGGCCCTGACCATGGCCGATTTTGACCAGCTGGCACGCCCCACCCCCACAGGCAAGGCCATCCGCGAACGACAGTCGTGGTATCACAAACTCCATACCGAAAAACACAGCCGGTACGCCCTGGCATGCAGCTGCTTTTTCTTTGCACTGCTCGGCGGACCATTCGCGATCTGGCAGGCCAAAAGCCAGTTTCTGACAACGTTTATCTTCTGCTTTGGACCGATCGTGGGAATCTACTATCCCATTGTGATGGGGATGATGACCCAAGCCAAACAGGGGAATTTTGATCCCCGCATCGCCATGTGGATTGGCAATGCGCTGCTCTGCGCCGCTGGGCTGGCTGTCCTCCGCCGGGTGATGCGGTTCTAGCAACCCCGCACTCCACTGCGGGAGTCACGAAATCCGTGACTCCCGTTCAGCAACGTACCATACTGTGTTGAACCAGTCAGGATCTTACTTCGCGATCCGTTTCTGACGGAACAGCCACTCGTACAGCTTTTCGTCGGCGTAGGCTTTGTTCCAGCTGTCATGACCGACGCCCGGATATTCCGAGTAGATCGGTTTGGCTCCAACGGCTTGGAGAGCGGCCACCGCTTCCCGTGAACGTTCCACCTTGACGGCCTGATCCTGATCCCCGTGGAAGATCCAGACCGGCAGGTGCTTGATCCGTTCCATCTGTTTGACATCCGCTCCACCGCAAACCGGCACAATGGCGGCGAACCGCTGTGGCTGACGCTGGGCCATGTCCCATGTCCCGTATCCCCCCATCGAAAGGCCAGTCAGATACTCCCGGTCTTTATCGATCGGCAGGCTGACTTCCACGGAGTCCAGCAGCTCCATCAACAGCTTTGTCGGGGGAGAGGGCTCGTCCTTGAGGGCGGCCTGGGGGTCGCTCCAGTGAGTGGAGGCCCAGATCTTTTCACGGGGGCACTGCGGTGCGATGACGAAGCACGGATATTTTTCCAGGTAATCATCCTGGGCGAAACGCGGAACCCCGTGAACCAGTTGAGCCGTATTGTCATCGCCTCGTTCTCCCGCCCCATGCAGGAAGATCACCAGGGGATACTTTTGGCCCGCTTGCACTTTAACCGGCTGCAGGAAGCGATAGCCGAGTGTTCCTCCCTCCTTGCCCGTGAAAGTCTTCTTCTCAAAACGATCCGCTGGGGAAGTTTGAGCTTCAATCGAGTTCACGGCAATCACTCCCCACAACATGATACCGGCCAGTGCCCAGCGCATTGGTGTTTCTCCTCAGAACGATGTTGAACGTGCTCCACGCATGAAAGAGTGTAACCCCCTGGAGAGATCCCCGAAATCATGGCCCCTGTCGAAATTACAGCTCGATATTACGGCCCGATGTGAGAGCCACTTTTGTTTTCGGATCGGGCCTCGTAAAGTCTGGGATCAAGACCCCGTGACATGAGTTGTCGCGGGGCACACCCGCCGCTTTTGAGAAATCGCCACACCATGTCGATCGCCCTCTCCGCTGCCACGCTCGATGCCTTGGCCAAGTACGATACCCCCACGGTCTGCAATGTGATCGAGCTGTTCGACGTGCGTCCCCGACATCAGGGGTACATGAACGACTCCATCAAAGCCTGCTTCCCCAAGCTGCCGCCGATGGTGGGCTTTGCCGTCACGGCAACGTTTCGGAGCATGCAGCCGCCGCGTGGAGGCGATGCCTACACCGGGATGAAAGATCAAGTGGAAGCGTTTGCCGGTGTCCCCGGTCCGCCGGTCATGGTGTTCCAGGATCTGGACCAGCCGTGCGTGTCGGCAACCTTCGGCGAAGTGATGTGTACGGTCTACAAGTCGTTTGGGGCCCGGGGGCTGATCACGTCGGGAACGGGCCGCGATCTCGATCAGGTGGAAGCCTTCGACTTCCCGGTTTTCACGAATGGATCGATCTGCTCGCACGGCTACTGCCACATGCCGCATCTGAACGTGCCGGTCACCGTCGGCGGGATCTGCATTGAACCCCATGTGCTGTTGCATGCCGACCGAAATGGCGTGACAACCGTGCCGATCGAGATTGCCAGTGAGATCCCCGATGCCTGCCGCGAACTGATGGATGCGGAGCAGATCATCCTTGACTATTGCCGCCAAGGGACGCCCACCGTGGCGGGATTCGCCGAGGCCCGCAAGGCGTCTCAGTCCGCGATCGACGCCCTCGGAAAACGCCTGCGCAGACAGTAAGCGAACCGGTCGTCGGAATGCCCGTGACAGAACTTCCCTCGAACAGACGGGTCGAACTCCCTTGGAAGTTTCGGCGGATTCAACGGTGTCCAGAAACACACACGACACCCTCCGATGAACCACCGCCAACTTGTTGCTGCCTGCTCGACCCTCCATACTCCCGAAACCCATCTCTGTTACTTCACAACCCCGATCTTCACTCGCTCTGACGGAGAGTCCTTCATGCGGAAGCTCATGTATTGGTGTTTGGTCGCAATCACCGTTTGCACCTCAGCCACATCCCAGGCGGCCGAGTTCTTTTTCAAGAACGGGGATGTTGTTGTCATGATCGGTGACAGCATCACCGAACAGCATCTCTACTCCAACTATGTTGAAATGTGGACGGTCACCCGCTTCCCCAGCTGGAAATTGACGTTTCGCAATGTTGGAATCGGCGGCGACCGTTCTCCAGGCGGCAATTCGCGGTTCGCTCGGGACGTACTGATCCACAAGCCGACCGCGATGACAGCGGACTTCGGGATGAACGATGGTGGTTATGGCGGATTCCAGGAGAACGTCTTCAAAACCTACATGGACGGCTTACAAGGGATGGCCGATCAGGCGAAGAAATCCCAGATCCGGACCGCCTGGGTCACACCCCAACCGCTCGACACCGGAGACCAGGGACCGACAGCGCTGGTCGCCTACAACCAGACGCTGGAGAAGTTCTCGGAAGGCGTGAAAGCCATCGCCGAGAAAAACGAGGGACTCTTCGTTGACCAGTTCCATCCATACCTTGCCGTCCTGGACGCCGCACGGGCCAAGGGGCCCAAGTACGACCGCATTACCTCGGGCGATGCGGTCCATCCCGGTCCTCCGGGACAAGCCCTGATGGCCGCCGCGATCCTCAGGGGACTCCACTTTCCCACGCTCGTCTCAGCCGCGGAGATCGATGCCGCCGGGGGCAAGGTCGTCTCGGCCAGCAACTGCCAGATTGAAGCTGTCTCGGCCAAAGACGGGGGGGTCAGCTTCACCCGTCTCGACGGAGCCCTGCCCTTCTTCCCCTCAGAAGCGGTGAGCATTCTGCCCCATGCCCCGATCCTGGAAGAGCTCAATGACTACCGGCTCAAGGTCACCGGCCTGACCGAGGGCAAGTACTCCGTGCGAATTGGTGGTAAAGCAATTGCGGAGCGGACCAGTGAGCAACTGACCGCGGGAACGAACCTCGCGATGGAAGCCCTGGCCGATGGCCCGATCGCGGAACAGGCCAAAGCCGTGAAAGCTGCTGTCGAAAACAAGAACCGCTTTCACCACGATCAGATCTTTCGGGGAATTGTGTTGAGCAACGTCCCCGGATGGGTCCATGAAGTGATTCCGGCAACTGAACTCGAAGCCCGGAAGCAGGCGATCATCGCCGAACGTCTGGCCAAGCTGTCCGCCCTCGACGCGGAAGTTTCCAAAACACTGGTAATGAAGGCCCAAACGTTCGAGATCGTCCCCGTGAAGTAAGTGCCCCACGGCGAACATCTGCCAACGGCGGATGAACGAGAGTCCGCTTCAGACACCTGCTCCCCCCTTCAAGTCACCCCGTGCGGCGGTGATGCCCTGGCGTGGGGAGACGAGAGCGGTGTCAGAGCTGACTCCCGTTCGCGTGTTGCGTCGTTTTCAGGGAAGACCTAAGCTGGCAGGCGTCATGTGCCCTGTCGTGGGAGTTGCCACTTTGAGCCGTCAGCCGCTGGTCCTGGTCGTCGATGATGATCCCGACTTTCAAGATCTTGCGGGCTGGATGCTCGGCCAGTTGGGTTACGAGGTGCGACCAGCCCTGACCCCCGCCGAAATCCCCGACGCCATGCGGGGCACGGCCCCCCAGACGATCCTTCTCGACTGGCAACTCGGCGAGATCGACGGGACAACACTGATTGAATCATTGCGGCGTCAGTACCCGCTGACACCCATCATCTTTGCCACCGGTTATAGCTCCCCCGAAGTGGCTGCAGCCGCAATCAAGCTGGGGGCTCACGACTTCCTGGTCAAACCACTGGATGAGGCCAAACTGACCGTCACGCTGGCCAAGGCGGTCGAACATCACCAACTGCTGACCCGCCTGTATCAGTTGGAGGCAGGAACGGGCGGAAGCAATCTGGGCTACGAAGGATTGATTGGCGTTTCGCCACAAATGCGAACGGTCTATTCGATTATCCGTAACGTGGCTCCGACCGACGTCAATGTGTTGATCTGTGGTGAATCCGGAACGGGCAAGGAACTCGTGGCGGGGGCGATCCATTCCACCAGCGATCGAGCGGCGGGAGCGTACGTTCCATTAAACATGGCTTCCATCCCCTCCGAACTCTCCGAAGCGACACTGTTCGGGCATGAAAAGGGCGCGTTCACGGGAGCCGATCGAGAGCGATTGGGAGCCGTCGGGGAAGCCATCGGCGGAACATTATTCCTCGATGAAATCACGGAGATGCCGCTCGCCCTGCAAGGGAAGTTATTGCGTTTCCTCCAGGAACGGACCTATCGCCCGGTCGGAGGACGCAAAGACCTGAAGGCCGATGTGCGCATCATCAGTGCCACCAATCGTGACCCGATTCAGGCGGTGCGGGACAAACTCCTGCGGGAGGATCTCTACTACCGGCTGAATGTCGTTCCAATCATGCTGCCTCCTCTGCGCGAGCGGGAGGGCGATGTGGCGATTCTGGCTCATCACTTTCTGACACAGTGTTCTCAGCAGTACGGCAAGAAGTTGACAGGATTCGATCGGGACGCCCTGCGTCAGCTGGAGGCGTACCATTGGCCCGGCAACGTCCGCCAACTGATCCACACGATACAGCGAATCGTGGTTTTGAATGACGGAGATCGCATCGGGACTCACATGCTGCCGGTGGATTTGTTGATGGCGAACGGTTTCCGCAACGTCCCAGCCCCCGCCGCCCCCATCGAGCCGCTCGTTGCAGTCCCGTCCCAGGCCGTCCCGCCGCCCACCACAGCCATCGCGACTGCCCCGCAAAGCGATACTTACCCATTCGAAATCAAGGAAGACATCATTTCCATGGAGGAACTGGAGAAACGCTCGATCAGCCGCGCCATCGCACTGTGCGGTTCCGCCCTGGAAGCCGCCAACCGGCTTGCGATCAGTCCTGCCACGATCTACCGCAAAATCAAGCTGTACGGCATTGAGATCCGCTGACGGGAAAAGCCGATCAGACGCCGTCTACATCCGTTCCAAAAATAAAAAGCCCAACGGGTTTGTCCGCTGGGCTCTTGTGGAATCAGGGGCGGCTACTCTCCCGTGAGCCCCTTGTTCAGACGTTCGAGGGCTTCACTTTCGATCTGCCGCACCCGCTCACGGGTCAGACCGAGCAGTTCTCCAATTTCTTTCAGCGTTCGCGGCTCGCCATCATCCAGTCCAAATCGCATCCGCAGAATCGTCGCTTCGCGCGGGTCCATTGTCTCCAGCATGCGATTCACATGCTTGAGGTTGTCATTCTCCAGCATCTCTTCCTCGGGGCCGGGATGCCGCTCGTCGGCCACCGCATCGCCCATACTCCAGTCCGAGTCCAACTCTTCCGACTGCGGCGTCGCGTTATACAGCTGAATGGCCTTCTTCACGATCTTCAGCTTGCGAGCCGGCAGTTCGAGATGCCGGGCCACTTCCTCGACACTCGGTGATCGTCCCAGTTCATCCGACAACTGGGCGTTGGCCCGCCGCCACTTGGTGAGCAGTTCCACCATATAGGCCGGAATGCGGATGGTCTTCCCCGAATTGATGATCGACCGCCTGATGGACTGCTTGATCCAGTAGCTGGCGTAAGTCGAGAACCGGGTGTTCATATCCGGGTCAAATCCCTCGACCGCCCGCAGCAGCCCCAGATTTCCTTCTTCAATCAAGTCCTGAATCGGCAACCCCTTGCCGGTATAGCCGCGAGTAATGTTCACCACCAGACGCAGATTGGCTCGCACCATATGGTCCCGAGCGTACATGTCTCCCTGGGCGATTCGACGAGCGAGGTCTTTTTCCTGATCCGCATTCAGAAGGGGCGTTTCATTGATTTCTTTCAGGTAAGTTTCGAGGGGGTTTTGAACGGTGCCGACTGGCTTCTTGCGAATTGTCGTTTTTTGCATGGCAATGGGAAAGTCTTGAGGAGACGTGCTGGGGACTGTGCTGAGAGGGAAGCTGTCCTGGTCCCAATTCGCATCCGTGCTTTCCAGTAGCGTTGAGATCGTCATCTTTGACGGGAAGTCCGTAAAAGAAAGGGTGGCAAACAGAATGAGTCTCGAAAACACTGAGTGATGGGTGAAGAATTCGGAATAGTTCTGTTTTGCACGAGGTATCGAAATTAACGGCTCTGGAACGTGGTTCTCGTCGTACCTGGAAAACGGCCGCGATCTGAAAAATTCCTGACCGTCTACCAGAAAAACAATTGGACAAACGCATTATTGACTTTGGCCCAATGCGGCTCTTTGGCCACATGGGGCGAGGCCGTTTCGCCACAGGCCACACAAGAAACAGACACCGCGTGGAGACCACGTGGTGTCAGAGAATTTCCGAATTCCGCAGTTCGACTTTACCACCAGCGCAGCGGATGCCACCACCACGATTGACTGGCATAGTGAAACAGCAGATGCAGACCTCCCGCCAGGCCCAACCACCAGATCATCCGCTGACATTCGCGGTAGAACCCGATGTGCTGACCATCCTGGGGAGTCCCCCGCTGATAGCGGGAAAAGTTCGGCAGCCACCGTGCCACTTCCGAACAGTAGGCGGCATAACCTTCACCGTGACGCCGGGCCATGACAGCTTCCTCGGCGGGAACCACGGCAAACAGATAGAGCACAACCGGTGGCAGCATGGCTGCCGCCAGTACCGGACTTTTCAGGAACAGGGGAAAGGCCCCCACCATCAACAACGTCCCCCAATACAATGGATTCCGGCACAGGGAGTATGGCCCTGTCTGCACGATCTCCCGCGTTTTCCGGGCACAGATGTAGGTTGAGGCCCACAGCCGCAGTCCCCCGCCAACGAAAAAGATCCCCCAGCCGAGAATCTCCAGCACGGAGTTCCACCGATTTCCCTCGAAGACCAGCGGGCGGTTCAAGGCGGTCAACACGAGTCCCGCCATCAATGAGACCGTGGTAATCACGATCCGCCAGCGATAGCCCAGCGACTCCCGAACCGTATTCAGCGGTGCCGTGTGCTCCGCCGGGGCGGAAAGACCATGAGTCGAATATCCCGTGACCGAAGAATCCATTGCATGCATCCTTGCCAGAGCGCCCGACGGAAGTCTTCTCGCGGTGCTTCCCCAACACTCCTCACGACTTATAGCACTGTCCGCACCGACAGGTCGAGAGGTCTTTCGAACGGTAATTCCTTGAGGAACATCATTTACATCGAAATTCTTAACACGCGATTATCGATCAGCCGTGTCGGGCCCACGCGGGCAGCGATCAACGCAACCATTTCGGCCTGGGGCTCGGTCAGTTCAATCAACGTGTCCGGATCAGACAGCGACACATAGTCGACCGTAATCTTCGGATGAACTGTCAGTACAGACCGCATTTCCGCGACGAGTCGGGAGAGATCACGTTCACCAGCCTCCAGACGATCCTGTCCCAACTGCAGCGCCCGGGAGAGCGCCAGTGCGCTGGCCCGTTCCTGGGAGCTGAGATAGACATTCCGGCTGCTCATCGCGAGGCCATCCGGCTCCCGCACGGTGGGGCAGACCACGATCTCAACTGGCAGGTCGAGGTCACGCACCATGCGACGAATCATCGTTTGTTGCTGATAGTCCTTGGCCCCGAAGCATAACACGTCGGGCTGCACGATGTTGAAGAGCTTCAGTACGATGGTCGCGACCCCCCGAAAGTGGGTGGCCCGAAACAGTCCTTCCAGGGGCTTTGTCACTTCTTCCACAGTCACCCAGGACTGAAATCCCGGCGGGTACAGGGCGGGCACTTCGGGAACGAAGACCAGATTGACTCCGGCCTCACGACACAGCTGCAGATCCCGTTCCAGGGGACGCGGATACTTGGTCAGATCCTCCTGCGGGGCGAACTGACTGGGGTTCACAAAGATGGTGGCGACCACATAATCGGTCCGCTTTCGACACTCCTCCACCAGGCTCATGTGCCCCGCGTGCAGCGCCCCCATCGTCGGTACACAACCAATCGTACACCCGTTCACACGGGCCGTTGCCACAGCCTGTCGCACCTCGGGAATACTGGCTGTGACAATAAACTCTGCGGAGCGACTCATGGACGTTCACGAAGCTGGAGGACGATGTCAGGGAGCCGCAGGCTCGATTTCGGTTTGCAGATTGACCGAACGGGAATCGGGCGGCCCCGTCCCCACTCGGGCGGGGTTCAGGGAAAACCCCGGCTGCTGTTCGGCCATGATATCCGCGGAGTAGTCGCTGAGCAGGCTATTTGCCGCATCGATTCCCAACGGTCCGGAAAAATTCATTTCCGCAACGAGCAGACCTTCTATGGGCAAACTCGATGTATCAATCGGCTCCGCCAGCTGACCTTCGGAACTGCGCTGAGCGGCGACCTCATGCCCGGACCGCAGGTAACTCCCCACCGCATCCAGACTCAAGGCGGGGCGCCAGCGGCCCCCCGCCATTCCGATCACTTCGACCAAGGCGGCCCCCGGACGGGGAGCCAGAACGGCTTGCCGCAACACCAACTCAATGGCGGTGGAACGCCCCACCGCTCCTTGCGGAAGAGTCACCTGCTGGACCAGTGGGCCCGTTTCACGGAATGTGCTGCGGACCAGCCGGAGATGGCAAACCTGTCGCCCGGCGGGCCCCTCCAAAGCACAAAACGCTCCGGTTCCCAGCAGGGCACTGTCGGTCACGACCACCTGCTGCGGAACCGTTTTGGAACTGAGAACCGATCCTCCTCCGTACACGATCGACCGGCTGATCTGCACAACCGTCGTTCGCAAATCGTTGGCATCGAGACGATTCCACCGGATGACGGGGGGCGTCAGCCCTTCGCTCTCATCGATCAGCTCGCAGTCGTCAATCACCAGTGACTGGGCGTCCACTTCAATGAGCGGCATGTTGTCCGGACTTCCCGCAACCCGGCGGACCACCAGATGCGCCAACCGGACCTGCTCACCACTCAAGCGGAGCGGTTGATCGCGGACGAGAATTTCGGCCCGGACCTCCGGGGCACCCTCCATCGACAAGAGGCCAACCGCAGAGTGCTGGCTGGCGGCATAGGGCCCCGCCTGGTCGAGTACAAACCGGCCCGAATGCGGCGACTGTTCCTGGAGCGGAGCCACTGCCTCGGGCACAGCCCACTCGGGGGCCACTCCGGGGGGGGCAACCTGTGCGGCGGCCGGGCCGACATCCTCCGATGTCGGAGCAGCTTCCTGTCGGGCAGAAAGCATCCGCCCCGCGAAATCCATCACCGCACTGCCCGCCTGCGGATACAGGAACAGACCACCCGTCACCGCAATCACAACGGCCGTTAGTAGCGGTTGTAGATTAACGGGTCGATGGAGAGGAGAACTGTCGCCCCATCGAAGCGGAACAAGTGTTTGTGTAGAGGTCTGAAACGCGGCCAGCCGTGACCGGGCTGAACTGCTACTGGTCCCCAATTCCCGAAACACCTGTCCCATGCTGCGGGGACGTTCCTGCGGATCACGAGACACCAGGCGACCAATCAATTGGACCAGTCGGTCCGGCACTTCTGGTGCAAATGGCCGCAATTCCGGGAACGGCCCCTTCTGATGGGCAGCCATCTGCTGTCGAGGATCTGCTGGCAAATAAGGGGAACGCCCCGCCAGCAGTTGCCAGAGCAGACACCCCAGCGCGTACATCTCACTGGCCATCGTCCGGGTGGCGTGCGTTCCGATCAGTTCCGGAGCCAATCCCTGATGACAGGCCAGTGGCAGTGGCCAATGGATCGAGACCTGAGGATAAATCGCAGCCACCAGGCCCGAATTGATCACCTGTATGCGACCTCCAGGAGTCAGCTGAAGATTCCGCAGACGCAAGTCGCCGTGCAGTGCTCCGGTTGATTCGAGAGCCGTCAGCGTTTCCGCCAGTTGTCTGGCGATCTCCAGAACGAGTTCACCCGACAACCGCCCGCGCCGCACCAACAACTCATCGAGCGACTCGCCCGCGTGAACAGCCGATACGACCTGCAACGTGTCGTGAACCACCTCGCAGCTGACCGGGCGAATCATACCGCGATGCTGCAAAGCCCGTGTCTGGTAGAGGTGCGCCCCCATCCGCTGCAGGGCCGCTTCCCGATGCGCGGGAGCCACAGACAAACACGCCATCGTCACCGGTTCCCCCCCCTCCGCGGACCGGGCCAGATAACGAACGGGCCAACCATCGTGCGGCAGCCGATCCACCAGGACATAGGCTCCGCATCGCAATCGGTCAGGGGATTCGACCAGTCCTTTGGCCTGGAACGGCGTCAGCACATCCCCTTGAACGAGGGCATCGATCCAAACAGAATCAAATGCGGGCAAGTCCAGACAGAGGGCCTTGGCAAACCCCTGGCAAGCCAAAACCTGCTGCGAAGTCGCCAGTTGCAGCGACTGCAGAAGTTCCAGAAGTGCAGCAGAAGGGGGTTCGATCGCCATCCATGGCCCACTAATACAAGACGTGGTCGTCCCCGCTTTATCGCAGATTTGGCTCCCACCGGGAACAGGAATATCGACGCCCCTTCCGTCGATGCGAGATGACTCCCTCTGTGCGGAATCCACAGCTTGCGTCCGGGCCGGCCACTCCTCTATGCCCGGTGTTCGGATCCCAATCCATCGGATTCCGCCATATCCAGAATCGTTACCACCTTTTCGCCAATCCTCAAAAATCATTACACAACAACAAGTTGAGTCACTTACCCCCAATGAACTCCCGCCACGCCTAGGCGGTCACCCTTTTCGCCAGACAGTCCATCGACCAGAATCGATGCCTCGTCCAGTTGGACGCCCCGCCTGCCCCGTGCGACGCAGCACACCACCGGGCCTGCATTGCACACCAACCTGCTGAGTCTCCCCACATGATCCGCAGCCTCCTTGAATGGCTTGACCACCGGACTGGCTACAAGGCCCTGGTGCATGAGGCGCTGTTTGAAAAAGTCCCGGGCGGGGCCCGCTGGCGGTATGTCTGGGGCAGCACACTGGTCTTCACCTTCGTCCTGCAGATCATCACCGGGATCATGCTCTGGATGGGATACAGCCCGAGTACCAAGACGGCTTGGGAAAGTGTGTACTACATCCAGCACGAGATGACCCTCGGCTGGCTGGTGCGGGGCATTCATCACTTCGCGGCCCAGGCGATGGTCATTCTGACCGTGGTCCATCTGGTGCAAGTCGTGATCGACAGTGCCTACAAGGCCCCTCGCGAGTTGAACTTCTGGCTCGGGCTGATCTTAATGCAGTTGGTCATGGGGCTGGGACTGACCGGATATCTCTTGCCGTGGGATCAAAAGGGATACTACGCAACCCAGGTGGCCACCGAGATTATGGGTTCGACTCCCCTCGTCGGTCCCGAGATTCAGAAGCTGGCCCAAGGCGGCACCGAGTACGGCCATCACACCCTGACGCGGTTCTTCGCCATGCACGCGGGCGTGCTGCCGGGGCTGATGGTCGCGTTTATTGTGCTGCATCTCTATGTGTTTCGGCGGCATGGGCTGACTGCTGCCGAGCCCAAACGCAAGCCCGACGGCATGTTCTGGCCGGACCAGGTGCTGATGGACAGTGTCGCCTGCCTGGCAGTCCTGGCGGCAGTCATGGGGCTGACGCTGTACTACCACGGGGCGGAGTTGACCGCCCCCGCGAATCCGGCGGAGGCTTACAATGCTGCGCGTCCAGAGTGGTACTACCTGTTTTTGTTCCGGTTCTTGAAGTTCGAATGGGTCTCCCAACTGGGAGAGGTCACCCACCTCGGTGAAGCGTTCGGAGCGATCGTGATTCCCGGGGTACTGATGGCGGTCCTGGTGGCGATGCCGATCATCGGTCGCAAGCGGGCCGGGCATCTGTTCAACGTCGGTTTCCTGACCCTCGTAATGCTCGGAGCGGCCAGCCTGACAGGGGTTGCCCTCTACGAAGACTGGTACCAGGACGATGCCGATAGCCGCGACTTCCGCGCTGCCGTTCATCAAGCCCATGTGGACGGTGCCCGGACCGTGGAACTCGCCCAATCCCCAACAGGAATTCCGGCAGACGGGGCAAGTTCGTTACTGCGAAACGATCCCCTGACACAGGGAGCCAATCTGTTCAAAACCTACTGCCTTGACTGTCACCAGGCCCCTTCCCAGGAATTCACCTTCCAGCATCCGGCCCAGGGGCCCCTGCTGACCGACGCCAGCAATCGCCAGAAAATCCAGTTTGGCAGTCGCGAGTGGATTCAATCCGTCCTGACCGATTTCGAAGGCCACTTCAGCTCGCTCAAGAACATCACCGAAGCGAACGGAATGACTGCCGCCCGTTCCAAAACCGCCGCAGCCATCCTCGGAGGTTCGATGAAGGAATGGTCCGCAACCAACGGCCCGCTCCTGAAAGAGCCCGTCAACGCCGGAGATCTGAACGCTCTGGTTGAGTTCCTCTATGCCCAAGGGGACCGAACGGATGCTCTGCCCGACAATGACGAAAAAGTACGCCGGGGCCGAGAACTGTTCGCTACGGGCAAGCTCACCCAGGGGGCCTTTGACTCCGCGTGTGTGGACTGCCATGCCATGCACGTTCAGGGTGAAGCCGATCCATTGTCTACCGACCTGTTCCCGATCCTCACCGGATACGGCAGCCAGAGCTGGCTGCGGCAGTTCATCGCCGATCCACAGGCCCACTACGCCGGGGGCGACAGCGGTAACAATGCCATGCCCGGCTTCAAGGACCAGTTGTCCGAGAAGGAACTGGACCTGCTCGTGAAGTGGATGACCGGCGAGTACTACCGCAGTTCCAAGTAAGGCGGTCCACCCACCGTTCCAAACTGGTTCGGGAGGGTGATCTTTTTCCGCCGGTGGCCGAAAATTCAGACGCCGGGCGGACCCGCGCGGGCTAGAGTTACGGGGCGCTCCTCCACGGTAAACTTCCACCGCCCGGGGGCGTTTTCCCTGTGAGCCCCAGACGATGAACTGCCGGAATTGTGCCGCTCCGCTGACGCAGTCGGTGGGGCCGTTACGCATGATCTGTACGTTTTGTCACACGATCCAGGCGGCTACCGATATGGCACACACCGTAGATCGGGTGTTGATCTTCGGTGAAGCCGAAGGGGTGTCCTGTCCCGCCTGTTCCACGGAGATGGTTTCGGCCCAGGTAGACGACATCCGGGCCTGCTACTGCCAGGGGTGCCGTGGCCTTCTGCTTTCAAGCCCCGAGTTTCGCCAGGTCGTGGAAACCCGCCGGGCTCAATACCGTGGGGCCGAACTCCCCGCCCGACCAGCTCACTCCACCGAATTCTCGCGTCAGCTGACCTGCCCCAGCTGTCACGACCGGATGGAGGTTCATCCGTATTACGGTGCGGGACGGGCAATCATTGATTCATGTGCCCCGTGCGCCCTCGTCTGGGTCGATTGTGGGGAACTGGCCAACCTGGAGCAAACCCCCGGACGGAGGACACCACCGGTCCTGGAAACACTGAATCTGGTGGCCGACCAGCAACAGGAGAATCTCATCGAATCCGAGACCGCTTCCGAAAGTCCGCTGCGACGGCTCATGCGGATGGCGTTCACGATCCGCGAGTCAGCTTCCGAGCGGACGTAAACTCGCTGGACAGTCTGGGTAACGACCATTGGAACAGGGTAGTTCGAACCACAAAACCATCGCCATCAGACAACCCAAACCTCCCATCATTCCGTGGCAAGCGTCTTGAATCGGCAAAATTCGCCTATCGGCGTTTTTGTGGATCGGATAAATCTGCCCCCGCTCGATTCGCTTCTGTGTCGGAAGCGGCCCACCGGGAGGCCCTCAATGCGTCGTCCTTCACTCCTCTGGCTGCTGCTCTGCGCTCCAGCGTGGATGGGGTGTTATACGACTCATACCATGCGATTCCCCAATCTCGCGGCGATGCCCTCGGAGTATGAGCGGCGTGAAGCTCAGATTCACGACCCGTTCCCCGACTCACACATGGGTCCGGAGACGTTTACCCGGCCCCGCGACTATCGCCAGCGGCCCATTTCTAGGCACGACAAAGACAAGTTCTATGCCAGTATGCGGCGGCAGACTTCCGGGGCTCAATTCCCGGTCATCGACACCCGTGCCGCCAATACCGGAAAAAAATACCCAGCGGCTGTCAAACGCTAACCGATACTTACAGGGAACGATCACCCTGCAATTTGGGTCTTGACCGGTTTCCTTGAATTCTGAGAATTCCAGCATGCGACCAGTCACAGCTGTCAGCCTGCGAAAACTTTTCCCGACGGCCAGTTTCGTCGGTTGCGTCGACTGGCGTGTGACCGAGGCATACGACCGCTCCAGCGAAGTCCAGTCGGGAGCCTTGTTTGCCGCATTGCCGGGAACCCTGGAACATGGGGCCGACCACCTGCCGCAAGCGATCCTTCAGGGAGCCCGTTGCCTGCTTGTCGACCAGGCCATCGCACATTGTGCTCTGCCGCAGTGCATCGTCAGGGATGTGCGAACGGCGTTTGGCCAGCTCTCCCATGCCTTATACCGCAACCCCACCCGCGAGCTGCGGCTGGCGGGGGTCACCGGGACCAATGGCAAAACAACAACAACCTACATGATCCGGTCAATCCTGACGGCGGCGGGGCATCCCACGGGGCTCAGCGGAACGATCGAAGTCGACCACGGATCTCAGACAGTTCCCGCCCGACTGACAACACCCGGAGCCCGCGAATTGGCGTATTGGGCCTCTGGATTGCCGCATGCCGGTCGACGGCATGCGGCCATGGAAGTCTCCAGCCATGCGCTGGATCAATGTCGTCTGGCGGGCACGCAGTTGGACACGGCGGTCGTCACCAACCTGACCCAGGATCATCTCGACTATCACGGGGACATGGCCGAGTACCACCGGGCCAAGTCACGGATCTTCGACCACTTGAAACCGACCGGTGTGGCCATTCTCAATGCGGACGATCCCGGAGCAATGTCGTTCCAGAATGCCGCCCGACGCGCGTCGCACCTCATCACTTTTGGCCTGCGTCAACCAGCGATGTTGCAGGGCCTCATTCGCGATACCACGCGTGAGGGAACCACGTTCGAGGTTCATGATCGTGAAACCGGACAATGCACCTCTCTGAGAACGCCACTCATCGGACCACACAATGTTTCCAACGCCCTGGCAGCCATAGCCGCCTGTCGGTCCATCGGGATTGAACTGGCGGCCATGGCACCCGGCTTGGCCGCTTTGTCCCATGTCCCCGGTCGGATGCAGCGTATCGACACCGGAGAACCGTTTACCGTCTGGGTGGATTATGCTCACACCGATGATGGGCTGCAGCGGGCCATCGCAGCGGTCCGCCCCTTGATCGCCGGGCAGCTCACGCTCGTTTTTGGAGCCGGTGGCGATCGCGACTCATCCAAGCGTCCTCGCATGGGATTGGCCGCAGCTGCCGCTGACCGTGTCATTATCACCAGCGACAATCCCCGCTCGGAATGTCCCGCCGCAATCGCTCGGGACATCCTCGCTGGATGGCCCCCGGACCAGCCTGCCCCCGCCGTGATTCTCGACCGCAAGGAAGCCATCTTTGCGGCAATCTCCGCAGCTCAGCCCGGTGATGGAGTGCTGGTCGCCGGCAAGGGCCACGAAACCTACCAGCAGA
Organism: Planctomycetota bacterium; assembly: GCA_003671275.1. Lineage (GTDB taxonomy): Bacteria > Planctomycetota > Planctomycetia > Planctomycetales > Planctomycetaceae > TH-plancto1. The sequence goes on along the minus strand of QWPB01000024.1, from coordinate 29,619 downwards.
TCGGTACCGAAAAACGCCCCTTTTGCGATTGCCAGACCTGTTATCAAGCCATGGAACAGCGGCACGCAACCGGCAATGTCCCCGCGCCCCACACTCTTCCTCTGTGGTTCACAGCCTTGTCTTCCGAACGCGAACGACGTTCAGTGCCATCATGATAATCCTCCCGGATCGCCGCGGATTGTGTGGATGCGTCGGGCACCATACGATCTGAGTGCGAGCCTTGGCTGATCTCGATCGATCATTGCAGCTGGTCTCGCGATGAGCATATCCGCTGGGGGAGAGGGCTTCATGCTGCGAATCGGGACCGCACTGTTTTTGTGGTGGATCGGCTGTGCGCTGCAACTGCAAGCGGAAGAAGCCTTCCGGAAGATCGTCCTCATCGCCGGTCCGAAAAGCCACGGGCCGGTCGGCAACGGCATTCACGATTACCCGTGGAGTGTCAAGCTGCTCAAGGTGATGCTCGATCAGTCGAACATCACGGACCAGGTGCGTGTTGAGTACCACCTGGACGGCTGGCCGCAAGACCCAGCCACGCTCGATGACGCCGATACGATCATGGTGATCTCGGACGGGCGGGATGGAGATCTGTACTCCGAGGCTCCGCACTTCGCGTCGGATGAGCATCTGGCCCAGGTGCAGAAACAGATCGACCGAGGATGCGGGTTCTGTACGTTTCACTTCTCGACGTTTGCTCCGGACAAGTACGCCACACAGATTCTCGACTGGTCCGGCGGGTATTTTGACTGGGAAGAGAACGGGCAGAAGAAGTGGTACTCCGCCATCCAGGTCCACGATACGCCGGTCGAGATCGCCTCACCCGATCATTCGATCGCGCGCGGCGTGAAGCCGTTCTCGATGAAGGAGGAGTTCTACTTCAACTTGCGGTTCCTCCCCGATGGAGCCGATCGTGCCACGGTCAAGACTGCCTCTCCGCTGCTCAGCGTGCCGGTCCTTCCCGGTCGCGAGCCGGATGGCAAAGTCGTCGCCTGGGCCAAGACTCGGATCAACGGCGGACGCGGTTTCGGCACCACTTGTGGGCACTTTTACGCCAACTGGGAGGTCGCCGAGTTTCGCACGCTGATCCTCAACGCCCTCGCCTGGACCGCCAAAATCGAAGTCCCCGAGGGCGGCGTCCAGGCCCGATACTTCACCCATCAGGAGATCACAGCCGCCCTCTCCGGAACGACGGGAACCGAGAAGGCCAAGCTGGAGGACCAGCCGATCCGCGTGCTGCTGATCACGGGGAACGAGGCTCACAAGTGGCACAACTGGGAGAAGACAACTCCCGTCATCAAGGCCCAGCTCGAACTCGACCCGCGCGTGAAGGTCTCGGTCAGCACCGACCCGGAGACGGCGTTCTCGAAGCAGATCCAGGTCAACGATGTGGTGCTGCTCAACAGCTATGCCAACTGGCACGACCCGAAGAGCTTGTCGCCGAAGGCCAAGCAGGAGTTCATGGACTTCCTGCAGGACGGCGGAGGGCTGGTGATCGTCCACTTCGCGAATGGAGCCTGGAACTTCTCGCTGCCAATGGCCGGTGAGTCCGACTGGCCCGAGTATCGCAAGATCGTCCGCCGCGTCTGGAATCACCACGGCAAGGACGAGGCCCAAAGCGGTCACGACGCGTACGGCCCATTCGAGGTCGCACTGACCGAAGCGAAGCACGAGATCACCGCTGGACTCAAGGGATTCCCCATCGTCGATGAGCTGTATTTCAAGCAGGACGGAGCAGAGCCAATCGAGCCGCTGATCAAGGCCCACTCCCAGGTCACCAAACGTGATGAGCCGCTGGCCTGGGTCTATCAGTACGGACAAGGACGCATCTTCCAGACGCTGCTCGGACACAGCGAGCGGACGTATGAAGCGTTCGAAGCCAATGAGATGCTAAGGCGCGCAGTGGCGTGGGCCGCGAAACGCAAGGTGATCGCCTTCACCGCCGATGGAGCCCCACCCGCTCCGAAACCGGCAGAGGCCAAAGCTGCAGCGGCCCCGCCTGCCCCCAAGGCCACTGGCAAGCTCACACTGGCCGATGGCAAGTTCGGCAAGGCCCTCGACGCAGCTCAGGGCGGAGCCTACTTCGCGGCTCATGCCGAGCATCGCAACGCAGCTGTCACGGTCGACTGCTGGACGAAGCTGACCTCGAAGACCGGGTTCAACATCCTGGTCGCCAGCGAGCCGAAGTCGTCCGCGACGCACTGGGAGATGTACTCGCACGCGGGGGCCGGGCACTTTGCGGTCTATATGCCGGGACGGGGTGGCGATTACCGGACCAATGTCGATATCGCCGATGGCCAGTGGCATCATGTCGCCATGGCGTTCGAACCGGGCAGACTCCGTCTGTATGTGGACGGGAAGGCGGCGCTCGACAAGGCACTGCCGGAGTCGAAGCCCGCTGAGGCGGGGCCGATTGCGATTGGTCAACTGGTCGAAGGCGGGATCGGCTGCGCGGGGTTGATTGACGAGCTGCGGTTCACGCGCGGGGTGCGCGAGTTCACGGAACAGCCCGCAGAGGCCCCGGCTCTCGATGAACGCCAGCTGGCCACGACGCTGGGGCTGTGGCACTTCGACAAGCTGAGCGGCGGGAAATCGCCGGATGAGTGTAAGCGCAAGCTCGATGCCTTCGCCGAAGCGCCACCCGTGGCATCGGCCCCCAAGACTGAGCAGAACCACTGGGGCAAGGAGCAGGTCGGGTTCGACTGGACTGAGAAGAACTCGGTCGATGGCCGCTGGCAGGAGTCGGAGATCGGCCGCTGGCTGGCCAGTATTGTCTCGCTGCCGAATGGCCCGGTGAAGAAAGGGCTGTCGATCCGCGTCGGCGACGAGCAGCAGGCGACCCTCTGCTACGACACGCAGCATTGCGGGCTGCGGGCGATCTGGACCGGCGGGTTCCTGAAGTTTGACCCGGCCCGGTACGGGATCATTGCCTCTCCGCAGCCAAATGGGACGCTGCAGATGGCGCTTCCCGAAGCTCCGATGTGGGGTGATGCCAAGGTGCAGTACCGCCGCATGGTCTCGCACCATCCGCGCGTGGTGCTGGAGTACAACGTCAACGACACACTCGTGCAGGAGTCTCCCTGGCGCGAAGCGGAGGGAGTCTTCTCGCGACAGTTTGAAGTCGCAGCGGGAGGACCGTTGACGTTGAGCCTGCTGCCGGCGGGGGCTGTGTTCGAGGTCATCGAACAGCGTGGTTCATTGAAGCTCAAGGACGGAGCTCTCATACGCCGTGTGGTACTCCTGTCCGAACAGATGCCGCACGAGCTGGGTGTCACCGACAAGGGTGGACATCTCGCTCTTCCGGCCCGTGATAAGCCGGTGCGATTCAAGCTGCTCTATTCAATCAGCTTCGAAGACGACGCCCCCGCACTCGTGAAGCTCCTGCCCAGCATCAAAACCGAGTCACTGGCGGACCTCACACAGCCCGGGCCCGCCCGCTGGAACGAGAAGATCGTGACCAAAGGTTCCACCGGGTTCACGGGGCCGCATCCTTACGTTCTCGACACGATCGCGATCCCATTCGACAACCCGTACAAGGCCCTGTTCTTCACGACCGGCGTCGACTTCCCGCCCGCAGGGCCGGTCGGAGGTGGGATCGATCCGCTGCAGACCGCTTTTATCAGTACGGTCCACGGCGATGTGTGGCGCGTGTCCGGCATCGACGGGGCACTGAAGGAGCTGACCTGGAAGCGGTACGCCACCGGGCTGTTCCAGCCACTGGGGCTGAAGGTCCTGAATGGCGATGTTTATGTCCTCGGTCGCGATCAGATCACGCGGCTTAAGGACCTCAACAACGACGGTGAAGCTGACAGCTACGAATGTTTCTCAAATCTCTACGACACCTCAGCCGGCGGGCATGACTATGTGACCTGCCTGGAAGCTGACAGGGACGGCTGGTTCTACTTCCTGCACGCGAAGCAGGGAGCCGTCCGCATTTCGCCCGATGGTCAGAAGCTGGAGGTCGTCGGCACCGGGCTGCGGAATCCGAACGGAATGGGCCTCGGTCCGAACGGCGAGTTGTCCGCCTCTCCTCAGGAAGGGGAATGGACCCCCGCCACCGGGATCTTCGACATTCAGAAGGGCGACCACTTCGGTTACCCCGGTCCGCTGCCACCGCACAAACTCGAACAGCCACTGATTGCGCTGCATGACCCGCTGAAGACTGTGGGGGTCGAAGCTCCGTTCACGTACATCCCGCGACGGACCGACAACAGCAGCGGCGGCGAAGTCTGGGTCGACAGCGACCGCTGGGGACTGCCGCGTGGGACGATGCTGCACTTCTCGTATGGCCAGTGCACGATGATGCAGGTCCTGCAGGAGCGCGTCTCGGGACCCAACGGCGAGTCGGTTCTGCAGGGAGGCACGATCCCGTTCCCGCTGCTGTTCGACTCCGGAGCCTGCCGAGGCAAGTTCAGTCCGCACGACGGACAGCTCTACGTGACCGGACTCCGCGGCTGGACCACCTCGGCGACGCAGGATGGCTGCCTGCACCGAGTGCGGTTTACCGGCAAACAACCGTACCTGCCGACTGCGGTGAAGACTTACAAGAACGGACTGGCGATTACCTTCCCCGGCTTCCTCGGAAACGATGTCGAAGACCAGGGGAACTACACCGTCGAGGCCTGGAACTACAAATACTCGCAAGTCTACGGCTCAGCCGACTACAAACTGACGAACCCCAACGAGCAAGGCCGCGACGAGTGGCCAGTGAAGTCCGCGACCAAGCTCGACCAGCGGACTGTGTTTCTGGAAGTCGACAATGTTCAGCCCTGCTGCCAGCTGCAGGTACGGTTCACGCTGAACCTCGCGAATCAGGAAGAGCCGGTTCGCAGCACGATCGCCTACACACTGCATCGCGTTCCGGAGGAACGGATCCCCGATACCCAGATCGTCCGGCGGGCTGCCCCCGGCGAACTGCCACCCGGAGTCCTGGAACGGCTGCGACCGGGTCTGGAACAGCGGTTCATTCATGGCGAGGAACAGGACTCGACCATCGCCCGCATGGCCGCCAGCTCGTTCCCGCCGGGCGTGCCTCACTCACCATGGGTCAAGCCGGGACCGGCGCTGATCCTGTTCCAGGGGTTCCTCAAGGCCCCGGAGCGTGGCAACTACAAGTTCCGGATCACGGGCACCGGCGATGTGCGGCTGCGTATCAACGATCATCGCGAGCTGCGGAAGAAGCACGACCTGCCCGTCTCGGACGAGGTCACCATCCCATTGCATGCGGGGTACAACAAACTGGTGATCGAACAAACCGATCCCCGGCCCTCGGATGAGAAGGAGGGAATCGGTCCGCAGATGCGTGTCCTCTGGTCGGGCCCTGGATTCGGCGAAGAGGCGATCCCTCCGACTGTGTTGTTCCATGAGCACAACAAAGCCCTCGACATGTCCCAGCTGCGGCGCGAGGGGCGCGATCTGTTCGATACGCTCAAGTGCGTGCGATGTCACTCAGCACCCGAGGGGGTTCATCCGCGAGACGCCGCCCAGTGGACTACGGACCTGACGCAAGGACGACTGCTGACTGACTTGGGGAATCGTTTGAACAGCGACTGGGTGCGAGGACACTTGCTGCGACCTGTCCCCAGCGAAAGCCCCCCTGCGGAGCAGGAAGCACTGGCAAAGATTTGGTCCGCGACCAAGCGGACGATGCCCCAGCTGTTTGATGCCAAGAGCGCCGAGGATCAGCAATCCGTCGAGGACATACTGGCCTATCTATTCCCGCCAACAGACGGGGGAGCCGGAGTCCGTCAGGCCCCGGACACTGCTCTCAGTGGCCAGACCCTCTTTGAGAACCTCGGCTGCATCGGCTGCCACACACTGAAAGCTGACGCGCTGTTGAGCGGCCCCGAAGTTGGTCGCAACCGTCGGTCCCTGGAGCATGTGGCAAAGAAGTATCACGCGGACGGGCTCGCCGAGTACCTGAAGTCTCCTCACAAGTATCACCGCACCGCCCGGATGCCGGACTTCAAGCTCTCCAGCGAGGAGGCCACGGCGCTCGCGAAGCGGCTGCTCGGCGAGGCCCAGCCAGCATCCGCAAAGCCGCTCGCTGGCGATGCCACCCGCGGAGCCAAGCTGTACGACGCCAAGGGCTGCGCCGCCTGCCACGGCAAACCGGGCGCGGCCGAGTCGCCGCTCGCACTGCGACCCGCGCTGTCGTTCCGTGACCTCGACAAGGGGTGTCTGGCGGACGCTGTTCCGGCGTCTGCCCCTCGGTATCTGCTCACGGCTGCACAGCGGAAGGCCCTCGCCGCCTTCCTGCAGGCTCCGGGCTTTGCGACCTCGCCCGAATCACTCCCCGAGCGGGCCGAGGTGTTGCTGAAGCGGCTGAACTGTGCCGCTTGTCACGTGCGCGATTCGATCAACAGCCCGCGTGCTGAACTGATCACCGAAGAGAGCGAAAGCGGTCTGGCTCCCGAGACGCTCCCCCAGCTGACTTGGACGGGAGAGAAGTTGCACGAGGCCTGGGTGGCGAAGCTCTTGAAGGGTGAGGTCGCCGAGCGCCCACGCCCGTGGCTGAAGGCGCGGATGCCCGCGTTCCCGGCCTATGCCGAGACGCTCGCGGCCGGGATCGCTGCACAGCACGGAGTCCTCGACCGAGTTCCGATGGCTCCCGCTCCCCTCCATCAGGGGCTCGAACTGGGTGCCCGACTGATCCAGAAGGACGCCCTCGATTGTCGCCAGTGTCACGCGCTGGGGAATCAGCCACCGACGGGGGACGAGAAGACGCTGCTCGCGCCCGGCATCAACTTCACGATGACCAAGGAGCGGATGCGGTACGATTTCTATCGCCGCTGGGTTCTCGACCCGCCGCGTTACGACATCGGGACACGCATGCCCAAACTGGCTGCGGACGGGAAGACGACCAAGGTCACGCAGATCCTCGAAGGCGATGCTTCCAAGCAGTTCGACGCCGTGTGGGAGTATCTGCTGAAAGTCGAGTGAACGACAATGCCCGCAACTCACGTGAGAATGAGCTGCGGGCTTGGTGGCGATTCGTCATGTGGTGTGATTAGTCGGTCAGTTCACTGCGGACAAGATCCTCGTAGGTCTCCCGCTCGCGAATGACCGAAACGCTGTCGCCATCAACCAGAATTTCGGCAGCCCGGGGACGTGAGTTGTAGTTGCTGCTCATGGCCATGCCATAGGCCCCAGCACTGAACGTGCAAATCAACTCACCCCGGTTCACCGGCGGAAAGGCCCGCTTCTGGGCCAGATAGTCACTCGATTCACAGACCGGCCCGACAATGTCGGTTGTCTCACAGCCGGGAATCGACTCGGCCTCGTAATCGGTCGGAGGGGTCACTCGCGGCTGGACCGGCCACAAACGATGAAATGCGTCATACATCGCGGGACGAACCAGATCGTTCATCGCAGCATCCTGAATGACGAACAGCTTGCCGCCCTCGCGCTTCGTGTAGATCACCTGACTGATCAGCACACAGGCATTTCCAACGATGGAGCGGCCCGGTTCCAGAGCCAACCGGCACCCGGCTTCCTGAACGAGCGGGACAATCACCCGGGCGTACTCACTGGCGGGGGGCGCTTCGTTGCCGCGATAGCTCAGGCCAAAACCACCACCGAGGTTGATCCAGTTGGTCTTATGACCACGGGACCGCAATTCACGCACGACATCCGTCGCCTTTTTCGCCGCCTGCAGATACGGGTCGGTCGTCATGATGGGCGACCCGATATGCATGTGAATTCCCCGCAGCTCCAGGTGGGGATCGGCCAGCACTTTGGCAGCCAGTTCGTTGTGCCGTTCGATGTCCATTCCGAACTTGTTCCCTTTCTTCCCGGTCGTGGTTTTGGCGTGCGTCTTGCCGTCGATGTCGGGGTTCAGCCGCATCGCCACCGGAGCCACGCGGTTCATCGACTGGGCGACCGCCGAGATCGCGTCGAGTTCCGCTTCGCTCTCGACGTTGAACATCAGGATGTTGTCTTCGAGTCCCTGGCGGATCTCCGCATCGGTTTTCCCAACCCCCGCAAACACCACGCGAGTCGTGTCAGCCCCGGCCCGCTTCACGCGAAACAGTTCACCGCCCGACACCACATCAAACGAACTCCCCGCCTCGTTCAGCAGCTTGAGGATCGACAGGTTCGAATTTGCTTTGACCGAGTAGCAGATCACCGGATCGACCGCGGAAAATGCGGCCCGCACCGATTGCAGCTCATGCAGCAATTTCGCCTTGGAGTAAATCCAGACCGGCGTCCCGAATCGCTCAGCGATATCGGCCACGCGAACATTCTCACAGCACAGCTCACCGGCACGGTATTCGAAAGGGTTCATCACAATCTCAGCAGAGTTCTGACACGCTGGGTCTACCCAGACGGGGAGACAAATTCTATCGTTTCTGGTTCGCACGGGAATCATCCTCCCTGGAGACGATCGATGCCAACCCGAAAAAACTCGTCAAACCTGCACATCCTGTACCATAAGGACGGTTCTCTCTGGGCCCGCGGGCCCATGATCGACGGCGTCATGGACGGCTACTGGGAATGGTTCCGCAAGGATGGAACCCAGCTGCGATCGGGAACCTTTGCCGGGGGAGAACCGGTCGGCGAGTGGACCACGTACGACAAAACCGGGGCGGTCTACAAAGTCACCACGAAAAAATCGAAGCAAACATCGGCGAAGTAGGCTCCGCACGGACAGCTTCCCGAAAATCACAAACGAGATCGCCCCGCGTCGAACTCGACACGGGGCGATGATTGATCCCGAACAGATCCTTTTGCCGGTCCCGCTGTCGAAGCGGATGCCAGCCCCGGCGTTATTCCGCCACGGGAGCACAAATATTCGTCGGGCAGTTGTAGTTCACTGGTTTCTGGCAGTGGGCACAGAACGGCTTGGCTTCCCACTTGATAACGCACTTCTCGCCATCGTCCTTTTTGACCTTTTTCAGTTTGTTCACACACACGACAAAGGCACAACGTGGCTCGCACGGGTCAGCCCACGGCAGGCGGACCTTGGGAACGCAGATCTGCTCGCACTCGACCTCGAAGCCCGACTTCTCAACCTTCACCGTCTCATAGGTCGGGCAGCACCCCCACATGACTTCGCAGCCACAGGCGGGCTTGCAGTTCCCCTCCTCGCAGAAGAGACCGGCCTGCACGGTGTTACTCAAAACGGCCACCGAAAACAGGGCAACGCTGATGGAAAATCGAGACATGGAAAACACCTTCATGAGTCGAGAGAAGCAGTGGCGGGCGGGTGAGGAAGACGGAACGGCGACCAATCGACAGCGGCCTAGAAGAAGACCAGACAACGCATGCCCAGCATGTCGTAGTTCGCGTCGCCCGTCCCGGCGGTGTTCAGATCCGCACTGTTTCCAATGATCCCGTGAACATAATTGAACTGCATCTTGGCATTCTGATTGAAGTACCAGACGAGTCCGAGTGTGACGCTGTTGGCTTCCCCTCCCAGCACGTTCTCATCGCTGGCATCCATGAACGAGTAGCGGGCCGCCACTTGCCAGGCTCCCCAGCCGCTACCGGTCCCGCCGGACATCCGATCGACCAGGAAAAAGTTTTCGAACGGCTGCACACTGCCCAAAGAACCGGTCTTGCGGTTCCACTGCATATGCTCGCCGGTCAGCATGTAGGCCACTTCGCCGTAGGCTCCCCAGAAGTGCAGATCCTCACCGCCATCTCGCTGAAGAAAGATATGTTGCGCTTCGGCAGCCGCATGAAACGGCCCCGCATTGAACACATTTTCGAGTGCCAGCACTTCATATGACTGAGCCCCGGCAATCACTTTGGTATCGATCCAGCGATCGGTGGTTCGGGCCTCGGGCCGAGTGGCGAATCGAGCCGTATTATTCGGATGATCACCATCCGGATGAGCGACGGCTCCCGCAATTCCCCAGTGACCCCATCCCCGGCCATCCGATTCCTCGTCATACCACCAAGTATTCGCAAGGCGTGCGGCCACCTCCATCTGCATATGGTCCCCCACATAGAAGGGATCACTGTCCTGAACATTGTCTCCATTGAACAGGCCGTAATGCCAGTTCCAGCTCTCGTCGTTGGTATATCCGTTGACCTGAATACCCAGACGACGCGCATCTCCGTTCACGAAGTCAATGACGACGGGACGTTCCATGAAAATGTTGTCATTGGAACTATTCAGATGGTCCCAGCCATAGGGTCTCTTTTGATGTCCGACGACTATCTCCTGATTATTTGGCAGGTTCTTGAACGACAAGAAGGCATCGCGCCATTCGAAGTCACGCGGGTCGGCGACTTCCACATCGAAGCGATAAGCCATGTTATCATTGATGTCTCCACGCATGGTGAACCGCACTCGGCGAAGCCCGATTCGATCTTCTGGATCGAGTGGGACTGCCGGAGTTCCCTCCAACGCGGCAGCGCCAGAATCAGCCTGCGGAAAGGCCCACCAGTCCGCATGCACGCGGGCATTGATCTTCATCGTGGCTTCGGGAGCCCCAGGGATCACGACCCCTTTGCCCTTCAGAGTATCCGCCGAGAACTTGTCGTGAGCCTTGGACAGGTCGGCGAACTTCTTCCCCAGGACTTGCTGCTCGGCCTTCAGGGCTTCATTTTCACTTTGAATGGCCCGTAACTGCTCCGTCAGCGAATCGGACTCGGTCCCATCATCGAACAGCACTGGTTCGGTCCGGCCCAGCGTGGACGTGGCCGGAGTGGCCTCCAGTTGTTGCAGGCGGGCCTCAGCGCGTTCGAGTCGCTCCAGCAATTCCTGCGTCTGCAAATCTTCCGCGGAGACTCCCGCAGGCCAAATGGCCACAGCGGTCACGCCCCACAAAAACGTCCGATAGACCAGGCTCTTCATGAAGGCGTCCCTGCCAATACTCGTCCACTGGTCAGCCCGACTTCCGAGGCTGACTCACGCTCGCTCGCGGGTGTGTCACGACCGTCAAGTAGAACCGACAATCCTGCCGGTCGCTCGCGTCCCGGGCTGTTCACCCCGACGGGGGCTAGCCAGATGGCCAACCCGACTTTCGAACGGACTCACTCACGTACCTCAAAAATCGGATATCATGAAATCTTCAAATATTAAGAATGCATGTTCTCCCTTAGTTGCCATGATCGATCTAATTGGGTGCGGCATAGTGGGATCAGGCAAGCTGTGCGGGCCAACCGATCCATCCACGAACATCACCAACCGGCATGAATCGCCGCTCGAACCGCTACTTTTTGACCGTCAGCCAGACAGCTGCGGTGCGGGCTTCGACGCCCTCGATCGGGGCGGTCGCGGCTTGTTCACTGTCGGGACCGGTGATTCGACCGACGATCCGCAGGGGTCCGCTGAAGGTCGCCGCCTCGGGAGTGACCACCAGCTTGAGGGTGACAGCCTTCGAGGTCTCCCCCTCGGGGGCCGAGGTCACCGTCTCGCACGTGACCCCGGCGGGCAGTCCGTTCACCGTGATGGTCATCGGCACGGACAGACCCTGCCGGGTGATGGTCACGGGGATCTCGACGGGTTTCGTGGCCTCGGCGATGTACCGGTTGGCGGGGATGCTGAGCGTGAACTCCGGAGCGGTGACCTGCATCGTCAGGGCGTAGAAGTGCTGGTCGCTGCCGAAGCGGAACCGGTCGGCCACCTCGACCAGGTACTCCCCATCTGCGGGAATCGCGTGGGTCCAGTGCGGGTCGGCAGCCTTCTCGGTGTCGTCGACCTGCTTCAATTCGCTTCCATCGGCTTTCAGTAGACGGAGAACAACATCTGCCAGCGAGCCAAGCGAGCGAGCTGTGGCCTGGAAACGAATGGACTGGCCCTTGGTCGCGGTAAAGCGGTAGCGATCACGGTCCCCCGCTGACTCAATCGCCCCCGAGACTGTGGCCGGAAGCGACACGGTTAAGCTCTCTGCCGCCGGGTCTTCTCGATGGACGGTGCCGACGGGGCGCGGCAACTGGTCCAGTTCGAACCCCGGAATCGGATGTACCCCCATGGCCGGATCGAAACGCAGACTGGCCCCCTCAGCGATCAAGACCAACTCCGTCGTCGGCAGGTTCCAACCGCGTGCGGTGACGGGACCGGGCTGTCGGACCAGCGGGATGATTTGATCGATGACGGGGCCCGTGGTCAGCGTCAACCGGTAAACGGCGGTATCCGCTCCGTAGTAGTTGATGCTCGAATCAGTCTGGGTGGGAAAGGCAAACACCCGCACCAGGTATGTCCCCGCACGGGGTACGGTCCAGGCAATCAACGGGTCGCTGTCATGGCGATCTTCGTTCTGTTCGATCACGAACCCCTGCGCGTCGGCGACTTGCAGCACCGCATCCATGGGCGAGGGGAGCGTGCGATGGGCCTCGACGGAAGCAACCAGCGTCTGCCCCGCGGTCAGCGCCACCGCATACGTGTCGACATCGCCGCGCTTGGCCAGCACCCCATTCATCACCCCCGGAAGGGCGGCAACCGGTTGAGCTTCTTTCGCCGCGTTGTTCGGCTCCGTCTCAGTCAGCTCCGGCAGCGTCCCGATCACGACCGGTCGCAGCTCACTGGCCCCCTCCGCATTATGCCACCGCAACCAGACCACTCCGGGCCGACACTCCGCGGGCGTCTTGAGCAGGAACGCCTCCGGCTTGTCGGTGGGAGTGACCACCACCTCGGGTCGATCGGTCCAGATCGCCAGGGGAGCTGTGCCCGGTTTGCCGATGATTCTCAGGACGGTGTCGTGACCGGCCCGCGCTCCGGCGGGGAAGAGGCCGCGAATGTCCGGCGCGTCGGCATGAGCATGGCCGATCAGACCCACAAAGGCGACCAGCGGCATCCACAGAGTACGACTGTTCATGGTGTCCAACATCAAGAGGGCTCGCCAAGCCCAGGGGTGACCACACCTGGGCATTTCTCAACTCATATCGTTCAACGCTCCTGCTCAAACACGAACGTCCCCTTCTTATTCGAGATCGCGAAGTCGAGCAGTCCGTCCCCGTTGATGTCGGCGACTTCGAAGGCGGTCCCGACGCCGTTATCTTCTTCGATCATGTGCCGCATTGGCAACTCCCTTCCACTGCGAAACTCGGCGTCCTCTACGGTCGATACCTAATTCTACTCGGATGATTTACCGCTGAGATCGCGGAGGCTCGCAGAGGTCAGGAACCAGATTTCTGCAGCTGATTTACCATCCGCTTGATGCCATCCTTCATGTGCAGAACATGAAAGTTGAGGAGCAGTCCAACTCTCTTGTCAACAAGCTTCAGATAGGTCAAGAGCTGCGCTTCGTGAATCGGAGCGAAGCGATCAACAGCCTTGATCTCAACAATGACAAGGTCTGCCACAAGCAGATCCAAGCGGAAGCCGACATCGATTCGATGCTCACGGTAGATGACTGGCAACTCCAATTGTCGTTGGACGGGAATTCCGCGGCTGGCCAGTTCAAATGCCAGGCAGCCTTCATAGGCGGATTCCAGCAAACCGGGACCTAGAGCGGAATGAACGTGCATCGCCGCATCAATAATCTGACCGCTGATCTCATTGGGAGTCATCATTGCATCTCCTTAACAGCCTGTTGAAGAACGCCGTGGAACAGGCTTCCCGCCTGTCCACCCCTTCAGAATATCGACAGACGGGAATCCTATCCTACGTTTTTCAACGGACTGCGAAGGCAACAAGCGAGGAATATGAGTTCACCACCGTGGGCGCAGGGGTACGCAGAGTATGAAGAGAAACACTCGCGGTGATCCCTCTCTTCTCTTCCTCTGCGTACCCCTGCGCCCTCTGCGGTGATAAACGGTTAACGAAAGACGGAGGTCTGCAACTTGCTACTACTTCCGCTCCTGCTCGAAAACAAACGTCCCCTTCTTGTTCGAGATTGCAAAATCGAGCAGACCATCGCCGTTGATGTCGGCGACTTCGAAGGCGGTCCCGACGCCGCTGTCTTCGTCGATCGTGTGCCGGACCCAGGTCGCGGTGCCGTTCTCTCGTTTCAGTTCAAACCAGTACAGCACCGCCGCCTCGCCGCCGCCGGGACCGTGTCCACCGTGCGACCACCAGCGCTTGCCGGTCACGAAGTCGGGGAGGCCATCGCCGTTGATGTCGGCGAGGACGACCGCATGCGTCTCGCTGAAGGTTTTCTCGATCTCGTGCGTCTTGAAGGTCGGAAGCCGTTGAGAGGACGCAGCCTCTCCAGCCTTGTCGCTTGGTTTCCCCTCCTGCTCATGCCACCAGATCCCGTAATCATGCGGGCTGGCCGACAGCACATCGTTATCCCCGTCCCCATCGAAGTCATAAACGTACATCTGCGAACAGCCGCCGCCGAGCTTGGCCTCGTTGAAGGTCCACGGAGCGGTCGTCATCTGCTCCGGGGCCTTCCACCAGCCGTTCGGGACGAGGATATCATTCCGTCCATCCTGATCGATGTCGCCGATTCCGAGGCCATGGTAGAACCGCTGAATGTCGACCGTTCCCGGTGCTCCGATGGCCAGCATCTTCCACGGAGCAGTGGCCAAGCTCTGCCGCGTCGAGATCCCCATCAGGCCATTCTCAAACCCCGCCACGAGTTCCCGCACACCATCGCCATTCACATCGAGGTACTGCGGGCTTTCGTTGTTAGTCACCGGGATCATCTCGTGACGAGGCCAAGCGGCTCCGGCCTTGGCACTTGCCACTTGCCCCTTGTCACTTTCTCCGCCCGGATTCTCAAACCACCACGTCTGCTTGCCCGGGAAGTCGACCACCACCAGATCGAGCCGACCATCCCCGTTGAGATCATCGGGATAGTTCATGAACGAGTCACTGTAGCCCTTCGGATCGAACTCCTTCGGAGGCACGACGAACTGACGAGCCACCCAGGGTTGAGCACCAGAAGCCGCTGCTCCGTCTTCGGATTTCGGATTTCGTGCTTCGGCTTTCTCCTCCTTGTCACTTGCCCCTTGTCCCTTGTCCCTTCCCTGCTCATACCATTGCGAACCTCCCGCAATGTCCATATCTCCATCATTGTCGAGATCTCCAATCCCCACCCCCTCGCTACGGAACACAGTGTCGAGTTGCGTCTTCTTGAAGCTGATCTTCGTCCCCTCAAACGCCCCACCGCGCGACACCGGCCATTGATTCGGCTGGGAACCGGCAGCTGCGTGCGGAGGGAGTTGATCGAGTAGTGTCAGTTCGAGGTTCTTGAACCGCACTTCCGTCGCCCCGCCGGAATGGAGTTGCAGCGCGATCACGCCGCTTCTGGCTCCCGCCGGGTCGTCGCGATCAACACACAGATGACCATTCAGGTACGTTCGCACCCGGCTTCCGACCGCCACGATTTCATAGGTATTCCACTCGTTCGGCTTAGCATACTGCTCGGCGTTGTTGTTCTCGATTAGACCACGGCCCAGTTCCTCATAGACCTTGCCCCACCAACCGGGACCGATGTCCGCCTGGTAGCCCTTGACCTCGCCGTTGGGCTGCGGGGCACTGCGTAGCTGGATGCCGCTGTTTCCCTGGTTGTCTTTGAGCAGCACCTGACATTTGAAGCGGAAGTCGGTCAGTGAGAACTGGCTGACGAGGAACTCGTTGTGCCCCAAGCCGGTCGTCTGGCCGATGATCTGGCTCTCTTGTGGAGTCGCGCCCGGCTCGACGGTCCATAGTCCTCCAGCCTCAGTCTTCCCGATCCAGCCGGTGAGATCCTGACCATTGAAGAAGGTCGCAATGTTGTCGCGGTTCGCGCGGATCGGCGATTGCCCCATCCCTTGCAGGTAGGCGACGAGTGATCGTACTTCACTGTCACTGAGGGTCCGCAACAGGTCATCCGGCATCATCGATTTGTCGCTGAGCTGGCGCTCGTCGATGTCGCTCTCGGGCATCTCGATCAGTTGCTCGGGCGTTTGAATGGCCACAAGCCCCGGACCGCTGGCCTGCTTGATGATCCCGGTAACGACGCGGCCATCCTTGGTGGAGATAACCGCTGGCTGGTACTCCTTGGCCATCACCGACGACGGGTCGACGATGTTGGAGAGCAGGTAATCGAGGTTCGCCCGGTTGGCCCCGGTGATGTCCGGTCCGATCTTGCCGCCGGTGCCGAACAACGTGTGACACTGCTGGCAGGTCTTGGCGAAGATCGCTCGCCCCACCTCGCGGTCAGGAGTCGCACCGTGCTTGTCACCGATGACTGTCTTGAGCCGGGCCATCAGCGCCACGCGATCGGCAGCACTCTCCCGCACGATCCCCCACACCTGTTCGATCTGCGTGTTCAGGTCCGCATCGTTGAGGTTCCGCAATTGCCGCACGAGGTCCGCTGACAACTCGGTCTTCGGAATACGGTTCGCCTGCACAGCCGCCAACAGTTCGCGGGCATAGCTGGGGCGCGCGGTGAGCGTGCTCATCGCATCGCGGCGTTCAGCAGGAGTGAAGGTGCCGAACTTGTCGATCACCGGCTGGAGGGCGGCTGGGTGATCGATGGCCGCCAGCGAACGCAGCGCGTCCCCGCGCATGGCGGGGTCATCGACGAGCTGCGGCAGCAGTTCGGCGAGCCCTTCGGACTTCGCGTCGATGACGTATTTGAGTGCGTCACGCCGAACCTCGACGGGCCAACTGGAGATGCGGGCGTAGTCGCGCAGGTTGGCCAGCGCGAAGTCGGCACCGGCTCGGTGCGCGATGGCCGTGGCGAGGAACACGACCTCCGGCTGCGAGGTCGCGACGGTGTACTTCTTCGGCAGCTCCTGCAACTGAGCATAGCGGGCATGTTCCTTGAGCCCGCGCGTGGCCAGGAGAATCCCTCGCAGGTAGAGCGGAGCATCCTCTGGTTTCGACTTGTCGAGCGCGTCGACCAGCAGGTCCAGCATCTTCGCCGGATCACCGCTGCCGAGCCGCCGGATCATGTACTCTCGCAGCACCGGGATCGTCTCGCCCGCCGACACCGCCAGCGCGAGCGCTCGCGCCGGATCGACATCGGCCAGCGGCTCCATGGCGTACCAGTACATCAGCGGGAGGTTGTGATCCTTCGCATCCTCAGCGTGGGTAATGAGACCTTCGAGGATTGCCCAGCGGTCAGCGAGCGGAGTCCGATTCAAGGTCGAGGCCAGCGCCAATCGCACGATCGGCGACGAATGAACTTTGGCCATTTCAACGCGGCGTACGTACGTCTCTGGTCGCAGCTTCTGATGCTCGGAAAACATCCGCATTCCAAAGGCCAGCACATGCGGATCCATCTTCATGAACTCCGCGAGAGGCACATCTTTAATCATCTCCTGAAGGTGATCGGGACCAACCACAATGTGCATCGTCCACAGGAACCGCATCTGTTGCTTGATATCTGTTTCGCCGATTTCCGGATGTCCGGGGTCCGAAAAGAGCAATCCAATCCCAGTCGATTGTGAGATCTTACCAGCGGCGACGCGTTCCTGAAGCAGGCGGCGGGCATGCCGCGAATGCCACTCGTTCGGGGCATTGACAGACAGGCCCACCAATTCCTGGTCACTCAGTTTCCTGAGGTCGATCTTCGGGTTTGCCACATCCCCATAGCTCACCCGAAAGATCCGTCCGTTGGTCGTGTCATGCAGCCCTTCCTCGGGGCGGTGGCATTGGTTCGCGTCGTACCAGTCGATCATCCACACCTGCCCATCGGGACCGGTCATCAGGTTGATCATCTGCGACCACTTGTCCCCGGTCAGCAGGAAATCGGGGTAGCGATCCCCCGCGTACCCCGACCCTTCCGGGATCAGCTGATCGATGTTGATGCGGTTGCCGTGGATGTTGTGCATGAAGAGTTTGCCGTTGTACTCCTCGGGCCAGGCCCCGCCCTGGTAGATCATCGCCCCGGCATGGGCATGGCCACCGCCGAGGTCGTCGCTCGCCTTGCGGTCGTCATTGTTCCATTGGCCGCCGGTGAAGTGCCGGTGCCGGGCGATCGTCTTGATGTCGTTATACGTGTGCGGGTTGAAGTGCGCCCCAGCCTGCCGCTCGAACCGACCGCCCGGGATGATGTGATACAGATGCGGGATCACACAGGCTGTGCAGAACGCCTCGCCATACTCATTGAAGTCGACGCCCCAGGGGTTACTCGACCCGTGGGCAAAGACCTCGAACTCATGCCGCACCGGGTGATACCGCCAGATCCCGGCGTTGATCGGCATCCGCTCGGCCTTCGGCGTCCCCGGCTTGCCGACCAGTGAGTGCGTGAACACGCCGTGACACCCATACAGCCACCCATCCGGCCCCCAGATGAAGGCGTTCAGCGTCTCATGCGTGTCCTCCCAGTGCCAGCCATCGAGGAGGACTTTCGCTCCGGGGGGAACGTCTTTTGGGAACTGGAGGAGAGGTTGTGGTGGATCAGCCCTCATTGGCAAGCCATCAGGTACATCGTCGCCATTGGTGTCCGGAATGAACATCAAATACGGAGCCGCCCCGACCCACACGCCATCAAACCCCACCGCCAGCCCGCTGACCAGGTTCAGTCCCTCGATGAATGTTGTCTTCTTGTCGAGTGTGCCGTTCTCATCCGTGTCTTCGAAGATCACGATCCGGTCGGCCCCTTCGCCTTCCGGGTTGCGTTGCGGGTAGCTGTGTGCTTCGGCCACCCAGAGGCGGCCCCGGTCGTCCCAGCACATCGCAATCGGCTGGGTCACATTCGGTTCCGAGGCGGCGACCTGCACCTTGAATCCCGGCGGCACCTGCATGGCAGCGGCAGCCTCCTCGGCGGTGAGTCCGGCGTGCGGATAGACCTCGGCAAGCGAGGTGGCTTTCACTCCCAGTTCCGCCCGCGTGAACGAGGGCCGCTTCTCGTGAAACCGGAAGTCGTCAAAGTTCACATGCCCCCACCCGCCCGAGTGCATGTCGGTGATCCGGATCGAGATCGCTTTGTCCTTCTGCTTCCGCAAGTCAACGACCACCGGCGAAAGCTCCTCGGTGTTCGGGCCACTGATGACAAAGAAGACCTTGCCGGCCTCATCGAGCAACTCGACCCGAGTCTCTTGATGAGAGCCGCCGCCGACCAGCATGCTGGCCCACGGTTGAGTCACCTTGAATGCGACCGATTGCAGCGTTCCTTGCGGCTCATCAAAGAGCTTCTCGAACCCGCCCATCCAGAATTCACCGGTATGCAGCGACTTCTTCCCTGTACCCAATGGTCGGTCGGGACCAATCCCGCCCTTGATCGGCTGTTGCTCGAAGGCCTGGCCGGTGGCGGTCCAGTCCTTGAGATCGCCCGATTCGAAGTTCAGGTTAAGCGGCTTTCCGTCCTCGCCGACCGGCACGATCCCCGGTCCACTGGTAGGTTCGTTTGTGGAGTCAGCTGCCAGGACTTGCCCTGCCAATCCCAGCCCCAGCGCGATACAGCCCCACCACAACTTAGATGCCACCATTGCCGTCGCTCCTCACAACCATCAAACCGGGGGGCTGCTTCGATTCCGGTCGCCGAACGTCCCCATGCGGAGTATGTCGTATTTGCCCGCATGTATCAAAGAACGCTACTGCATGACCGAGCGATTGTGAGTAGGACAGAACCGTGGGTACGACAGACAATCCTGTCTGTCGCACGCCTCACAGGGCATCGTTCCCTGGAGTTCGTGAGGCAGGCCAGAGGCCGACCCGACGACCGACTGTCCGGTCGCAGACACCCGGCCATTGCCCCACCGGCGCAACACCCAGCTTTAGACCAGTTCCGCAACTTTCTTTTCAAACCAGCGTGGGATCATCCACCGGCACAACCGATTCCATCCAAAGGCCAAGGGGATAACGACGATGACCCCCACCCAATAGTGGACCTCATGCATTATGCCAGCCACAATTCCCAGAGCCCAAAAGGGAATCGCAATCAAAAGCAGTCCCACCATGATCCCACGGAAGGAATAGGGAATCAGCGGAGAAAGGACAAAGAATGGGCTGCAGGCCCACAACATGATCCCTCCGACGCAGATCGCCGGTGCCACTTCGTTTGGTGAGACCCACAGACAGCTCGCCACACAGGCTCCGACCAGGATCGGGTCCAGCCGTTGCAATCGGCGGGCCCCTCGGTTCCAACCCTCACACAACTCCAGGGAGGTATGCGGGGTCATTAACAGCGAGGCGATCGTCAGCTCGCGGATCTCTTTCTGCAGGCAGTCGCTGACCTTGCTTTGCCCCACAAGCATCATCAGGGCGCTGGAGGCAATCAGAATCACTACCGACGCGGATCGGAACTCTTCTTGTCCAGACAGCATCAGGACCAGAACCGTCGACAGAATGCCGACCAGCAACAGCGAACGAACCAGTGTGTTGGAATGACCGCGGCTGTGGATGTAGTACGCCTGCCACGCCAGAGCATCATCCCAGACCGGTCGACTGGGACGCGACTGCGATTTCAACTCGGAGTCCCCCCACGCTGCTTGGGCCCCGGACTCGGAGCCCCCCGTGGCCGCCTCGTCCAGACAAGTGAAGTAGACCCGGCGCCAGCTCCAGACGCACACAGCTGCCAGCCCCAGATGGACCACCAGCGGCCGCAGGCAGCCCCACGTCGGCTGGGGTACGCTCAAGATCAGGGCCAGATTCGTAGTCACTCGAAATGACAACAACCAATCGGCCACATCATTCAGCCCGGCCATCGCGGCCGCACCCTGGGGCCAGTTCCGGATTGAGTGCTGAATCGGCGGATAACTCAACAGACCCATCATCAGGCTGGGGATCGTCAGCATCAGATCGATCCCCCAAGTCAACGGAAAAATCCCGCGCAGGACCGTCCGATCGGATGAATAATGTCCGACCAGCAATCCCAGCGAGACCGTCAACACGAAGATGCCCAACAGCAAGGCTTCCGCCATCAGGATTTGTGTCCCGGTAGTCCCTCCCAGCGAGTACGCCAGCATCAGCAGCGGGTACCGGATGATCCAGATGCGAATAAACACCGCCAGGAGATGCATCCATTGTGCCAGCACCACCGTTCCCGCCGAAACTCCCGACAGGAATAGCAGTCCCACCACGCCGGACGACCGATCTCCCGCGACATCCCCAGCCAACCGCATCCCCAGTAACGCCGCCATGGCCGCATGCAAAACCGTTAACGCATGCAGTAGTTCGAGACCGGATTTCTGGGGACTGAACTGCCAGACAGCGAGGATTTGAATCAGTCCCAGCACCACATAGACCAGCGAAATCACCACCATATCCACCCGCCGCGAGGACCGCGCCAGCTGGGTCTCAAACATGTATCTGGATCGAGCAAACATCCGGGGATAATCGACGGACACCGAGCATTCGTCAATTCCAGACGGCAAACCTATCGCAGCGGGTCGATCGCCCGCTGGCGGTTCTCATGCCGGACCAGCTGTCCACAAGCTGCGGCAATATCCTGGCCGAGCGAGTACCGCAGCGTCGTCGGAATCCCGGCGGCCTTCACATGGGCCGCGAACGATTCGCGCGTCGCCCGGTCACTGGATACCAGATGCGGGGACTCTTCGATGGAGTTATAGGGGATCAGGTTCACATGGACTTCGAGTCCCTTCAACCACTGGACAAGTTCCTCCGCATCGGCGATTGAGTCATTGACCCCCGACAGTAGCAGATACTCGATCATGACAGCCGCTCCCGTCAGGTGATTCACCTCCACGATCGCCTCGCGCAGCCGATCCAGGGGATTCAGCCGGGCCAATGGAATGATCCGCTCACGCACCTCGGTTCGCACCGAATGCAGGCTGAGCGCCTGATGCACCTTGGGAAACTCGCGGGCACAGCGCAGCATTCCCTCGATGACCCCCACCGTAGAAACCAGAGTCTTGGTCGGCGAATGATGAAAGAATTCGGGAGCCGCCAGTAACTCCAATGCCGTGAACAACGAATCGATATTATGGAACGGTTCACCCATTCCCATAAACACGATATTGCGCACCACCCGCCCTTCCGCAACCAGCAGCTGATTCGCCTGCAGTACCTGATCCAGGATCTCATCGGCGGTGAGGTTCCGGGCGATCCCCATCTTGCCGGTCGCACAGAAATCACACGCTGCGGCACACCCGACCTGACTGGAGACACACAACGCGGTGCGCCCCGAAGCAACACGCAGTATTACGGCTTCGATCAGCATCCCCGCAGCTGTCTGAAACAACAGCTTTGAAGCTCCGTCAATCTCCGAGTCGACCCGGCGATACAGCTGCAGTGCATGCAACCGGACCCGGTCCGCTGCGGGAAACGTCGCGAGAACCGCTTCATCAGGTAGGCTGTGCTTCAACAGATCGGTCCGCAGTCGACGGACGATCGTTGGATCCAGACGCAACTCCCTCCGCAGGGCTTCCCACCCGGAGCGATCAAAGAGTGAGACCGGAGACAGCATGCGCCTTATTTCGCCAGCTTCAGATGTTTGAGCAGATCACCGACGGACATCGTGTACCCGATGTAGAATTCGCCGAAGCCCGCATATTTGGCCGAGGCCTGGTCGTAGCGCATCGTGTAGACGATTTCCTTGATGTACTCCGGTGTCCGGCCCCACAGCGTGACGCCCCATTCCCAGTCATCAAAGCCCGTCGACGCGGTGATCAACTGGGACACCTTGCCCGCGAACTTGATTCCCGACGTGGCGTGTTCAGCCATCAACCGGGAGCGTTCACTGAACGGCAGCATGTACCAGTTGGCGTGCGGATCACGAATCTTGTTCATCGGATAAAAGCAGATCACGGGCCACTCGGGCACATCCGGGTAGAGCCGCTGCTTGTTCATCATCGGCAGCCGTTGTTCGTACGCCTTGACCTTGGCCATGAAGGCCGGATCGTCTGCTTTGCCGCCTTCGTGGATCAACCGAGCGCTGTACTGCTCGATGGTCGGAACGTATTCCGAGATCTCCGAAATCGACACGAACGAGTACGTCGCATCGAAAGCCACACCCAGCGTGGAGGCCCGCAGTGACTGATGAACTGCATCGAGCTTCAGCGGGTCGGGATCCATCATCATGACCCCCATGTCAGCCCGGTGGCCCGACACCGCGAACACCTGCAACCGTTCGGGAGCCCCTTCCCGCTGAGGATTGAGAAGCTCTCGCAGTTCGTCACAGCCGACATCGACCGCCTGTGGCGACAACATCGTCAGGGCCAGCGCATTCACTCGATAATAGATATGCAGGCAATGCCAGCCGGTGGTCAGTCGGATCGATGGTTCGGGAAGCTGTTCAGCGGGTTGTCCGGGGCGCATGGCAATCGTTCAGGAGGAAAGAGAAGCGGAGTTCACAAGAAGTATCTTACCCGGTCGCCGTGCGAGTTGTCAGTCGACGGAAACGGAAGGATGGCCGCCCGTGCCTGGGTCAGGAAAGGCGGTGATCGGGCGAGTCAGAATTACCGGTCCCACGGATCTACGACATTCTCGGCCCACTTATCGAGATTCGCAAATCAGCGTCGACTGGACGAACTCCTCGTTCAGCGTCACTCCTAGACCCGGTCCATCGGGCACCTGAATCCACCCATCCTTCGCCGCCACCTTCTCATGCGTCAGTTCATGCCGCAACGGAGAATCCTCCACGCAGTCTTCGAACAAGAAGGCATCGCGCACCGTGCTGAGCCAGTGCAAGCTGGCCGCTACCGTGACCGGGCTGGTGTAGCAGTGGTTGCACAGCCTCGCACCGATCTCTTCGACCCGCTCCTTGATATAAGCTGAATCAGTAAATCCGTTACGCGACAAGTCGACTTGATAGATGTCGAGGCAGCGGCCATCGATCAGCGGGCGGAACGCCTGCCGACCGCACTCTTCCTCCCCCCCCGCGATCGGGACCGGAGAGCGATCTCGCAGCCAGCGATACCCCTCGTAATCGTCCGGATGCAGAGCCTCTTCCAGCCAGCCGATCTTGTATTCGACGAACGCCTTCGCCTGGTTGAGAGCCGTCCGGGCATCCCACACACAGCCCGCATCGATCAACACGGTGCCGTCATCGCCCAGCCCTTTGCGGGCTCCACGCACCAGATCGATGTCCAGAGCCTCACTCTGCCCCATCGGTTCCCAGCCGAACTTCACAGCGGTGTAGCCCGCTTTCCGCCAGCGTTCGCCGATGCGGGCCGTCTCGTCGCCGTTCTTCCCGAACAGGATCGAAGCGTAAGCCAGAATCTTGTCGTGCCGTTTCCCGCCCAACAACCGGTGAATCGGCTCGCCGAAGTGCTTTCCCTTCAAGTCCCACAGTGCCATGTCGATCGCCGCCATAGCTGTAATCGGCACCGAGCGGCGACCCGCATACATCGTGCGGCGGTACATCTTCTGCCAGATGCGGTCGGTCTCCAGCGGGTTCTCGCCGATCAAGAGCTGCCGCAGTCCGGTCGCGATGTTGTGGCTGAACGGGGCGTCGATGACCGCTTTAACCATCTCGGGGGACGAGTCCGCCTCGCCAATCCCTTCGAGGCCGGTGTCGGTGCGGACTCGAACCAGAACCGAATCCTGGCTGCTGGCGGTCTTGGCCTCGACGCTCTTGATGCGGAGTATCTGACAGACGATCTCGGTGATTTTCATGGAGGGCCGTCTACTTGGGGGGAGCTGGATCACGAGCTTTCAATCGGGTGACCAGTTCTGCAAGCTTCGCCTGTTCCGCAGGGTTCTCCGGAAGAGGCTCCTTCTGGAAGGCAGGAAGCAGTTTTTCCCAGACTACGTTCAGCTCACCCTGCATATCGCGAGTGTTGGCGGTGATGGCGATCACCGCATCCTGATCCGGCAGTACGATGCAGAACTGGCCGTCCTTTCCGTCCCCGCGAAAAGCGTTGTGGCGACATCTCCAGAACTGAAAGCCATAGCCCTGATCCCAATCTTTGCCGGGATCACTGCCATTCGAAACCTGCTTCGAGGTCGCCATCGCGATCCACTCCGGGGTGAGCAACTGCTTCCCGTCCCAGGCTCCTTTTTGCAGATACAGCTGGCCAAACTTGGCGATGTCTTCGGTCCGCACATGCAGCCCGTACCCTCCCAGAGTGATCCCTTCGGGATTGGCGTCCCACTGGGGATTCTCAATTCCCAGCGGATCGAACAGCCGGGGCTTCAGGTAGTCTGCCACCGTCTGGCCCGTGGTCTTCTGCACAATGGCCGACAGCATAAAAGTGGCGGGTGTGTTGTACTGAAAATGGGTTCCCGGCTTGTGGGGCACCGGATGGTTGAGGAACGTCTTAACCCATGTCTGGTCGGTGATCTCTCGAACCTTGGACTCTTCCTGATGCCCGGTCGACATCGTCAGCAGATCGCGAACTCGCATGGCCTTGAGCTTGTCGGTCGGGTTCGCGGGGGCTTCCTCCGGAAAGAACTTCAGCACCGGGTCGTCAATACTGAACCGCCCTTCCGCGACAGCCATCCCGACAGCGGTCGACGTATAACTCTTGCTCAAGGACCAGAGGACATGCCGCTTGTCCGCCGACTCCGGGCTCCACCAGGCCTCGGCGACAACCTGACCATGACGCACGAGCATGAAGCTGTGCATCGTGTTGACCTTTTGATCGGCGGTCTCAATAAATTGACGGATCTGGGCGGACGCGATCCCTTGAGATTCGGGGGTGCTGCGAGGTAGCGACGCGACTTGGGCCCATGCCGAGCCCGTCCAGAGGGACATCCACAAAAGTCCGACGACTGGTCCCCAACAACGCATAGATCACCTGTTTTCCAGAGGAGTGTCCGACGGACAATACGTCCCGAACGCGAGTGGCTCAAGGATCGCCACCCGGATACCTCGCCCCGGGCCCTCGTAATCGAAGCCAACCCATACTCGATCCGTCCCTCGCGGAATACGAAGAAACGCAGCCCTGCCCGACAAAAAACCGCACGAGGAAGTGTATGCGTCAGGCAAGTCGGTCGTCGGATAGGCCATCTGGCCTGCCCCACGATCTGCGAGAACACTGGAATAAACTCGGTATTGGTGTACCGGAAAGTCCGACAGGAATGTCATTCTCACTCTAGTCGTGGCACAGACATGCCTGCCTGTTCGTTCGGAAGACCGATTTGGAATCGACTCTCACGAAAGAGTGATCCGGCGGGGCCTCGGTTACGTTATGCTGTGACAGTCTCCCGTCGCTCCGTGTGATCTTCGGGCGGGGAGACGATCTTTCCGAGGGGAGGCTGTGATGAATCGGTGGATGAATCTGGTGGTTGTGCTGCTGGTTGCATTCGCGGGGGGGCTGGCCCTGGCCCAGGAGGGATCGGTCAGTGATCCGACGACGACTTCCCCACCCACCCCAGGGTCCGATACAGAGCCCTCGTTCATCTCTCCCGAGGCGGAGATCGAAGCCAAAGTCGAAGAGAAGGTCCAGGAGTTGGCCCAACAGGTCGACCAGAACGAACAGGCCCAGATCGCCAGTGCTGGCATTCTGAAGCAGATCTATCTGCTGGCCGAGCGGCTGTCGTTTCCCCTGTTCCACGCCATCGCCTTTGCCCTGATGGTCGCGGGGGTTGTTAGTTATGCCCTGCAGTTGACCCTGGGTAAGCTGTTTGTGCTGGCCCGAATGAGTCTGAGCCCCACGGAGATCCTTTCGGATGCGAAGGGGCTGGCGATCAGTCTGGTCGGGCTGGTCCTGACGACCCAGGCCGCCGCACAAAACTCGACATTCACGCAGAGCCCCGCAGCGGTGCTGACCTCGACCACCGCCGGTGCGGCTGTCGGCTATCTGTTTTATCGCTGGGGCAAATTGCAGGAGTTGCAGGCGGCTGATGGACGCAAAGTGGTTCCACCGCCCAGCGACAGTGCCAAGAAGTGACACTCACGAGACCGTTCGAAGGGGCAGGGATGAGTTAAAGCATCCAGCCCCGCGACCGGTCGACGGCTCTCCGCCATGTTGAGGCTCGGCGGTAACGTTCTTCATCGGCCATGCCCGGTTCAAAGACGCGGTCCAGCGCCCAGTTGGCTGCGATCTCCGACGGATCACTCCAAAACCCGACACCAAGCCCCGCCAAGTAAGCCGCCCCCAGCGCGGTGGTCTCCTGTACCATCGGTCGACGTACTTGGACTCCCGTCAGGTCAGCCTGGAACTGCATCAGGCTGTTATTGCGGGACGCCCCACCATCCACCTTGATCTGGGCCAGCGGGATTCCTGCGTCGAGCTGCATGGCGTCCAGCAGATCAAGCGTCTGGTAGGCCATCGAGTCGACCGCAGCGCGGGCAATGTGGGCCTTGGTGGTGCCGCGGGTCAGTCCAATCAGCATTCCCCGTGCGGAGGGGTCCCAGTAGGGGGCTCCCAATCCGACGAACGCGGGAAC
Source organism: Planctomycetota bacterium (assembly GCA_003671275.1). Classification (GTDB taxonomy): domain Bacteria; phylum Planctomycetota; class Planctomycetia; order Planctomycetales; family Planctomycetaceae; genus TH-plancto1. The sequence continues at coordinate 2,555 of QWPB01000024.1, read as the reverse complement.
AAAGTAGACCCCCTCGGAGTCGGGAACCGTGGCGGCCAGGGCTTCCACCTCGGCGGAAGTCGTGATGACTCCCAGTCCATCCCGCAGCCACTGCACGACGGCTCCGGCGATGAAGACCGAACCTTCCAGGCAGTACGTGGTCTGCTGACCGATGCGCCAACCGACTGTCGTAATCAGCCCCGAGGGCGACCGGACCAGCCGATCGCCCGTATTCATCAGCAGGAAGCATCCCGTGCCATAAGTATTCTTCACATCCCCCGGAGTGAAGCAGGCCTGACCAAAGGTGGCCGCCTGTTGATCGCCAGCACACCCGCTAATCGGGATCGCCCGGCCCAACAGGCTGGGGTCGGTCTCCCCCATCATGCCGCTGGAGGAAACCACTTCCGGCAACATCGCCCGCGGCACCCCAAACACCCGCAACAGTTCGTCGTCCCACGAGAGCGTGCTGATATTCAGCAGCAGGGTCCGACTGGCATTGCTGACATCGGTGACATGCTGACGGCCCCCCGTCAGCCGCCAGATCAAGAAGCTGTCGACGGTGCCAAACAGGACATCGCCGCGTTCGGCTTTTTGTCGGGCACCGGGAATGGTGTCGAGCAGGTGGGCAATCTTCGTCGCCGAGAAGTAGGCATCAAGCACGAGTCCGGTCTTCTCGCGGATCAGCGGCTCATACCCGGCTTGCTTAAGCCGCTCACACGCCGGGCTGGTGATCCGGCTCTGCCAGACAATGGCAGGAGCGATGGGCTTGCCGGTCGTGCGATCCCACAGAATGGTGGTCTCGCGCTGGTTGGTGACACCAATGGCCGCAATGGCGTCGACTCCGCCGGGAACCTGCTGAATGGCAGCTCGGGCCGTCTCCAACTGAGATTTCCAGATGGCCTCGGGATCATGTTCGACATGCCCGGGAGCGGGATAGATCTGGGGGAATTCCTGTTGTGATTGCCCCGCAACTCGTCCCCGGTGCGTGACCAGCAAGGCCCGGCTGGACGTGGTTCCCTGGTCCAGGGCAAGGATGTAACGTTCCATGGCAATCCACCCGGTGTACGCGGCGATAGTCTGTTCCCAGAAAAGATCATAGCGGTCCCGCCGGAGACATCGAAAGTCGATGAGACTCCTCTGCCCAATCCGTAACACCCCGCTTCCACAAAGCGGGTTTCATGGAAGGAACTGCGGATGCGGTACCCCCCTGGCCATTCCCCTCTGGCAAGTGCGCGAACCGTCTGCCCGTGATCGCGCTACAAGATCCAGACATGTGTGCTCGAATCGACCGAATTTGTCGGGGGCCATCGATCCGCCGAATCTCGCTCGCATCGGGCTTCCTTCAGGGCGAGCAGCTGCGACGGATTCGGTAAATCCGAAATCTGTGTGGTGGCAACGATCTACGCCGAAATCCGCGAAACCCAACGAGTGATCCGGGGTTATACCTCTATCGAGCGAGATGCCTGTTCCTGGTGAGACATCACATGTTCTACAGAACCCTGCTGTCGGTTTATTTAGTCGGGATGCTGATCGGTCCTTGTCACGCTGAAGCCCCCTATGACCCGTTGCGGAAGCTGTCGGAGACGGTCATCGTGAGCACCTTGCTGACGGTGGATGATGCGGAACGGGATCGGGAGATCCCCCTGCGGGTTTACCGTCTCCCCGAGACACGTCAGGCTCCGGTAGTGATCTTCAGCCACGGACTGGGGGGCTCGCGAGATGGCTCTCATTTTCTGGGTGAGCACTGGGCCGCACGAGGCTATGTCGCGGTCTTCATCCAGCATCCCGGCAGCGATGAAAGCGTATGGCGCGATGCCCCGCTGCGCGACCGAATGAACGCGATGCGCCAGGCGGCCTCTGCTGAAAACCTGCGGCTGCGGATGGAGGATGTTCGCGTACTGATCGATCAGCTGGAGATGTGGTCGAAGGAAGCGGCCCATCCGCTGGCGGGAGTGATCGACCCGAAACAAATCGGCATGTCAGGTCACTCGTTTGGAGCCCAGACCACACAGGCCGTGTCCGGACAGACATTCCCTTTAATTCACCAAAAGAACACGGACCCCCGTATCCGGGCGGCCATCATCATGAGTCCGGGCACCCCTCCGGCTGGCAGCGCCGACTTGGCGTTCGGCAAGGTATCGATCCCGTGGCTGCTGATGACCGGGACGCACGATGTCTCCGTGATCGGTGGCCAAACCGTGGAGTCCCGATTGGCGGTGTACCCTGCCTTGCTTGCAGGAGATAAATTCGAACTGGTTCTTGACGGGGCAGAGCATTCAGTCTTTACGGACCGGGCACTGCGTGGAGATCAGCGAACTCGTAATCCACAACACCATTCCGCGATCCTGGCGCTCAGCACCGCCTTCTGGGATACCTATTTGAAACAGGACACCGCTGCGAAGGTCTGGTTGACCGGGCCCGGGCCGAAGTCCGTTCTGACACCTGCTGACCGTTGGAAGGCCAAGTAAATTCAGCCCCCAGCGTTCCTCGCAACGCAAAACAGCCCTCGGGGGAATCCCCGAGGGCTGTTCGGCATGACAGTCCCCACCGCTTGCCGTGAGAGGATTCTGTAAGAG
>QWPB01000086.1 GCA_003671275.1 Planctomycetota bacterium | reverse complement strand
GATGCGATCTGTCAACCGGAAGGGATGCGCTGATTTCCGCCGTATTGTGGCGGGGTGGCAGGGTGGCCAGAACGCGGCTTTGAGCGTCTGGGTTGTGTGACAACAAGAGGCTACAGGGAACACGTCCGCCTTTGTTCCTTCGTCACCCGGACATTCCAAGCGTGGCCTGGGACTTCGCGGGCTCCGCATTAGAAACCGGAGAAACTGCCGCAAGCGGCACCGTATTCTGTTCTATCCGGTGCCGTCATCATCATCCGACCCTTTCTATGTGTCCGTATAACAATCACTTGCCGACTTGAGCAGCTACAACAACTCGTGTTGCATCGGAGGAATCATGAGGAGATCCACAGATTGCACCGATTAACACCGATTGAAAATCTCTGAAATCTGCGGATCACATCTGGCCTCCGGGTGAGCCTGGCCGACCTGCACACGAATTGGCAGAAGTTGCCACCGAGTCGGTGATTTATTGATGTACGACTGCTCAGGACAGCGTCGCGGGGCATTCAATGCCAGACGCCCATCCCACATCGAACAGAAAACGGCGACAGGCCACAGCATCGGGATACAATCGAAGAGGTCGGCCCGATGCCATGGCGGGTGGAGTCTACGCGGGGCCACGAGTAGCCACACCACACTTCACGCACCGGGCCGACCCTGTTCAATACCTGCTGTTCATTCCGGAGAAGCGACGGGCTCGGTATCGAACCAGCGATAAATTGCCGGCAGGACGAGCAGCGTCAGGACCGTACAGGTCACCAGACCGCCGATGACCACGGTGGCCAGCGGGCGTTGGACTTCCGCGCCCGCACTGCCGGACACAGCCATGGGAATAAATCCCAACGCCCCGCAGGCCGCTGTCATGAACACTGGTCGCAGTCGATCCATGGCCCCGATCGTCACGGCAGACCAGGCATCGTGCCCATGCTCACGCAAGTGCCGCACATGCTCGACCAGCACAACGCCGTTCATTACCGCGATCCCGAACAAGGCGATGAACCCCACTCCCGCCGAAATGGAAAACGGCATCCCCCGAATCCACAGCGCGAAAATCCCTCCGGTTGCGGCGATCGGCACATTCAAATAGATCAACATCGTCAGCTTCACCGAATGGAACGTCACATACAGCAGCGAGAAGATCAGGAATAGCGCCACAGGCACAGCGATCATCAGCCGCCGAGTGGCTTCCTGAAGATTCTGGAATTGTCCTCCCCAGGCCAGTGAATACCCGGCGGGCAACTGAACGTCCTGCTGCACGACTCGCTGGGCCTCCTGCACGAAGCTGCCCAGGTCGCGACCGCGGACGTTGCACTGAATCAGCAGGCGGCGGCGGATGGCGTGTCGGCTGATTTCCGAGGGACCGTCCTCCATGCGAATGTCTGCCAGTTGAGAGATTGGAATCTGCCGCCCCTGGGGGTCATCAATTTTCAGTTCTTTCAGTTTGTCGGTGTCTTGTCGCCACTGGGGAGCGATACGCACCTGAATCGGGAATCGTCGCTGGCCTTCAAAGACCTCCCCGACCTGGACTCCCCCCACGGTGTTAATGGCATTTAGAACATCACTGGAATTAATCCCGTATCGGGAAATCGCATCGCGTCGAATGATGAACCGCTGGTACGGCAAACCCGCGATCTGCTGGGCCTGGACATCGGCTGCGCCGGGAACGGTATTCAGGGCTCGAACGATCTTGTCCCCCTCCAGCTTCAACGTCTCCAGATCATCTCCGTAGAGGCTCAGTCCCACATCCGATCGGACCCCGGCTACCAGCTCCTGCACCCGCAGTTCGATCGGCTGTGCGAAGCTGTAGAGATTGCTCGGCACGGCAAGTTCAAGAGCGGCCTGCATTTGTTCGATCAGATCCTCCTTGGCGATGGGCGCAGGCCATTCCGAAGGTGGCTTCATGCGGATCAGGATGTCGGTCTGATGGACCCCCATGGGATCGTTGGCGATCTCGGGACGCCCGGTCTTCGAGACCACACTTTCGACTTGCGGGAATTTCAGAAGTGTCCGCTCCATCGCCTGGGTCATTTGAATCGATGTTTCCAGGGACACGCTGGGCAACCGAGCCGCCTGAATGGCCAGATCGCCTTCGTCGAGCCGGGGAACGAACTCAACTCCGAATTGGGTCCGCGCGACAACCAGGCTGACCATGAACACGACCGCAGCCACACCCAGCATGCGGACGGGACGGCCCATCGCGTAGTTCAGCAACGGTTCATACCCCTGCTTGAGCCAGCGAACCAGGAACGTGTCCGTGGCACTCACCCGACGGGCAAGGAACAGCGAGGCCATCACGGGCATGACGGTCACCGACAGAATCAGCGCTCCAGTCAGAGCCGACATGAAGGTGAACGCCATGGGGCGGAACATCTTGCCTTCCACTCCTTGCAGGGTCAGGATCGGAAGGAACACGATGATCACAATCAATCCCGCAAACAGGATCGGCGTCCCCACCTCCTTGGCGGACTCTTGGAAGACGCCCAACGGAACGCGCTGGTCTCCCGATGTCTTCTGATATCGACTGGCAGACCGCACCGCGTTTTCAATCATCACCACTGCCCCGTCGACGATCACTCCAAAGTCGACCGCACCGAGGCTCATCAGATTGGCGGAAACGCCGGCCACGCGCATCGCAATCAAGGCGCACATCGCCGACAGCGGAATCGCGGCAGCCACGATCAACCCCGCGCGCACGTCTCCAAGCAGCAGGAACAGCATGATGATGACCAGCCCGACTCCGACACCAATGTTCTCCGCAATCGTGTGAATCGTCTTGTCAACGAGTTCTGTGCGATCGTAAAAGGTGTCGATGTCGACCCCTTCCGGAAGCGTGGCTTTGATCGCTTTGATCTTCTCTTTGACATCCGCCACGACTTGGCGGGAGTTTCCCCCCATCAACATCATCACCATTCCGGTCACCGCTTCCCGGTCTCCGTCGCGGGTCACCGCTCCCTGCCGCAGCATCGGAGCGAACTTCACTTCCGCGATATCGGAGACGCGGATTGCGGTCCCATCACTGCGGTTGTCAAGCACGATGTTCTCGATGTCATCGATACTGCTGACCAGTCCTTCGCCGCGGATCAACCGCTGTTCGGAACCATGAACGATATATCCGCCCCCCGCATTGGCGTTGTTCTCTTCAATCGCCCGGAACACCGTCTTCAGACTGATCCCATAGTTCAACAACTTGTGCGGATCGACCTGGACTTCATAGGTCTTCAGTTCGCCCCCGAACGTGTTGACCTCGATGACCCCAGGAACGCTGCGCAGTTGGAAGGCAATCTGCCAGTCCAGCATCGTTCTCAGGTCCATCAGGCTGTAGTCGTACCCCGGCCGGGAACGGACTTCGAACTGATAGATCTCACTCATTCCGGTCGCGATGGGGCCCATCTGGGGGTCGCCCATACCGGGTGGAATATTCTCGCGGGCCTGTTGAAGGCGTTCGTTGATCAGGTTGCGTGCCCAGTAGATGTCGGTCCCATCTTCGAAAGCCACTGTCACGGCGGAAAGCCCAATCCGACTGACCGAGCGGATTTCACTGACCCGCGGCAGACCGCTCATCGCATTCTCAACCGGGAATGTGATGAACTGCTCGACTTCGACTGGTCCCAGGGCGGGCGACGTGGTCAAAATCTGTACCTGTACGTTGGTCAGATCGGGCACGGCATCCAGCGGCAATGAGGCCACCGAAATAAAACCGACCCCCATCAGCACGGCAGCCATCAGCATCACAATAAAGCGATTACCGAGCGACCATTCGATAATATGTTTCACCATGGTAGAACTTCCTGAGCGATAACTTCCTGAGCAATACAGGGGAGAGGCGCCGCGGCCCCCCATCCGAGACCGATGTTCCCGCGTTCCGGGTTATTCTCCCTGGAGCAGGTCCGACAGCATCTTCGACTTCAGGCCAAAGCCTCCGCTGACAACGACTTTCTCATGGGGCTGCAGTCCGCTCAGGATTTCGACCGTTCGACGGTTTCGCCGTCCCAGCGTGACATCGCGTCGTTGGAACGACTCCTGGCCGGTCTGCACAAATACGAACGATTTGCCCTCATGATCCTGAATCGCCGCTTGTGGAACCTGAATCACCGGGTGTGTATCGAGACTTGGGAGTTCCACCGTGACGAACATGCCCGGCTTCAGCAGCCCCTCGCTGTTGGGAGCCAGAGCCCGCAAAGAGATGGTCCGGGTGGTTTCCTGCACGACATCCCCCGTGTAGAAAATCTGGGCCTCAAAGCTTTTATCGGGCCATGCCTCGCACCGCAGCCGCACCGTCTGATCGCTGAGCCGGGCCAGAAGCGGAAGGTGCGTTTCGTAAATATCCGCAGCCACCCACACGGTCGAAAGATCGGCAATCGTCAGGATTTGCTGTTCAGGGCCGACCCGTTCCAGCAGTACCACATCCTTGGTAATCACCGTCCCGTCAAAGGGCGCGGTCACGGGATAATGCGACAGTTCTTCGCCCTTCTTCGAGGGTTCGATGTTCTCCAGTTCGGGTTCGCTGAATCCCAGGATCTCCAGATTCGTCTGCGAGACGGAAATCAACGTTTCCAATTCCATCACTTCCTGAGCGGCCAGTCGAGTGGCCTGAGCGGTGTCCTGGGTGATCTGCTCCAGCAATGACTGCAATGTGGCCTGAGCGATATTCCGATCCGATTCCGCCTCCAGGACCTGACGCGCGGGGACCGCTCCCGTCTGTGACAACGGGGCCAGCCGCTCCTGATTCGCCCGAGCTTTCAGGAGTGTGAGGTACGCCGTCATCAGCTTCTCGCGATACTCACCAATGGAACGATCCTTCAGTGATTTCTCAATCTCATCGATCGAAGCTTGCGACCGCATCATTCCGATCAAGGCGAGGGCGTTTTTCTCGACCGCTTGACGCCATTGGCTTCGAGACTCGGCAAACCTGAGCTTCTGCCGATCCTGATAAAGCTGCAGCATCCCCTGCCCCACTTCTTTGCTCTGAACAATAACCAGCAATTCTCCCTTCTTGACTCGCTGGCCAAACTGCACTTTCACTTCGTCAACGCGGCCGTCAACCAGTGGAAAGATGTGGGCCAGCTTGTCCTCGTTGAGGGCGATTTTACCGGTCAGTTCAATCGCATCACTCAATACGGACTCTTCGACTTCCGCAACTTCGAGACCTGCGGACGACCACATGTCCTGGGGGTAAACGATCTCGTCTGTCGCGGACGCTGCGGGGGGCGGCGTCTCTGCGGACATGGGAACCGCCGAGAGATTCGCATCCGCCATGGAGCGATTGGACTGAGCCTCGGCCTGATGGGAGTAGTACCAGTAGGCCCCTCCCCCCAGCAGAGCGAGGAGGATGAACACAACGCCTGCCAGGCGATTTTGGAGATTGGTAGCAGGTTGCATGGGAATTTCCAGCAATACTGAATGTGTATGAATCTTCCGCGTGGCCAATCACTTGATCGAGCACGCTGGAAGGGGGACCTGTCAGACAGACAGGCTCTCGAAGCAGGCTCGACGGAGCCCGTGCGGACAATTCAGTTCCAGATCCCGGAGCCCTGATTCGAGTCCGGGGCAATTACCGATCAACAATTCATGCGACACAATTGCTCAGGCGGCCCCTGAAAACGGACTGCCGCTGGCGACTGAGACTCGCGGTCCATCGCCGAATAAGCCACTGGGGCGGAGATCCGCGAAACCGGCAAAAACGCCGCCCAGTCACTCGTGTCGAGCGTTTGCCCGGAAGACAACTGGGATGCCAGCAGTATCGGGTGGACACTCAACTGCGGGCAATAATCGTCCGATCCTTGAGTATCGCCAACCGGCTGACCACCACAGGCGTTCGACAGGTGCCAGTGCCAGCCCAGATTCCACGCGTTTGGATCGCCAGCGTGGTAGCGGGCAATGTGCTCCGCCATCGAGCCGGAATCGGCCTGATGCTGGTGACCCCACACCACTTGGCCTTGCCACAACGACACCACCAGCAGCAGTCGAAAGACGACGGCACTGAGTGAAGATCGGGCATGTTGCGAGGCGAACAAGGCGAATGGCCCCTCCAAGCGGACAGTAGACTATAGAAATCGGCTGATTGCCCCGTCAATCCCCCAAAATCAGAGGCCTATTCCGAAAAAACAACTCCGCTCTTCGGCACCCTGGATCCGGGCTCCCCGTTGTCGGCGTGCATTCGCTGGAGCGGACAGGCTAAAAAATAGCGCGGACCATATTTACCCTGGATTCTCGGAAGCTGTCGATGAGTCGCGAGGATCGACGGGTATTCGAGAGCAATCTATAGTTTGTGGATCGGTGTCCCTCGATTTCCTCACTCTGAATCGCTGTGTCCCCTCTACCCCGTGCGCCACAATTCGATGGTGACATTCTCCGCTACCCTCCGGGAGATGGAACGGAGCTGGTCGCAACCAACGAAGCGGCACTGGCAATTGGTGAACTGTTCGGACGCCCCCTCGCTGAAATTCGCCAGTCCGCTCGCCTCGAACTGAGCCAGCAGGCTGCGACATGGACCAGCCTGCTGCGCGGGACACCGGTGGATACTCCGCAGGCTCCCTGCTGGATCGTCGGAGGGCATCAGCCCGATTTGTTCCATCCAGGCGTCTGGATCAAGAACGCTGTCATCAGCCAGTTGAGCCGCAAGCTGGCGGCGGTTCCCCTGAATCTGGTTGTCAACACCGATCTGTCAACAACCTCTTCGATCCCCCTGCCCTCGCGGGATGCGCGATCGGCCCCTCAGAATCTGGCCTGGGACCACCCTCGGGCTGCCGTCCCCTGGGAAGAGCGAATCACCCCGGACCGCGAGCTGTTCCGATCGTTTGGAGATCGTTGTCAGACCGCACTGCAGGCGTGGGGATGGACGCCGCTGGCTGCGGAAATGGACTGGGAGCGTTTTGACGACTGGCCCGTTGTCGATCGACTGGCAGGAATTCGGCACCGCTGGGAAGTCACCCACGGCATTGAGAATCTGGAGCTGAAGAGTTCCACCTGGGCCGACTCCATTTCCTTTCGATGGTTTGCGTGGCAGTTACTCTCTCGTGCGGGAGAGTTTCATACGGCCTACAACCGCGCTCTATGCGAGTACCGCGAAGAGAATCGTCTGCGCAGTCGGAGTCACCCCGTTCCGCCACTGGAGACCGTTGGGAATGCCGTGGAAGTTCCCCTGTGGGTCTGGCGATCCGGGGAGAGACACCGTAGCCGACTGTTCGTGGAGACCATTGCCGGACGGTTGCGACTTACCGATGGGGCCCGCGTTGTCGGTGAACTTCCCCTTCCGAATGTAACCGCTCAGCGTTCGATCGAAGACAGCTGGTACAAGCTGGAAGCCGCCGGCTGGAAGCTCCGCCCCAGGGCCCTGATGACCACACTGGCCATGCGAATGTGCGTGGCATCGGTTTTCGTTCACGGGATCGGCGGGGCCAAATACGACCAGATGACCGACCGGATTATCATCTCTTTTTTTCACCGCCAACCACCACAAATCATCGTCGCGACGGCGACAGAACGGTTATTCGAGTCCTTCGCCGGGCCTCCCATCGCCGAGCCGATGATTGCGTTGAAAGCCAAGCTCCGACAGTTCCGATGGAATCCTGAACGGTTGCTGGAGTCCCGGTCGGATGCCGCCGACCTCCTCGCCCGTAAACGGCAGTTGATCGCCGCCAAGGGCGACAATCCCCTCGATCGCACGGTTCGACATGAACGGCTTCAAGTCATCAACTCCCAGCTTCGAGCCCGGCTGGTCCCGGATGTGGCTGAGTGGACCGCTCAACTAGAGGAACTGACCAACCGACGCCCCCGAGATCAATCACTCCGCAGCCGCGAGTACTCGTCCGTGCTGTTCCCTGCGGAGCGGATCGTGCAGCTGTTTCAACGGGTTCGGTGATCCGTCGAACAACAACGCCGAGGCGAAAACCTCGGCGTTGTCAATGTTGCGGATCGTTTCCGGCCGGCCAGAATTACTTCTTGGCGAGCTTGGTCGCGGGAACCTTCTCCACGGCCAAGGTCGTGGTTTTGCCTGCGGCAACCTGGACTTTATATTCGCGGTTCAGGTAGCCCTGACGCTCGTGCCAGACGCGGAATGTGTGCTCTCCAGCGGGGAGATTTTCAATCTTGAACTTACCGTCAGCGTCGGTGATCGCCGCATACGGATGATCCGTCGCAAGCCAGTACGAGGACATCCACGGGTGGATGTCGCAGGTCACCTTCACCGGCAGAGAATCGACCAGCTTGAATGTCAAGCTCTTGCCCACTTTATCGTTCGGCTGAACAATGAAGTTTTCGGCACTGTTCGCGACCGGGTTGGTATGCACATTGTGCGAAGCACCGTCAGAACTGATGCAGTTCACCGGCTGTCCCACGCGGACCACCATTCCATGTGGCAGGTAACGACAACCCGCCTGGTCGAAGGTCAGCTTCTCGGTCGGAACGGCCTTGGCACCGGGATGAATATCCGCCGGAGCCTTCCGCAGGAAGATGAACACATTGGCCACACCATTGTTGGCCGGATTCACAACCAGCGTTTCGTCCGGCATATCGGCGACAGCGCACACAGCTCCGTCCTTAACCGTCACGTCGCCCTTCTTGAACACCACCGGCACTTCGATCTTGCCGTCGGCCACGAACTGACCTTCGATTGATCCCCACTCGGCGGCCGGGACCGAAGCCCCCGACACAGCCATCGCGAAGATCAGTCCACAAGCCCATCTCACGCGTGTCATTGCAAGCTCCAACATCAATCGGCGGGACCGGAACCAGGTCTCGTACCAGTCCCGGCGAGTTTGGAAGGTGTCTCCTCCCTGACCCAAGGATTATATCGCCGGGCCCCCCCGAGGAACCAGTGGAATCAAGTCCGGGCTCCACAATTCCTGCCGAAGAATCAGCCCCGCCCCGGTCAGTTCCGAAAATCAGGAACCGGGTTTGGACTAAAGTTGCGTCGTTCCGGGCCGCTGATCGGTACGGGGCCCTTGTCGCAACACGACCTGCATTCCAAAGATCTCTTCAAACAGTCCACGTCCCTGCTTCAACGCCAGCTGCTCGGTCGACAGATCGTCCGCATCCGGGACCGTGATGACCAGCGTCCCGCCCCGTCGATGGCACTCAATCGTTCTGACGCGGTTGTTTTCCGACGCATCCAGTGCGATTGCCAGCCGTAAGATCGCGGCCATCTTGGCCACGGCGACCCGCCCATCGCGGTCGAGTGTGTTGTAGAACGGATGAGTGGGCTTCGGCGAAGAGCGGCGATGATAGCGTGCCACCAAAGCCACCAGCAAAACATCGGCTCCCGACAGTCCAAAGATATCGCTGTTCATGATCAGATACTGGGAGTGCTTATGCAGGCTCCCCGAACTCACAAACCCGCCGATCTCATGCAGGATTGCCGCTACATACAGGAGCAACTCATAACGGGCATCGAAGCCATGTTCCGCCCGCAGTTCTTGGAACAGCTGCTGGGAAAGGCGAGCCACCTGAACGGCGTGTTCTTCGTCAAATTGATACTTCCGGCCCAGTTCGAGGGCCGACCGCACAATCTGACGACGAAAGTCCTCGGACCAGACCCCCCCATCAGCGATCTCTTTCAGAAGACCATCTCGCAGATTCGCCGTGCTGACATGAATCCGCTCCAGCCCCAGCAGCTTGGCCAGTTCCAGATAGACCAGGAGGGCGGCACCCGCCGTTTCCGCTTCCGCAAACGGAATTCGCAACTTATTGACGATCGTGTCCTCGTTCAGGTCCAGCAGTTCGTCAACCAGTTTGGCCCAGCGCTTCACGGGGATGATGGCAAACTGTGACTGGTCCCACTCTTTCAGGATCACCCGGGCCGCCAAT
>QWPB01000045.1 GCA_003671275.1 Planctomycetota bacterium | reverse complement strand
TCACCGTCCTACCACGGGGGACTGACGTCGCCCCGCTCGCTCGAAAGCAGGACGGGCCAGAGGGGCCCGTCCCACTTCTCACTGGCATCACACTACTTCAGCAGGTCCTTCACGGTGTCCCGTTCGGTCCGCAGTTCTTCCAGGGTCAGGTCGATCTTCTGCCGGGCGAAGGCGTTGTGTTCGATTCCCTGGATGATCTTGTGGTTCTTCCCATCGCTCGTCAGCGGGAAGCCGAAGATCAGGCCTTCGTCGATGCCGTAGCTGCCGTCGCTGCAGACGGCGGCGCTGAAGCAGTCGCCAGCTGGGGTCGCGCGGACCACGCCCTTGACCGAGTCGAGGGCCGCGTTCGCAGCTGAGGCGGCGCTCGAGGCTCCGCGGGCGGCGATCACGGCGGCTCCACGCTGCTGGACGGTCGAGATGAACGTCGTTTGCAGCCAGTTACTGTCGGTGATCACGTCGGTGGCCTGCTTGCCGCCGATTGTCGCGTGGAAGTAGTCGGGGTACTGCGTGGCGGAGTGGTTGCCCCAGATCGCCACGTTCTTGACCGAGGCCAGTGGCTGACCGGCCTTGATTGCCAGCTGGCTCTTGGCGCGGTTCTGGTCGAGGGCGGTCATCGCGTACCAGCGGTCGCGCGGCACGTTCGGGGCGTTGTGCATCGCGATCAGGCAGTTGGTGTTGCACGGGTTGCCGACGACCAGCACGCGGACGTCCTTGGCTGCGGAGTCGTTAATCGCCTTGCCGGTGCTGGTGAAGATCGGGCCGTTGATGCGGATCAGGTCGGCCCGCTCCATCCCCTGCTTGCGGGGGATCGAGCCGACGCAGATGACCCAGTTGCAGTCGCCGAAGCCGTCGTTGAGGTCATCGCTGCTGCACTTCTTCACTCCGACGAGTGTCGGGAAGGCACAGTCATCCAGCTCCATCGCGACCCCATCCAGGCTCTTGAGCACAGGCGGGACTTCGACGAGGTTCAGGATCACGGGCTGGTTCGGACCAAAGACTTCGCCGCTGGCGATCCGGAAGATGAGGGCGTAGCCAATGTTTCCTGCGGCACCAGTCACAGCGACGCGAATCGGAGCGGTCATGCGAAAAGACTCCCGAAAGACAGTGAATGCGAGCGGGCCGCATCAGGCCCGAAGAATGTCGCTCTCCACCACCGGAAACGAACCATCCCTGCGCGGTTGTAGCGACTCAGAAGCACCGGGACAACTGGAGCGATCATACTCTTGTTCTTGCGAATCAAGCTGCCGATCCTGCATCAGGAAAGGCCATAGAATCGCTGGGCCGTGCCCCCAAAAATCTCAGCCTGTTCGTTGGCACTGAGCCGGGACAGACAGTCCCGCAGGGCATTGAACACCTGCTGGTATGTCCCCGCCAGCTCACACACCGGCCAGTCACTGCCGAACATCAGCCGCCGGGGGCCAAAGCATTCCAAGGCCAGATCCACGTACGGCTGCAAGTCACCAGGCTCCCACGTATCCCAGTCGGCCTCCGTAACCATCCCGGACAGTTTACAGCAGATATTGGGGAATGCCGCCGCCGCGCGAAAATGCTCCTCCCAACTGTCCATCCGCTGCTCCTTGATTACCGGTTTGGCGAGATGGTCGAGCACCATCGGCAGTTCAGGCAGTTCCCGTCCGAGTGTGGCTGCATGCCGCAGATGCTTCACGTAGAACAACAGATCAAAGGGGAACCGCTGGCGTTCCAGCACGCGAAGCCCCCGCAGCAGCTCGGGACGGATGATAAAGTCGTCGTCCAGTTCATCCTGAACGATATGCCGGACTCCCACGAACTTGGGATTGGCTCGGAATTCGGCCAATTGGGCTTCGCACTCGGGGCTGGCCAGATCGATCCACCCCACCACGCCGCAGATCCAATCGTTCTGCCGGGCGAAATCCAGCGCCCAGCGGTTCTCATCCAAGTTGTGCTGAGTCTGAACAAAGATCGTCCTGGAAATGCCGGCGGCATCGATCAGCGGCTTCAGGTGCTCTGGCCGGTAGTCCCGACAGATCATCTGGTGCCGGGGAGCCTGAAGCCAGCGGGTATCAAACCGGCCCAGTTCCCAGAAGTGCTGATGGGCATCAATGATCTTCGAGGGCATGTAACGCTCCGTGCCGTGCAGAATCTGCGGATAATGGCAATTGCGACGATTTTAGCGGTGAAAGAGCGCATCGTCAGGTGTTCACGGCTACTCCCGTGGATCGAGTGCGTGCAAGGTGTGTGCAGAGAGCATCGTCGAAGGATGCGGGCCCCCATTGGTCGGCGGATTAACCGCTACGATCGGCTTATATTTGCACAGCCTCCCAATTGGACGGCGAACTTCCCATGACTGAGGTCGGGGGAATGCCGACTATTGTACTCTGTCCACAGGTGGATTAGTCTGCCTGATCGATCCATTTCCCCAGGATTCTAATCCGGGCTTACCCTCGATCTCCGTGAGGATGACGCGATGTTTTCGAACTGGTTTGAGCGCTTTGTTGAATTGGCAAATCAGTCCCGCGGACGTCGTCGCCCCGGTTCGTTGACGATCACGTCAGCGCTCGAAAGCCGCGTACTGCTAAGCGGAGACCATGGCGGTTATGCCGGGGTCGACGTCGCCTACGGAGTGTTTACCCCGGAGGAGTTCAATGCCCTGGAGTCGGTGCCGGTCAATAGTGCCTTGAGCACCAAGACGGCCATTCCCCAGGCAGATGGCGGACACCAGCCCAACACACTGACCATCGTCCTCGACTTCAAAGAAACCACACAGGCCGACACCACCGATATTTTCGGGAATGTGGTCTCTGCTTTCGATGTAACTTCCTTTGGTTTTGCCGCAGCCGACTTCGACCTGGTGGTTAGCGCCATTCTCGCGGAAGTGGACGAGGACTACTTCACCGAACTCCTTGGAACCGTGGCGGGGCCTGCGGGCCAGGATCTGGCCATCGATTTCATGATCGGCGACATCGGGGTCGCTCCCGTCGGTGTGACGAATTTTTACTACGTTCAGATCGGCACCGGAGTGGCTGGCCCGCACACGGGTGGTGGGATTCTCGGAGTCGCGGGCGGCGGCGTTGTCCGCAACTCCAGTGGCGTGGGACCGAATTTTGGAATTGCCCCCGGGGATGTGGTGAGCTCGGTCTTTACGGACATCATCCAGGGGCTGGGAGGACTGGCCCCCGGAAACGCCCTGACCTCGGGAAACCAGACGTTCACCCGGTATGCCGTCGCGGGGACACTGTCCCACGAGATCGGCCATACGTTGTCACTCTCCCACATCAACTGGGCCGGTTCTGTTCAACCGGTTCCCGGGGCCGCTCCCATCATGGGGACCGGGGCGATCGATTTGCCGAATCAACAGCGAATCTCCGACCGGATGTTTTCGCTCTCTGGTGTGGATGGTGAGAACGGCGATGCCCCCCGGCAGCATGTGCAACAACTGGTGAATGCGGTCGGTTTGCATAACGACAACAGCATCAATGATCCCCCGACGCTGGATGATCAGGTACTGCCCGCCGTGCGGGAGAACAGCCCGGTCGGGACGGTCGTGGGGACCGTGATTGCCACTGATCCGAATTCGCTTCAGACACTGTCCTACTCCATCGTGGGTGGGAATACGAGCGGAGCCTTCTCGATCGACAGTGCCACCGGGGTCGTACGCGTCGCCAACCCGACGGCAGTTAACTGGGAAATCAACCCGGTCTTCAATTTGACGGTGCAAGCTCTCGACACCGGTTCCCCGGCGCGGAGCGACACCGGGATTGTGACCATCGCCGTTCAGGATGTCACCACGTTCATCTTGAACTCGGGCATCCTGACCATTCGTGGCACGCACTTCGAGGATCAGCTCACTGTCCGTAACGTGAGCGGCAAGATTCAGATCATCGAGGGAGCCAACCTCATCGATACCCAGATCCTGATGGCGAGCGTGACTGCCATCCAGCTGCATGGGCTGGCCAGCAACGACAAGTTGCGACTGGACACATCACTGGGCGCTGCGATTTCGGGAGCTGTGTTTGGCGGATCGGGCAATGATGTTCTGCTGGGGACACTCGGAACAGATCTGCTGGATGGGGGATCAGAGATCGATGAAGTCAGCTACCTGCAGGCCACGACGGGAGTCACCGTCTCACTGCTGATTGCCGGGCCGCAGAACACGGTGGGAGCGGGCCTGGACACACTGGTCTCGATCGAGAATCTATCGGGTTCGCAGTGGGGCGATGTCCTGACTGGAAACGACTTTGACAACGCGCTGTCTGGACAGGGCGGCAATGACATCATCCACGGCAGAGGCGGGGCCGACCGGTTGGATGGGGGAGCAGGCGACGACACACTCCTCGGAGGAGAGGGGAACGACACCATTGTGTTTGATCTGTCCGACTCCAATGTCAGCGGTGATGGCGGGATTGACTCGGCGATTCTGGTGAATCCTACTGCTGCCGTGAATATTGTGCTGGCCTCCAAGCTGATCGAGGGGATTGACGCCAGCTCGTCCCGCTTTAACAACATCCTGGATGCCCGCGGGATGACCTCCGCCGTTACCATCATCGGGGGATCGGGAAACGACACCATCTATGGAGGCAATAACAACGACCAGCTGAATGGCGGACAAGGCCATGACACGCTGATTGGAAATGGCGGCAGCGACCGGTACGACGCTGGCCATGGAGACGATCGCATCGATGTGGACTCCCTGGACTCCGTCGTTCTGGGAGGAGCCGGTCGAGACACGGTCAACGTTCTGGCTGGGTCCGGGTCGGTGAATCTGAATCTGGGGGCTGGCCAGATCGAAGTGGTCAACGCCACGCAATCGACTCAAGCCAACAGCTTCAACGCCAGCACGGCCACCTGGAATGTCGTCATCAATGGGGGCAGTGGATCGGACACGATCATCGGGGGATCGGCGGTGGACACCCTGAACGGAAATGGCGGAAACGACACCATCCGGGGCAACGCCGGAAACGACATCATGGACGGGGGAGCTGGAAGCGATGTCCTGGAGGGTGGAGGTGGCAACGATCTGTTGTACTTCGACAACCTGGATACCGTTGTCAATGGGGGGGCGGATGCGGACACCGCCCGGGTCAAGGGAGCCACCGGGGCTGTCAACGTGAACCTCCGTACGGGCCTGCTGGAAATGGTGAACGCCGAAACGTCCGCGTATCACAACCGGTTTGACGCCAGCGGAGCAACCTGGATCGTTAACATCATCGGGGGACGAGGGAACGACACCATCCTGGGTGGTGACAACAATGACCGTCTGTTTGGTGGCTCGGGGAACGACACCGTCACCGGCAATCGGGGCAACGACTACATGAATGGCGGGCTGGGGATCGACACCATCAGTTACTCCACAGCCACCGGAAGTGTGAACGTGAATCTGGCGACGGGCCGAGCCACGGGAGCTGCGGGGACCGACACCTTCATCGGTTTCGAGAACGTCACCGGTTCGATCTACGTGGACAGACTGACGGGGACCACCGGGAACAACACCATTATCGGTGGTGGTGGACTCGACATCATTAGTGGCGGCGGAGGCCGAGACACCATCGTCCGTTAATCATCTCCATCCCGGAGACTCAGACACCGCCACCCCGGCAGGATTCCTGCCGGGGCGGGTTGGTTTCTCGGGGGGGCTTTCGGTCGAAATGAATGGTCTGATCGCTGGGAATTGCGTTGTCGGTCGGGTAGAAATCGACACTCACATCCCCGGTTTCTCAGGTGACACCATGCGATCGATTTCGCTTTCCGGCGGCTGGCTGATGGGCCTGCTGGCTTTCGGTTTGGCAATCTACGCCACCCCCTCGGTCGACCCGATTCACGCTGAAGAAAAAAAACCGGCGGAAAAGACTCCAGCCGTTGTAACGGTTCCCGTCGAAGCGGACATGCACGAGTTCATGGAGTACGTCTGCGAACCACCATACAAACGACTCAAGGCTGCCCTCACTACGGCCCCAACTGAAAACGCGACCTGGAAGGCGATCAAGTCGGACTCGCTGATTCTGGCCGAGTCGGGAAACCTGCTGATCGGTCGCCCGCCGGAGAAGGACGCAGCTGACTGGCTCAAACATGCCAGCGGAGTTCGTGAGGTGGGAGGCAGCTTGTACAAAGCCGCCAAGAAGAAGGATGCCGCCGAATCCCGCAAGCAGTGGGAGCTGCTATTGATCCAGTGCAACGCCTGCCATACCCAGTTCGCAGGTGGTGAGCATATGCTGGCCCCGTAACCGCAATCAGCCCATCACGCACCCCCGGGTCCGCAAGTCGCGGACACCGGGTTTTTTCATTGCAATCGTTACCCTCCCTACAGTCCGCAGGCCATGTGTTCCGGGTGACTCGGTATTAGGATTCGATTATTTACTAGTGGGTCACTCACTCAATCCGGACAACTGCTCCTATAGAATGTACGTTCTGGCGAGGGAGTTCTGGTTGGGCTGATGTGACTGGCTGATATGCGCACCGTTCTGATCTGTCAATCCGATGCATTGCTGGTCCGCGATGTGATGCCGCGCTGGCTGGCGAGTTTTTCGGAATTGGCGGGAATCCTCATTATTGACGAACCCCCGGGATACCGCCTGCAAAAGCTGCGAAAGACCATTTCTAAACAAGGGATACTCCCCACTCTCGACCTGCTGGCTTACCGACTCTATCAGAAGCTCTTCCTGACCCATGCCAACCGTCAGTACGAAGCCCAGGTCCGAGCAGAGTCCTTCGCCCGATATCCCACCGCTCCGACGGTTCCCATACTGACGGTGTCCTCTCCCAATTCAGTCGAGGCCCAGGAGTTTCTGTGGTCCGTTCAACCAGACATCAGTCTGGCCTGCTGTAAACACCTGCTCAGACCAAACATCTTTGAAATCCCGACGCATGGCACCTTTGTGATGCACCCCGGTATCTGTCCGGAGTACCGAAACGCTCATGGATGCTTCTGGGCATTGGTCAACGGGGACATGGAGCGCGTCGGCATGACGTTGCTACGGATCGATCACGGAATCGATACTGGACCGGTCTATGGACACTTCCGGGCTCCGTTCAACGAACAAACCGAAACGTCGCTGATCATTCAGCGACGCATGACCTACCACAATCTGCATCAGGTCAGCGAAACCCTACGGAATATCGTCGCGGGGACCGCTGTTGCCGTGAACACCACTGGCCGGAAGTCCGCCATCTGGGGACAGCCCACCTTGACCACTTACTGGAAGTGGCGACGGGCTGCCCGGCATCGTAAGACAACTCCTCCGGTGACTCCCCAAACCGTATCCGCTGCCGTTTCCAAGGCAGTTCCCATAAACTCGATGGACTGATCTGCTTCCCGGTCAGCGGTTGAGATGACGTACCGCCGGGGAGACTCCCCGGAAGAGGTTCGTTCCATGTCGACTACTCCTTACCGTGTGGGCCTGGGCCATGACACGCATCGCCTGGAAGCGGGCCGTCGTCTGGTGATCGGCGGGGTGGAGATCCCTCACGAAAAAGGATTCGTCGCCCATAGTGATGGCGATGTCCTGCTGCATGCAATCACGGACGCCGTCCTGGGAGCCGCTGGACTCGGGGATATTGGCGAGTGGTTTCCGGATACCGATCCCCAATATCACGGAACGGATTCCCGAGTGCTACTGAAAGCCGCCGTGCAAGCGGCACGAACCCGCGGCTGGTCGGTGGTCAACGTCGACTGCACGGTATTCGCTCAACGTCCCAAGCTCTCGCCCTGCAAACAAGCCATGGTCCAGGCGATTGCCCAAACCATCGGTATCGATTCCAGCTGCGTCAACGTGAAAGCCAAGACCGGCGAAAGAGTCGGCCCTGTGGGACATGAGGAGTCCATGGACGCCTCGGCCATTGTCATGCTCTGGTCGGGCGTCTGAGCCGGGATAAGGGACTACGTCGTCCGGAGCCGAATACGGGCCACGACCTGGCCGTGATCCGAGGTGAGCGGGTTCCCCTCGGTCATTGTCTGCGTTTCGTCCTGCAGGTGATCGGTCAGGACGCGAACGAAATCCAACTCCGCCACGCGATCCGGGTTGCGGGAGTAGAACTCCTCACTCACCAGAACGTGATCGAGCGACTCATAGAACCCATTGAAAATATGCGTGTAGTACAGATCTCTGGTACTTTGTCGCAGCTGAATTTCCTGGGCCGAGTAGAGCAACGTGTCCCAAATCTCCTCCTTTTGGGCACGCGGGATACGGTAGAACGGGGGATCTCCGGAGATCATCTGCGTGGTTACGGACCGCTCGGTGTCATTCAAGTCGCCCATCACGATAACGGGTCGCGACTGACCCCGAATTTCATCGAGAACCAAGGCCCGCAAGGCAGCCGCCTCAGCCGCGCGACGAATCAGCGAACGAGCACAGCCCAAGGCCCGGTGCACCGGATTCTTCGGCGATTCCCCCTCGATATAGCTGGGACGCTTTGACTTGAGGTGGGCCACGAAAACCGTGACTTCCATCGATGGAAAGAGCTGCACCCGGGCCTTCAGGACAGGACGGGAGAACGCGTTGATCGAGACCGACAACTCGGGCGAGTTGAGTTTGGCCACATCAGGAAACGCAGTGATCGCGGCGATCAGTTCCGCGCCGCCTTTCGCGACCAAGGCGATTCCGGGATGGACCCCCGGGCGTTCGGTTTCCTGCGTGCCGACGACGATCGGAGGCACCCCGCGCAAGTGTTCACTTTGATTCAGTGCCGCCTGCAAGGCCGACGTGTGAAACACTTCCTGAAAGCCCACGACATCTGCGCGCATCCGGTCAAGCTGTTGCCCGATCCAGCGGGTCTTCTTTTCGAAGTCCGCCGGGGAGTAGAGTGAGTCTTTGTCGTAATACGGAAAGTCAGCGCTGATCAGATTCAGGACATTGAAGGTTCCGACAAACGTCTCGGTCGCCATGGGCCGTTCTCCAGCGAGGGGGATCGGCGCAGAATACCGCAACCGGACTCTCGCTTGATTCAGAAATTGATAAAACCTGTCGATCGGAGCAATCGTCGATTCGCAGTCCTTCTGGCTGGCACGTGACGCCTTTCCAGGGGAGTGGTAAACTACGAGCCGAGCGGTTCCTCTCTTCTTGGATTGGATGAAATGATGCGTCAACTGGCCCTGGCGGGACTACTGGTATGGATATCGACCGTGGCCCGGGCGGATGACTGGCCCCAGTGGATGGGGGCTCAGCGGGACAACGTCTGGCGAGAAACAGGTCTGGTCGACAAGCTGCCCGCCCAGCCCAAGGTGGCGTGGACCGCTGCTGTTGCGGGAGGCTACTCCGGACCGGCAGTCGCCCAAGGCAAGGTCTACGTCACGGACTATGTCACCGCCGATAACGTGAAAGTCGACAATTTCAACCGGGCCGAGTTCACGGGAACCGAACGAATCCTTTGTTTCGATGAGAAGACGGGAAAGAAGCTCTGGTCGCAGGAACATCCCGAGAAATACGGGATCTCGTACCCGGCGGGGCCCCGCGCGACGCCGCTGATTCATGCGGGCAAGGTCTACGTCCATGGGGCCGAGGGGCAGATTACCTGCCTGGATGCCCGCCAGGGGGACATCCTCTGGTCCAAGAACCTGAAGCAAACTTACAACACCAAATCGGCCCTCTGGGGCTATGCCAGCCAGCCGCTGATCGATGGGGACCACCTGATCATTCTGGCTGGCGGAGCGGGTTCACATTGCGTGGCGCTTCACAAAGACACCGGCGATGAAGTCTGGCGAACCGGCACGGCCCGTGAACAGGGGTACTCGCCCCCCCTCATTATTCAACACGGCGGAACCCGCCAGTTGATCCTTTGCAGCCCGGAGGCGGTCTATTCGGTCGACCCCGCGACGGGCAGACAATTCTGGTCTGTCGATTACGAAGGGACCAACGGGTCCATCATCATGACCCCCATTCTGCATGGGAACCACCTGTTTGTGGGGGGGTACGACAACAAGAATCTGATGCTGGAACTCTCCCCGGACAAGCCAGGTGCCAAGGTTTTGTGGTGGAACCAGGAGAAGCACGCTCTCTCACCGGTCAACGTCCAGCCCTTTCTGCTCGATGGCCGGGTCTACGGATTCGATCAGAGCGGTGAAATGCGCTGCATCGACATCCCCAGCGGTGACATTGTCTGGTCGACCACCGAACCGTTGGGCGGTCGCAAGCAGGGCAGTGGTACGGTGTTTCTGGTTCGTGCCGGTGAGACGAACAAGTTCTGGATGTTCACGGAGAAGGGCGACCTAGTCATCGGAAAACTGGACTCGAAAGGCTTCGAGGAGCTGTCCCGGATGCATGTCATCGACCCGACGAACAACGCGTTTGGCCGGGAGGTGGTCTGGTGTGCTCCCGCGTTTGCCAACGGGCGGATGTACGTGCGCAACGACAAGGAACTGATCGTCGTGGACCTGACCAAGTGATAACTCGGGGGCCCACCCGCCGCTCGAATCTCACGCGGTCACCCCGGTTCATGCCGCTCTGGAGAGGGATCGAATGAGTCAACCCCGCGAAGGAATGGTCCGAATGCGAAGCGTTGCCGAGGCCCTGGCCTTGATTTGCAGCAGTATCAAACCGCGCCCTGCGCAGGTGACATCACTGCTGGAATCGATGGGCCAGACTCTGGCCGAGGACATTGTCAGCGATCTCGATTCACCGCCGTTCGATAAGTCGCTGGTCGATGGATACGCATTGCGAGCCAGCGACGATGGAACGGGAACGCGATCGTTCTTCGTCATCGAAGAGATCACCGCCGGGCAGATGCCCCAGCGTGAAATCACCCCTGGGACCGCCGCGCGCGTCATGACAGGGGCTCCCATGCCGACTGGGGCGGATGCCGTCGTCCCCATCGAACGAACCGCCCTCGATTCCATGACCGAGCGGGTGACGATTCTGTCAGAGGCTCAGCTCAAACCGGGAACGAATGTCGGCAAGCGGGGCACCGCGATGCAGCGAGGAGAACTCGTCCTTCGTGAGGGACGTGCCATCCGGCCCCAAGAAGTGGCGTTGCTCGCCGAACTGGGACAAAGCTGGGTCAAAGTGGCCCCGCGACCAACAATTTCTCTGTTGTCGACCGGCGATGAACTCGTCTCGATTGAAGAGACGCCCGGCGGGGCCCAGATCCGGAACAGCAACCAGTCGATGCTGGCCGCGCAAGTACAATTGCTGGGAGCGACGCCGATCGTTCATGGGATCGCCCGCGATAATCTCGATGAACTGCGGCATAAAATCGGGCGGGCCTTACAGGCGGACATCCTGTGCCTGACCGGGGGCGTTTCCGCCGGCAAGCTCGATCTCGTCCCGCAGGTACTCAAGGAACTAGGCGTTAAAGAGCTGTTCCATAAAATTCATATGCGACCGGGTAAGCCCCTCTGGTATGGATATCTGCCACCGGAGCGAACGGCGGACAATCTACCCCGATGGATCTTCGGCTTGCCCGGAAATCCTGTCAGCAGTATGGTTTGCTTCGAAGTGTTCGTCCGCACAGCCGTGCGGCGACTGCTCAATCTGTCGCCTGCGGAACCCGTTCCCTGGCTGGCAGAGCTGGAGAGTGATTTCCAGTTTTCCGACCCCCGTCCGACTTACCTTCCCGCGCGGATGGAGGCTCAGGGGACCGGTTGGCGGGTGAAGCCCGTTGACTGGAAAGGCTCGTTCGACCTGAAGTCAACGGCCTCATCAAATGCCCTGATGGTCTTACCAGCCGGGCCCAACGATCTCGTACGTGGAGCACTGGTCGAGGTGATCCCGTTCACGGGGTGGATCGGGACCGCCTGATTGCCCGACAGGTTTCACGGAAGGAACCTTGATGTCCGCACCCGCACCGGAGGCCGCACGCGTGGCAGAGTCGATGGCCCCGAACGACCTTCCGGAACACCGATTGGTGGTTCAGGCCCTGCTGGACAAGGCCCGCTCAGCACCGCTCCCCTCACGAGCCCCCTGGATTCTGGGGCCAATGACAGCCTTGCTGCTGTATGCCTCCTTTACGCCCCTGGATTTGGGATGGCTGGCATGGCTGGCGCTGGTTCCCCTCCTGGCACTGGTCCGATTCCGCCGCCCGCTGAAGGGAACACTGCTGGCGACCTGGTGGGCGGGAGCATTGTTCTGGTTCCCCACGCTGCAGTGGATGCGACTCGGGGATGCCACCATGTATACCGCATGGGGGGCGATGGCCTTTTACGCGGCGTTCTATTTCCCGGCGTTTGTAATCGCCACACGCGTGGCAGTGCATCGGCTGGCATTACCGCTCACTGTGGCGGCCCCGCTGGTCTGGGTCGGACTCGAGTTTGCCCGAGCCCATTTCATGACGGGTTTTGCCTGGTACTTCCTCGGTCATAGTCAGCACCGCTGGACAGCCATCACGCAAATCAGCGACCTCGTTGGAAGCTATGGCGTCAGCTTTCTCGTCGTCATGGTGAACGCCTGCCTGGCCTCCCTGATTCCGATGGACCGACTGGCCCGTTGGGCAAAAGTCGATGGTATGGAAGGCACCACGGTCATCACTCCGGTTCCCGATCGGCCCCTGCATTCCCTGCGGGCTCAAGTCATGTTGACGGTCGGACTCTGCACCGCCAGTCTGGTGTACGGGGCGATTCGGTTGTCCCAGGCAACGTTCACAGCGGGCCCGCGCGTCGGGTTGATTCAGGGCAACTTCGATTCCAGCGTGAAAGGAGACCCCAACGAGTCCGATCGGATCATTCGCACTTATCTCGACCTGCACATGTGGGCTGTTCGTGAGGGGGCCGAAGTCATCATCTGGCCCGAATCGATGATCCCCTATTCGCTGCTCGAAGCTCCCCCGGGAATGAGCGACAAAGAACTGGCCGCCCTGCACCCGCTGATCCCGGCGGAACGCTGGAAAGACAGCAGCGTGCAGACCCTCTTGAAGAACATGTCGGATGAAGCCCGGGCCTCGCTGGTCATCGGAGTCGACCGATACGCTGCCGCGAACGGTCGGGCACGGCACTTTAATTCGGCAGCCTTTGTCCAGCCGGGAGTGGGAATTCAGGGGCGATACGACAAACTGCATCGCGTCCCATTCGGGGAGTACATTCCCCTCCGAGACTGGATTCCCGGCCTGCACAAGTTCACGCCGTTTGCCGAGAACTTCGGGCTGGATGCCGGAGAATCCGTTGCGGTATTCCGCCACAAAGAATGCCGGATGCTGCCGCTGATCTGCTACGAAGACACAGTTCCCCAATTGGTTCGCAGTTCCGTCGCAGCCACTCGTTTGCCTGCGGACAAGCGAGCTGCGGAGGCCATCAGCGGCGATGTTGATTGCCTGGTCAACCTGACGAATGACGGTTGGTTCCACGGTTCGAGTGAGTTGGACCAGCACCTGATCACGGCCTCGTTCCGGTGCATCGAAACGCGAGTCCCGATGGTGCGGGCGGTCAACACGGGGATCTCTGCGATCATTGATGGAAATGGGCGTCTGCGGGATCCTGAAGTCTTGATTGACATGGACCGTTTGAAAGCAAAGCGGAATCCCAAACGAACCACACTGATCGACCCCGAAACGGGCCGCATGCCCAAGCAGGCCAACATGACGCTTGTGGGACAGATCCCCTTGGACTCCCGGCAAAGCTGGTACGTTTTGGGTGGGGACTGGTTCGCAACGGCCTGCCTGCTGGCGACATTGTTTTTCTATGGATACGGGATCGTGAACCGGACACCTCTGATTACTCGACCGGCCTGATCGCCGACCAGCCGTCGGGTGGAGTGGTCCCCTATGCCCGGGCAGGGCGTCCGAACTCATCCTCATCCCATCCCGCCCAGACAGTGGTGCGTCGTTCGACGAGTCCCTCTTGCCTCGTGGGCGGTTCTTCGAGTACGTTGCCGCCCCCTTCGAAATCCCGCCGTCTGCTTTCGCAGAACCACTCCCCCCACTGACACCGTCCAACAAGGAAGCGGCCGATGCCTCGGCACTGGCTCCTGCTGTTGACCATCGCCGGGTTGATGACCCTGCTGGAGGGGTGCGCGAATTTACCGGGGGCATTGTCGAAGTCACAGCGTGAACCGATCGTCGAACCCGACACGCCCAAGGCTTCCCCGACCGCCCGGCAGAAATTGTCGGCCCCTGATCCTGCGGAGGACAAACCACCGACCCGCCGGCCCCCGGCCATTGCCGCCGACTCGCCGCCGACTGAGGCTGATCCGGCGACGCGGATGCTGATCGACACGGAGCTGAAAGACCTGCCCTTTGAAGAACGCCGAGCGTGGCGCAGCTATCTGGCCTCCATCGAGCCGCAGCGAGTTCCCGAGATCCTGCAAAGACGGCGGGAGAACCCCGAGTTTAAGCCGGGGGATGCCCTTACGACGCCTGCGGTCCCGATGGCCCCGCAGCCACAGCTCGATCCGCAGGCCAGTATCGTCTCCGATTCCGAGTCAGTGAACGATGAATCGGAACCGTCCGCTCCCGCCATCCAGACGGCCTCGGACGACCGGGACTCGTCGCCCTCGGTTTTCGACAAAGTCGAGCCTGCGGTTTCATTAACTCTCGCTGAAACCGAAGCCTCGTCTGACCCCGCGACACCTGCCGAGACCGTTTCGCCCGCAGAGGCGAATCCTGCCACACCATCGACCGCTGAGGCGACCATCTCCAGCCCCGATGAAAAATCGGCGTTCGATGGAATGCGAATCTGGCCCCAGGGCCGCCGTGGCGATCGTTCATTCTCCGAACGATTAGCGGCCACCAAGCTCCCGTTACCGGCCCCCTGGCAACGCCATGAGGTTGCAAAGTCCACGGAGACAACGCCGCCACACGCAGATCTCCCCGCCCGGATCATCGAGCCTCCCCGGGCCAATCCCAAGGCGGCCTACTGGCAGGACGAGCTGCAAAAACTGATTTCCGTCATGGAAGCCGAAGTCGCCCGGACGGCTGGCGATACCCTCGCCGACGAACAAGCTCACATTCAGCGACAAGTCTATCTGCGAATGCTTTATCTGATGGCCGCCCAGCCCGAAAAGGCCCAGCTGCCCATCACAGCGACAGATACCCCGCAGCAGGAATTCTGGACCTCGGTCTTCTGGGGGATGTCCAACTATTTTGACGAATCAAACGCCCATGATCCGGTGGTGCGGGCCTCGCTGACCAGTGAACAGTTCCAGAATGCACTTCGGCACCTCCAGCCCCAGGCCAAACTTCAGTTGCACGGCCTGACGTTCTGCCAACAAATCGATGGCTGGGGCCAGTACCAGCCCTTTGAACGCGATGAGTTCGAACCGGGACAACCGGTGCTGCTTTATGCTGAGGTCCAGAACTTCTCATCCGAGATGACCCCCGAGGGATTGTTCCGAACACGAATCATCTCCCAGATCGAAATCGTGAGACTGGGCGCCGAGCCCCAGGTTTTTGACCAGGAACATCTCGGCGAAGCGGAAGACCTGTGTCGGGCTCGGCGAACCGACTACTGCAGCAGTTACCGCATCGAGCTGCCGACGAATCTGACGCCTGGCCAATATGAACTGCGGCTGCAAGTGGAAGATTTCCTGACGCAACGGACCACTCATCAATCGGTCGGTTTTCGAGTGCGATAGCTACCGGACCGGTCACGATTTCAGTGGATGGGTGTACGCCGTCCGGTCCACGACCCCGGCATCCACAAAAGCCTGGTGACGTTCGCCGCACTTGCTGCAGCGTCCACAGTGAACTCCCGCGACCGGTTGCATGCAGGTCAGAGTCAGTTCCAGCGGCAGATCATGAAATCGCTGGATCAGTCGGTGCTTGTCGACACCGCGATAAGGGGCCAGGACCTGCAAGGGGTGAGCCAGTCCCTGGGACATCACCTGGGCATAGCTCGCAAAAAACTCCGTGCTGCCATCAGGGAACGGATTGCATGCGAGCGATCCAATGGCCACCGCCGAAACGCCCTGCAAGCTGCCCCACACGCCGGCCAGTCCTAATAGCAGCAGATTCCGACCGGGAAGGTAGACATCCTCGTCGGGGGTACCCAGCGAGGGCACGCCCCTTCCGGAGAGGCTCCAATGGGTCCCATAGACCGGGCCAATGGGCAATGCTAGTTCGGTCACCGGCTGAATGTTCGGATTCCCGACCCTGGCAATGAACCGTCGCAGGGCCGTCAGTTCCTCCGCCTCCCAGATCATTCCCATTGCCACATGCACTGGGAAGACCACCGCTTCCCGCGCGAGTTCCACCAGCAGAACACTGCTGTCAAGCCCCCCACTGGCCAGTACGGCGATCCGCTGCATGTCGACTCTCAGTAGGATTTATTCGTGGTATGCCGCATAGCTGCTGGGAGTCTCCCAGAGACGAATCTCCGTCACGGGCAGCCCGGCATGACTGGCTTGCTGAAAGATCAGCTTCGCAATGTTCTCAGCGGTTGGGTTTTCATCCAGCAGGAACAGGGGTTCTCCCTGAGCCTGCAGCAACGGGACAAAATGGTCATCCTTGCAGAGCAGCATGCGGTGATCGAGATTGTCGTCCACCCAGTTCCGCACCACATCCTTCACCACCCCAAAATCGAGCACCATCCCCAGCCGGTCGAGCGACCGGGCTTCCAGATCGACTTCAATCCGGCCATTGTGTCCGTGCAGATACCGGCATTTTCCGTCGTAGTTCATCAGACGGTGTCCGTAACAGAAGTCGATCAGTTTGGTGATCTTGTGCAAAGCGCCCATGAGCCGTTCAGTCCAATCCACTCGGTGCCAGATGCCTCCCGCTGTCAACGCGGATCACTTCTCCCGTGATCGTTTCGCTTTGCAGCAAGGCCATCGTCAGTTCAACGATGTCATTGATGGAGGATTGTCGACGCAGCGGGGTCCGCGCGACAACCGTCTCGTTCCAGACATCTTCCGGAATATCGGGAGGCCGCACGGTGGGACCGGGTGCAATGGCATTCACCAAGATCCCCTCCCGAGCCAGTTCCACAGCCAACCCGCGAGTCAGAAAATGAACTGCTGCCTTCCCGGTCAGGTACGGCAGGTAGTCACGATACGGTGTCTCGCCTGAGGCCCAGTCGCCAAACAACACGATCCGCCCTCGCGTGGGGCCGGAATTACGGGCCATGCGCCGGGCCGCATGCAGCGCCAGCAGGTAGCAGGTGCGGGCAGCCACCATCCCCCGGTCCCAGGCTGCGGCATCCAGCGTGGCCCACGGGGTACGTTCATAATCGGCAGCGAGGTTCACCAGCGATCCCATGGGCCCGATGGTGTCTTCAATCCCTTGAAAGGCTCTCTCGACCGCTACGTCACTGTCGAGCGTCGACTGGACCGCCACTGCCGGAACACCGAGCGTTTGTACCGTTGTGACAAGGTCCGCAGCCTCAGCCCCCGATGCCCGGTAGATCACCCCGACTCCAACGCCCGAGCGAGCCAGCTGCAGGGCGATCTCGCGACCGATTCGGCGGGTTCCAACCAGAACAGCAATCGGGGCCAGCGCGGACATCAAGTAACACTCCAGGAGGGCGGCTGAGACATCGTAGCCCACGCGAGCATCAGGACGATGGCCACGACTCAAGAAAACAGGCCCTCTCCTCCGGAATTACCAAATCAGCAGTCCCGCTCCCCACGAAAACTGACTCACTCCGACCGGACACCAGGATTCGCCGGGGCGGTCTTGGGGCCGAAGATGACCACGGGCAAGCGGACTTCCCGACTATCGGGGTCATCAGTAGTAATCACCACCCACCCTTCCTTTCGGCCCACCGACACCGCACCGTTGCAGTGAACCTGGATGGGCCAGCGAGGCTCACCGTCTGGACCTGTCTGAATTTCCCCCAACGTGGCGGTCAGATCCACCAGCGGGCCGCCTTGCGGACCACTCGCCAAAGTCGTGACATGGGTCACGCGGGCAGGCTTGTCACGGTAGTCCATGACATCCACGACTCGCGTGTCGGACTCCCCGGACAGCTGGTAAAAATACAGCTCATTGGGAGACACCGTCAACTTTTTTTGCGGCAGGACGAGTTGAAAGACAAGCGTCTCGGTACGCGGCTGGCCATCGTCATAACTCAAGATGACGTTCAAATCCTTGGGTCCGGGCAACTCTCGGGCGGGGCGAATCCCCATCGCCAGTACGCCTACCTGTCCCGGTGCAAACTCCCGGCATTCGACATAGGCCCCCTGGCCATTCAACGTCACGACCTTCGGGGTCAGGCAACCACAACTGGGCTTCAGATCCGTGATTTTGACAGGGCGAGAGCTATGGTTTTCGAAGATAAAATGGACTTCGTGCAGCGGTCGGGATTCAACCTCCCCGAGATTGACGTGGTAACGGTCAAAGACCAGTGCCGGACGCACCGGCCCGGGAACCCCCGGCAGAACCCGGGCTGTGCTGATCGAGGTCAGCAACGACAGAACCGCGGGCATCAGCAGGGCCCCCCAGTACAGCCCATGAGACTGTGCGGATGAGGCGGGGGCCACGGTTTTCAGGGACGACATCGTACGGGTTCTCGCTGAATTCACGGGACGGGACCGAATACGAACGAGCCCCCCCGCCCCCGATATACCCGACAGTCTGTGGCAGCGACAAGACCGGTTTTCTCCCGGTCGTCATGCGCCCTCTGTGCGGGATGACCCGATCAGGCATGCCAGGTTCCGCCATTCGATTCGACCGCTCAAATCCGCCGGTTGCTCCTCACCGTTGCGGACCGTAGACTGGGAATAGATTCCGTGACCGGATGAAGGGGTTGCCGCATCACCCGCGGTTTCCCCACACTGAGAGTTCGCAATTGGCGAGCATAGGTATCAGTCACGGTGACTCACTCGTCGACATCTCTCCATTCGGAGAGTTCACGCATTCGCCATATCGATCCTCGAAAGGTCACCATGGCCCGCAACTGGTTGGATCAGTTCGTCAAAGACGGAACCGTCAGCCGTGATCAGCTGAACGAAGCGGAAGATATGGCTGGCAGCCTGGGGATCACCCCGGAAGAGGCGCTGGTCAAACTGGAATATGTGGACGAAGGCCGCCTGGGTCAGGCCAAAGCCAAGGCGTTCGGCTTTCAGTTCATCGATCTTGGAACAATCGAGCTGCAACATTCAATCGTTGAACTGATTCCGGAGTCCGTGGCCCGTGAAAATACGTGCATCGCGGTCGATGTGGACGACGAAAAGCTCAAGGTGGCCGTCGTCGACCCGATGAACTTCGAACTGGTGGAGAAGCTGCGGTTCATCCTGGCGCGCGAAGTCGACATGGTGATGGGCCAGAAAGAGGCGATCAACGCCGCTATCAACCGGTACTACGGACAGAGCGAAACTGAGTCGGTAGACTCGATGCTGCAAGAGTTTACAGAAACGGCGATCGACTTCACCGAGACAGAGCTTCAGGAGGCCAAGGCCCAGGCCGACGACTCCGAAAGCTCGCCGATTGTGCGGCTGGTGAACCTGATCATCACCGAAGCGGTGAATATGCGGGCTAGCGACATCCATGTCGAGCCGTTTGAAGACCGTGTCCGCATCCGGTATCGGATCGACGGCGTGCTGGTCGAGCGGGATTCGCCCCCCCGGCGGCTGTTGGCCCCACTGACCAGTCGCCTGAAGGTCATGGGACGGATCGATATATCGGAGAAACGCCGCCCGCAGGACGGTCGAATCAAGACCCGCGTGAATGGTAAGGATTTCGACCTGCGTGTCAGCGTACTGCCCACCAACCACGGGCAAGCGATCGTCATGCGTATTCTGGACCGCGACAACATCAAGGTCGGTATCCGCAACCTTGGGTTCAGCGAAGAGAACTACCGCAAGTTCCAGAACATCATTCGCCGCCCGAACGGAATCTTTCTGGTGACAGGGCCGACCGGATCGGGCAAGACCACCACGCTGTACAGTGCATTAGGTGAACTGAACCGTCCAGACCGCAAAATCATCACGGCAGAAGACCCCGTCGAATATTATCTTCCGGGAATCAATCAGTGCGAAGTGCGGCACGCAATCGGCCTGAACTTCAGCCGCATCATCCGGGCCATGCTGCGGCAAGCCCCGAACGTGATTCTGGTGGGGGAAATTCGTGACACCGAGACCGCCGAGATGGCAATTCAGGCCTCTTTGACTGGACACTTGGTATTCAGTACGCTGCACACGAACGATGCGCCCGGTTCTATTACACGCCTGATCGATATGGGAGTCCAGCCATTCCTGGTCGCCTCGTCGGTCATGGCCGTGATGGCCCAGCGTCTCGCCCGCAGCATCTGCCCCAAATGTGGTGAGTCCTACAAGCCGAACCCGGACGAGCTGGGACTGTTCGAACTGACTGACGATCAGATTCAGACAGCCAAGTTCCGCAAAGGCAAAGGATGTTCGAACTGCCAGCAGTCTGGCTATCGCGGACGGAAAGCTGTGTTCGAATTGATGATGATGAACGGAACGCTGCGCGAGATGGCTTTCCGCAGCGAACCGACACAGAACATCCGCCGACAGGCTCGCCTGTTTGGCATGAAGACTCTGGTGGAAGACGCGGTCGACAAGGCCCTGATGGGGATCACGACACTCGCTGAAGCCCACAAGCTTCAGGGGGGCGGCCATTGATCCCCTCGCAGCGCCACCGACCATTTGACACCGCGGATTCGACGGAACTGCAATCCGCTTGGCGGTTTGCGGGCATCGCCGAATAATGGTTCACCGATCCCGTCCGTGGATCGGTTTCCAGGGGCCCTCGCCCCTTCTCAAGCTCACTTCCCTCCATCCCGTTCGTCCCTTCGCAGTCCGAGGCGTGCATGGCCGATTCTGTTGAAGAACGTCGTTTGCAGATCGACAAACTCCTGGAGACTGTCGTCCGGGACAAAGTGAGCGATCTGCACATTACGACGGGCCAACCGCCCGTTGTCCGTGTGGGGGGCCACATGGTCCGCCTCGCGACCAAATCGCTGGAGGCCGCCGACACCGTCTCCCTGATGAAGTCAATCACTCCCGAACGAAACCAGCAAGAGCTTCAGGAGATGGGGGGAACCGACTTCGGGTTCGCCTTCGGGGACAAGGCCCGCTTTCGCGTGGCTGTGTTCAAACAGCGCGGTCACATCGGTCTGGTGCTGCGGCGTATTCCAAACGAGTTTCTGACGTTCGAACAACTGGGCTTGCCGACGGTCATCCCCGACCTGATTAATCGGCCTCGTGGCTTGTTTCTCGTGACCGGTCCCACGGGATCAGGCAAAACGACCTCGCTGGCGTCGATGATTAACCACATCAACGACCACGAAGACGCCCATATCATCACCCTTGAAGACCCGATCGAGTATTACCACAAGCACAAGAAGGCCACGATCAATCAGCGAGAAATCGGCGTCGATGTGCCCAACTTCCCCGAGGCCCTGAAACGCGCCCTGCGGATGGACCCGGATGTGATCCTCGTGGGTGAAATGCGAGACCTTGAGACGATCTCATCCGCGATCACCGCCGCTGAAACCGGTCACGTGGTATTCGGAACCCTGCACACCTCCAGTGCCCAGGGTACTGTCGACCGAATCATCGACGTGTTCCCCACCAACCAGCAGGAACAGATCCGGACCCAGCTGTCCACGTCGATCATTGCCGTTCTGAGCCAGGCCCTGCTTCCTCGCAAACCCAAAGGGGTCGTCGCCGCCTACGAGATGCTGGTCGTGACACCCGCCATCGCGAATCTGATTCGCGAGGCCAAATCCTACCGCATCAACTCCTCGATCCAGACCGGGAGGAAGTACGGCATGCAACTGCTGGACGACGCACTGTTCGATCTCTGGCGGCGGGAAGTCTGCGAAGAGAAAGACTGTGTGCTGCGGTCGAACAATCCCGGCGAGCTGAAGATGCGGATCATGAACGCCAAGAAGGGAATCTTCGACGAAAATGAAGAAGATGAGGACGACGACGAAGGCTGATCTCACTTCCGCAGACTCGTCCGGACCGCCCACTCGTATATTGCAGCCCTGACTTCCCGTCCATTCCACCGCGTCGCCGATTGATCGGTTGTTCGCCTCCACAGGTGGCCCATGCCCCAGCGTCGTATCGGTCAGATTCTCGTCGATCTCGGATATATGTCCGAGGATCAACTCTGGGACGTCCTGGAAGAGCAGAAGCAAAGCCCCGGTGAGATCCTGGGGCAGGTCGCCATTAAGATGGGACTGATCAACAATGATCAGTTGACGGAGGCACTGGCCGAACAGTGGGGGATGCCCGTTGTCAATCTGGCCGAAACCAACATCCCCCCCAAAGTGATCGACCTTGTGCCCTCCACCATGGCCGAGGTCTACAAGATCATGCCGATCTCGATGCGAGATGGCGTGCTGACCGTGGCCATGGCCGACCCGCAGAACGTCGGAGCCCTGGACGATCTCCGCAATTTCATCGGCATGGAAGTCCGGGGGGCCGTCTCCAGCCTGGCCGCCGTGGAAGCCGCCATTACGAAGTATTACGCCGCCAAAGAAGACAGCATCGAGGACGTGATCGCGGGCCTCGAAGCGATGCCGGAAAATGGTTCCCTCGCGGCCAACACCAAGCAGGGGGCTATCGATCTGGCCGACGAGTACATGGACTCGCACCCGATCCGCAAGCTGCTCAACATGGTGATGCTGCTGGCGATCAAGGACCAGGCGTCGGACATCCACTTCGAACCGTTCGAAGATGAGTTCAAGATTCGCGTCCGGGCCGACGGCGTGCTGTATGAGATGGTCCCGCCCCCCCGCCACCTGGCGACCGCCATCGTCAGCCGCGTCAAAGTGATGGCGAATCTCGACATCGCCGAACGCCGCCTGCCGCAGGACGGTCGTATTGAACTCAACGTGGGGGGCAGCCCCGTCGACCTGCGAGTGAGCGTGTTGCCGACCATGTTCGGCGAATCGGTCGTCATGCGAGTGCTGGACCGGACCGTGGTCCAGTTGGACCTGAACAAGATCGGGATGGACCCGAGCACGCTATCGCTATTCCGCAAGACGATTCACCGGCCCCACGGCATCGTGCTGGTGACGGGTCCCACCGGCTCGGGCAAGACGACGACGCTCTATTCAGCCCTCAACGAGCTGAACGACATCGAAACCAAGATCATTACGACCGAAGACCCCATCGAATACGACATCGAGGGGATCATTCAGGTGCCGATCAACAGCGAAATTGACGTGACCTTCGCGGCGGCCCTGCGGGCCATTTTGCGACACGACCCGGACGTGATTCTGGTTGGCGAAATCCGCGACTACGAAACTGCGGAAATCGCTGTACAAAGCTCCCTGACGGGTCACTTGGTATTCAGCACGCTGCACACGAACGATGCTCCGTCAGCGATCACCCGTCTGCGGGACATGGGGGTGCCCACCTTCCTCATTACAGCCACCGTCGAGGCGATCCTCGCTCAACGGCTGGTGCGGAAAATCTGCGTCCAGTGCCGCACCCAGTTTGACCCCTCGGATGAACTGCTGCTGGAACTCCAACTGCCCGTCGAGCAGGCCCGCAAGTACAAGTTCTACTACGGTAAGGGATGCCAGCGGTGCAACAACTCGGGCTACAAGGGGCGTTGCGGGATGTACGAGTTGCTCGACATGAACGACGACATCCGCGACATGATTTCGTCGGATGCGTCGGTCGACGATATGCGCAATCTGGCCCGCAGCCAGGGAATGACCACCCTGCGTGAATCTGGTCTGAAATTGATCTTCGACGGAATCTCGACCATCGACGAGGTGGTCCGCGAAACCGTCATGGAAGAAGACGGATGACCCTCGGGTTGACGTTCCGTGAATTGTGACGAACACTGGTGAATGGCCAGTTCTTGTCTGTGTCCTCTGCCCCCGCCCTGATTCTGACGGACCTCGTGATCGAGGAGAGACCCGATGCCCAGCTACAAATACGAGGCGATGGACAACACCGGCCTCGAAATCAAAGACACCATCGACGCGGGGTCTGAGCAGGAAGCCCAATCCAGAATCCGAGAGAAAGGCTTCTTCGTGACCAAGATCACGGAGCAGGCCAAAGGCAAGAAGAAAGACAAGGAAAAGACCAAGGCCGATGCCCGGTCCGGTCCCCGCAAAAAACGTGCATTCGCCTTCGGCAAGGTCAAAGCCAAGCAGTTGTGCACCTTCACCCGCCAGCTGTCGACGCTGCAGGACGCCGGATTGCCGATCCTTCGCAGCCTCCGCATTCTGGAAACACAAGCCAAGCCGGGCCCCTTGAAGAACTCCCTGATGGGGGTCATCGAGGATGTCGAGTCTGGAAACACCCTGTCGGAAGCCATGGCCAAACAGCCCAAGGCCTTCGACAACCTGTACGTGAACATGGTGAAAGCCGGGGAGGCGGGCGGGGCCCTGGAAGTCATTCTCCAGCGTCTGGCCGAGTTCAAGGAAAAGTCCCAGAGCCTGAAACGTAAAGTTCAGGGGGCGATGATCTACCCGGCAGCGGTGCTGCTGGTCGCCGGCGTGATCGTGGGCGGCATCATGTACTTCATCATCCCGAAGTTCAAAGAAATCTTTGAAGGCTTCGGCGTGACTCTGCCCGGCATCACGGAACTGCTCATCAAGATGAGCGATAGCGTGGTGAAATACTGGTATCTGATCCCGACGGTGCCCCTCGGGTTCTACTTGCTGATCATGATCATCAAGAAGAACAAGACCGGGGCCTACATCATGGACCGAATCGCCTTAAAAATACCCCTGCTGGGGGCTATCC
The DNA here is from genome assembly GCA_003671275.1 of Planctomycetota bacterium. Lineage (GTDB taxonomy): Bacteria > Planctomycetota > Planctomycetia > Planctomycetales > Planctomycetaceae > TH-plancto1. Next base: position 24,452 of record QWPB01000045.1, on the reverse strand, counting down.
TGTCGAAATCGACAGTCGCCCGAACCGCTCGAACCCTGGGAACGCTGATCGCTTCCGGAGTGCCGATTCTGGAAGCTCTGGCCATCGCCCGTGATACGGCGGGGAACGAAGTCTTCCGCAAGGCGTTCGAGCATATCCAGAACTCGATTCGTGAAGGGGAAACCATGGCGGTGCCCCTGAAGGAAACCCGCATCACCGACGATCTGGTCGTGAATATGGTCGACGTGGGTGAAGAAACCGGGGCCCTCGACAACATGCTCTACAAGGTCGCCGACGTCTATGAGGAGGAAGTGTCCGTCCTCATCGAAGGCTTGGTGAACCTCCTCGAACCGATCATGACGGTGGTGCTCGGAATCATCGTCGGTTTTATCGTGATCGCCCTGTTTCTCCCCTTGGTGAAGCTGCTCAACGAGCTTTCCTAGGCCAAACGGTCGCCAGCGAGCCAGAATTTGGTTCGCTGGCACAGCAGGTGCGATGTTCCTCTTCTGGAGTTCAGGTTTGACGTAAGTCGGTTCAGAACGAGACAAAAATCTCATTCACATCCGGCAGAGTCAAACACAGGGGGTGCTGCAAAATGATACACCCCTTCTCCACTCACGAAGTTGGTTTCTGACGGGTCGATCCGGCCCGTCCCCAGCGCAGGAGTTTCCCATGTTTCGGTCTCCCTCACATTTGCGTCCCTCGTGTTCGTCGAACCGGGCGGGGCTCCGGCGGGCGTTCTCGCTGATCGAACTGATGGTGGTGATCGTCATTATTGGGATTCTGGCGGGATTCCTCCTGCCCGGCGTCATGGGAGCCAAGCAGGCCGCCCAGGTCACCGCCGTCGTGACGGAAATGAAAAACATCGAAAAAGCCATCCAGGACTTCAAACTGAAGTACGGCATCGAACCGCCCAGCAAGATCGTCCTCTTCGAAGAAGGCAGTCACTGGTCCGCCACGCCCGCTGTCCCCTCCAATCACAACTGGACTGCGGCGGATGCCACTCGCAGCCGTTCCTATCTGCGTCAGATCTGGCCGCAGTTTGACTTCACGGGGGCAGCGGATCGGGACATCAATGGTGATGGCGATTCGACCGACATTCTGGAACTGCAAGGGGCCGAATGCCTGACCTTCTTCCTGGGAGGCGTCTGCTCGACCAATGTCGTCGACAACACGGGAACGGTTCGCACCGCCCCGGTCGATGCCAACCACTCCACGCCCTCCGCCGGCGACGCGGTGGATTACTGGGAACCGCGAGGCTTCTCGGTGAATCCCACCAACCCGTTTGCTCGAGGGGGCTCACGGGTCGGACCGTTCATGGAAATCACGCGGCTGGTCAACCTGGATGACGACAACGGCACCGCCGATCCGGATGGCATGCCCGAATGGCTTGATTCCATCCCCGGCCAGACCAAGCCGTTCATCTATGCCAGTGCCTATGAAGGCAAAGGCTATCGCGCAGCCGACCTGCCCGTTGGAATCGGCTCGACCTTCATCTCGGTTTACACCAAACCTAGTGGAACACCCTACAGCGAAAACACCTTCCAGCTGATCTCGCCCGGTTTCGATGGCGAATACGGCACGGGCGGTGTGTATGACAACACCCTGCCCGTCGGACGGGAAACCGAACGGGACAACATCACCAGCTTCAAGACCGGGCGTCTGGAGTAGTCCCCGCGTCGCATTACGACCCGCCCTTTGACTGGAGCTTCCCGTTCATGTTTGCCCAGAAACCCCAGCTGCGAACCAAGCCGACGCGATCCGCGTTCTCGCTCGTCGAGTTGCTGGTGGTGATGGCGATCATCGGCATCCTGGCAGGGTTGTCGTTCGTGCTGCTTGGCCAGAGCGGTAAAGCCGCTCGCGAGGCATCCACCAAAACGGGAATCCAGGTCATCCAGACGATTCTGGATGAACGCATTCGCGGGTTCGAGAACATCACGCAATCGATGACGCTGGCCGACCCCGACCTGCCTCAGCGGCCCGAGCTGCGCGAGTTTCGCAAGCGGGTTCAAGAGTTCGTGACACGGTACAACGATCCTGCGTCTGGCAATGGAATCGCGATACAGCAGCAAGAGGCCGAGGTCTTGGTTCGCAAGTGGCTTTTTAAGTCTGCATTTCCTCAGCGTGAGATTGACCTCTATGGGCTTGATGGCACATTGGATAACTACAGTTCATTGGCCTCAAATCTCCGCGATGATTCTCCCCTGCTCGCTAGAATGTGGGACAGTGGCATCAGCGACTGGGCCCCGGGGAGTTGGAAGCAGCTTGATAAGGCCGCACGGGATGCGGCCCCGACTGATGTCAGTGATGATGATCGGGCTGAGAGTTCAGAACTGCTTTATATTGTGCTGACAAAGGGTGATGTCTTTGGGCTTCCTCCCGCGAATCTTGATTCAATTGACCAAAACCTCATCGGTGACACCGATGACGATGACAATTTGGAGTTGCTTGACGGATGGGGCAAACCATTGCAGTTCTACAATTGGCCAACTCGGTTGTTTAATCGGACTGCTTCGTCATTTGGTGTGGGCTACGATGCGACCGATTATGCGAATGCGTCAGTGCTCGTTTCAGGGCTACCGCGTCATGATTCAGGTACGGCAAGCCGTGGGGCGATGTTTCGCGATCCCGATGACAACGCTGGAACGATCACGAGACGAAATGGAGCCAAATTCGGTTCGAACTTCAACTTGAAGTATAGAAACTCTCTTCAAGTTGTTGTTCACACTCGTGTGGGGCAACCGTTTATCGTTTCGAATGCCGCTCCATTTCCGATGGCGATTTACCACGATCCTGATCGCTACCACGTCCCGATGATTATCTCATCGGGCCCCGATGAGTCGCTGGGGATTGCACTGCCGAATGACACATCGTCTCCACATGCTCACCTCGGGCTCGTCACCACTCAAGACGAAATCTTCGACAACATCACCAATCGTCAGAAAGGGCCGCAATGACACTTCAGCGTGTTCACCGCAGCCCTGGGCTGCGTCGAAATCGATCTCAACGAAGCGGTTTCACACTGGTGGAACTGCTGGTTTCGATCTCGATCTTTATCGTTCTGGCGGCGATCTCGCTGTCGGCGTTTAAGACCTCAACGCGAGACAAGGTCAACGCCGGAGTGCGGCAGATCCAGGCGGTCATCAACGGTGCCAAGAGCCGGGCCTCCAAGTCGGGTGAACCGCGTGGCGTCCGGCTGGTACTCGATCCGAACAATCGCCGAGTGGTCTCAGCGCTGCAATACATCGGCCCGGCGGGTTACCACACGGGCACGGTGCGTGTGCAGATCGCCCCGTCGGATCGCGAGTTCGACGGAGCCACCACTCAGCGCATCTGTCGGATCGTGTGCGAGCAATCGGGGGACTGGACCTCGCTCAGCACCGATGGACTGATCGGAACGACCGCACGCATTCGAATTCCGGCGGACCACACGGGGCGCTGGTACAACATTACGAATATCGATACCGCCACGGGAGTCGGTTATCTGAACCAGGTTCCCGTCGGGGCCACATGGGATGCTGATCCCGTATCATGGGATGGAGAAATGACTTCGATCAATCCATTACCCGGTACGTATACCCTGAGACCGACTTATCAAATGCAACCTCGCGGCGAGCGGAATACGGGAGTAGCTCGAACCACGGTCCCTGCCCCGACCCCGAATACGGACCCCTATGAATACTCCAATTCGGCCCCCATCACCTACCTGATGCGGCTCGATCCCCAGCCGCTGCCGAACACTTCTCCCGTGAATTTTCCGCCGGGTGTCGTGATCGATCTGGACGCTTCCCAGATTCCGTCCGCCTGGCGACGGCCCGAGGATGCGGATCATGACGCGACGCTGGACAGCGGCGAAGACCTTGATGGCAGCGGTCAACTCGACCTGTCTGGGCAGTACGCCCCTGACTTCCCCGCAGCTTACATGTCGGGGCCGTTCGAAATGGATCTGATGTTTGCCCCCAACGGAACGGCGCACGGCGACACTGCCACCTATGGTCCGCTCTATTTCGTCATGTCGCACCTTGAGGATGTCGAGTTGGCCCACGCCCATCCCGTTATGCGGCGAATCGACAGCACCACGACCAACCTGCCATACCTGGTTCCCGGGGATTATCAGGAATCGTACGGCCCGGCAGCGGACTTCCCGACCAAGGAACGCAAGATGATTGCGATCTACCCCCTGACCGGCAATAGCGTGATCTCGCAGGTTAACGGCACGAGCACGAATGCCTATCGACTGGCCGACACCCCCTTCGCCTACGCCGTGAGCGGCAAGGAGTCGAAATGATCTCCCGTCCGCTAAGCCCGCTCGCCCGTCGGGGCGCCACCCTGGTCGAAGTGCTGATGGCACTGCTCGTCATGGGAATCGGCGTTACCTCTATCTTCACGCTGTTCCCCATCTCGATCATCCGTTCGATCAAGGCCAGCCAGCTGACCAATGCCAAGATCGTCGAGGAGAATGCTCGCGATCTGATCATGGCGAATCCACGATTGATCGTGGGCGCCCCCGTCTGGCAACCGGGTACGTCCTACGGGGCCACCACGCCCTACCCGACGGCTGGAACGACGGTCACCAACAACTGGGTCACTCCGCGACCGACTCCCGGGCGTTTGCTGCCCGCGACCAATCTGCTGTACGTGGCCCCCGCCGGACCGACGAACTCATCCCAGATCGAGCCTACCTGGCGGGACCGGTTTGGCTGGACCACCACAGCGGGTGTCGGTGGATACAACGTGCCCAACGGGACAGGATTCTCGGCTCCTGCACTGGTTCAGCGGCAGGTCACCGATGGCTCGCTGACCTGGACTGCGTACTCTCATAGCCGCTATCCCGCGAATCCCACCTGGTCCGCCTACATCGTGGACCCGCTCGGCTGGTATGAGATGAATGCTCTCTCGACCAACTACCGCGACCGCCTGGGTTACAACGTGTCGACTCCGAACACTGGTCTTCTGGACCGCATCCACAGCCAGCTGACTCAAGCTCAGGCTCGCGAGTTGTTCCTGTCACGGGACACCTGGTATCCCGTGCTGGATGCCGAGCTACCGGTGTCGATCGCGGGGAACATCGTGACCTTCGAAAACAACATCGATGTCAGCGAATCGCGCCGCGTCAATGGCACGACCCCGGGACGGGTGATTTTCCTCGCTGAAAACGGGTTGCGGGCTTACACGCTGCCGATCGACCCAACGACCAGCGCGGCTCTGCCCAACAATCAGGTGGCCTTTACGGGCACCCTGCCCACCGATTTCGACCAGTTGTCACTCACCGAAATCGGGACCGTCCGGATGGATGCCTTTGAAGCCCGGTATTCATGGATGATGACCGTCCGTCGCGGCCCCCAGGGGCAGGCGGAAGTCGACTGCGTGATCTTCTTCAACCGGTCGTTTAACCCGCTGGACGAAGAGGCGATCACCGCCGAGTTCGGCAGCCAGTCAGCCACCCTGACCTGGCCTGCATCCCGTGAAGGCGGCGATCCGCTGGTCAAGGAAGGGAACTTCGTCTTCGATGCCGAGAATGGCCACTGGTACCGTATTCAGAAGGTCAACTCCTACGACAAAACCGTCGACCCCCGCGTCGCCGTGCTGACCTTGAACACCACCGTGGAGGTGTCAACTTCCGCAGCTGTGGACTACGACGGACAGGCGATCCTGCTCCCGAATGTCGTCAACGTTTTCCATCTGTCCCTGTGAGGCCCGCCATGCGCCGACATGCTGTTCGTTCGCCGCGCACCGCCTCGCGGGCCGGCTTCACGCTGATCGAGATGCTCGTCGCCACGACGCTGGTCGTGCTGATGATGCTGATGTTTGCTCAGATCTACACGGCTGCGATTCGCTCGGTCAGCGATCAGCAGGCAATCGCCCGTAATGATCAGCGGGCCCGGGCCATCGACCAGGTCCTCCGGGCCGACCTGATGCGCGCCTCGTTTCGGGAGATTCCCGGAGCTCGCGGACTGGTCCCGCTGGTCAACGGCGATTCGGTGCATTATCGGCAGAAGGGGTACTTCTACTTCTCGGAGAACGACCCCCTGAACCCGCAGGATGATGTCCTGCAGTTCACGATGTTTGTGGCCCCCGATGCACGATCCAAGGATGCCACCCCCTTCTATGGTCGGTGCATCGGCGGTAACGAACTCCCCAACACGCTTCAAAATCATCCGGATGCCGACGATGGCATCGAGGGAAATGACATCGGTTTCTCGCGGGGGGCCGAAGTGGCCTACTTCACTCGCGGCGGCAACCTGTATCGTCGCGTGCTTCTCCTGCGAGACCCCACGCTGGACACCTCCCAGATGGGTCCCCAGCCAATGACCGCCGCGGGAGCCCTCTTTGCCTCGCCGGTGGTGGCCCAGATGTCAACCAACCCCCAGATCGACATTCGCGGCAGTTTTCACCAGCGGTTTGACTACTCGGCCTACTGGGATACCCCCTCGGGCAGCGTCCGATTTCTCGGGATGGATTCACTCGACAACTATGGCGATGTGGCGGCGGCCATCTCACTGGGCCGTTCCCAGTACCGTTATGGATTCCGGTACAACGGAGGGACCGGCGTCACCGGGAAGCCCGTGGAGTATGCGACCGGTCAGTTCTTTGGTCGGCTGACGCATGCCGAAACGAACTCGCGGTACAACGTCTGGCCAGGAGGCTTGCAGTACCGCGACGCTGGCAATGCTCCCGTGGCGGTTGCCGCCCCGAACCCGATTGAAAGCAACGCTCTCACATTGGACACCGCGTCCTATCAGATCACTGCGGGCCCGAACATGTTGTTCAACTCCACGCGGGCCAATGAAGACCTGATGATGAACAATGTCGAAGGGTTCGACATTGAAGTCTGGGACCCGGTACTGGCCCAGTTTGTCCAGCTGGGACAGTCAACCGCCCCCACAGCCAAATTCGGGACAGCGGGTCGGATCAATCGATACTACGGTCCCCGGTTCTACACGCATCCGGCCGCTCCGGGAGATCCGGAACCGGCTTCCGAGAACCGGGTATTCGATACCGGTCATCCGGCGCAGTGGTCCGCGAGCCCGATCAGCGCGACCGGTTACGATGCCTGGCGCAAGGATAACAAGCCGCCCTTCCGCCCGGTCCAGTTTGCCTTCTCTGAAGATGCGGACAATGATGATACGCTCGACCCAGGGGAGGATCTTAATTCTGATGGCATCCTCGACGATCCACACCCCACATCTCCAGTACCAAATCGTGTAATCGGAGTGTATCGACAATCAGGACAACTCTATGCAACGGGATCGATCGTTTTTCGCCCCAACGATTTATCACTCTCTATCGGATACCGGGCACTGCGATCCGGTGAAGATAGGAATGGCAACAGTACGCTCGATACGATGCCTGTTGTTTCTGTAGACGAAGTGGACGTTGTGCCTGGTCCTTCGGGAGATGGATACCCGGACTGGGGTACCTCTGACGCCACCGTCGAACCACAGTGGTCCGTGGTCCCCGGCACACAGATTCAAGACGGCACCGTCACCTGGGAAGCGTTCGACAACCGGGTCGGTCTCGAATCGATCCGCATCACCATCCGTACACGCGACACTGCCACGGGCAATCCTCGACAGATCACTCTCATTCACTCATTCGTCGAGCCGCCGGTCGGGCAGTAGTCTCTCGGTCTGTTTCTCATTCATTCCCGGTTCTGTCTGACCTGTTCCTCTCTGTGAGTCTCTGACACCCGCGCTTCTCACCCCATCACCACTCGCAGCGGACGCCTCTGCGGCGCAGCTGTCATTCGAACCAATCGGGCTCGGCACAGGTTTCCATCAGAAACTGTGGAGCCCACACGGGCCTGGTCCCGTCCGGGAGATGATCATGCGATCCTCAAATCCAATTCGCCGTCACCTGAGCTGCCCTCCTCGTCCTCGACGCGGGGGCGCGGTGATTATTGTGGTGTTGTCACTGTTGAGCCTGATGCTGTTTCTGGGGGTGTTCTTTTTCGAATACGCCCAGGAAGAACAGCAATCGAGCGTGTACTTTGCCGGGCAGAACGAGTCCGAGGTCGTGAACCCGGAACCGTTCCTGGAAGAGGCCATGCAGCAACTGATTGTGGGCCCCAAACCCTCACGCATCCTCAGTGTGCTGCGAAATGCCGACACGCGGCGCGACAACTACGACCCGGCCTACCCGACCTACGACTACGGGAACGTGCATTCCATCCTGGCCCACACGCTGGGACCGATCCGTTCCGATGGTCGCCCGCTGGACGTGATTCCGCACAATGGGACCGGCATCCAGACGATCTATCGCACAGTGGGTGCGACCACCTGGGTGCGGTTCGATCATGACGGTGACGGCGTCGAAGACAGCGTTCTGGATACGGTGAACGACCCTGCTGCGCAGTCCGGATTCATGCACCCTCAAACCGGACTGCCGCTGCCGGGTTTCGCCATCAATTTTCATCCGATGGCCCAGCAGGACCCGACGACGGACGGATTCAATCAGGTCAACGCCGATGCCTGGACGGTTCCGTTCATGCCGGACACGGACTATACCCATGCGGACCTGAACAATCTGTTTCTGGCGCATGAAGAAACGATCAACGGTCGCCGGGTGCTGGTTCCTTCGTTCCATCGTCCCGTGCTGTTCCCGGCCCGTCGCGATGCCGATGGCAACGGACCACTGCCCGGCGGTGGTAACGGTGGATTTGCCAACCTCTTCACCGACGTGAACACCCGTAAGCTGGTACTGCGTCCCCACAGCTTCCACCGTTACTCGGACAATGCCACAGCCCGCTACCTGACCATGCCCACAGCGGCCCAGTCGGGAGACACTGACCGGCTGATTGCTCCGTTCCCATTCACTGTCGATCTGGACGGAGACGGCATCCCGAATGAAATGGGAGTCTACACCAACCCCTCCTCCGCCAATCCGGATGTCAGCGGGGCCTATGAACTGGATGTGGACGCCAATGGAGACGGAAAACCAGATGCCATCTGGATGGATCTGGGCCTGGATCTTGTCGAACTGGCCGATGGACGCCAGTTCGTCCCCATGATTGCGTTTTACGTGATCGATGGCGACGGACTGATCAATCTCAACGCTCATGGCAATCTGCAGGGCGGGATCGCGGCAGGCCGCACCTACTCCTCGGGCTTGTTGTCGATCTCGAACCAGGGGCTCAGCCCCAATGAGATCAACCCGATCCGGGCCCTGACAGGCAATCCCAGTCTGTACACCTCGCCGTCCGATCTGGTACGCGTGCAGGCCGAACATGTCTTCAATGTGGGCGGTGTGGCTTCGACCGCCTTCACCCCGCTGCAGATGGGGAATATCGAGTGGTCGTTCCTGCAGGTGGGCCGCCGCCGGGCAGGCAGTGGATCGCCCATCCCGGGACGCAACGGAGAAGAACAGCGTCTGGTGGCGACCCCCTCCCCGCTGATGCCGCTGCCCGGTGTCTCGGAATATGACGATGACTTCGACGGGGTGAATACCAGCCTGACGTTCGATGGTGGCCAGCAACGCCTGGAAACGCTGTATGACCCCAAGGCGGGTGCCTCGACCAATGTGGTCGTCCCGTCCTATGTGCATCCGATTTCTTTGGCGGGAACCGGGGCGGATGTGGTCTCGGATAACTCCGGTGTTGAACAACGTGATCTGGTCGTGCAGACCCCCGGCAACCCTGCGACGTTTCCCGCCTATCTGTCGCAGTACGACGATCCGGCACCCACAGCCGCCGCGCCCGGCGTCACTCCGTACGTGTTCCCCTACTCCGTGCTGGGGGCCACCCTGATGACCCCCGGCCTGCACGGGACCACCGATGAAGAGAATGAACTGATTCTCTCGCACAACAATCGGAACACGATCGCGGACGCCCTGTTCGACACCTCGGAAAACCTGTTCCTGCAGGTGACCGATGAAGATTACCAGCGGGCCAACGGGCGATCCCGCCTCGATATGCTGGCCCCGTTCAACTTCCGCTCGGCCCGCGACGCTCAGACCATTCGCAAGCGGTTCACCGCCGACAGCTGGGATCTGACCGAGCTGGGCTATGTGTACAATATCGGTCTGCGTTCTCACGAAATCAGCCGCTGGTCAACCGGTCCGGATCGGTACTTCTTCCCGCCGCAGTTCGGCTCTGTCGCTCCGTTTAATGCCCAGGATCCACTGCGTCCCGAGGTGCGTTCGCTGCTGGCCTCGGAGACCACGCCGAACAGCACCAATCTGGGGGCCAGCCGTCAATACTGGCGGCAGCGTTTGAATCTGAATCGATTGCTCGTGGGCTTTGACAACCAGGGCAATCCGATCCATCGCAATCTGATGCCGCATCCCGATATCGTTGGACTGGAGTTGGAAAACACCGGTGCGACGATGCCGACCATCACGATTCCGGCGATGATCCACAATCACACGGATTCAATCCCGCCAAATACGGCGGTGGCCGCGATCACGACCGCCCCTGCCAATGACGCGGCTCGGGCCGCTTCCGCAACGGCCCAGGAATGGTGGGCTCGGTTCGACCGACAGCGAATGGCTCGGGATGTCTATACATTGCTGTACCTAATGGGCTCGACGGTCAACGACGATCCCACGTCGGCCACCTACACCAGCCCATTGGGACGGCAATGGATGGACAAGGCGGGTGGCGGCCCCACGACCGACACGGTGCCCGTCAACGTTCGTGAAATGGCCCAGTTTGCGGTGAACTATGTCGATGCCCTGGATCGCGATGATGTCATCACGACCTTTGAGTATGACGCCAACTTGTCCGATGGATGGAACAATGCCACCGAGAAAGCCTACGGCATCGAGCGGCAATCACTGACCTTCAGCGAAGTGCTGCTGTTCCAGCTGCAACAGGATATCGCCGGCGACAAGAACAACTCGCTGCACAAGGAAGAAAACGCCACGCACCGCGTGATGCACGTCGAGCTGCGGAATGCCTCGCCCTTCAACATGGAAGTCGCCGAAGGCTGGCGACTGTTGCGAGTGGCCAGCAACGCAGCCACCCCGCAGTTCTCCTATCGGTTTAAGACCAAGAACTTTGGAAACGCCACCGCCAATGCCAAGATTGTCACGGGCGGTGGAAACTTCCACGTTGCCTGTCATGACGGAGATCTGAAGACCGGACGCGATGGCAACGGCATCAGCAACATCTTGCGGAACGCCACCAGCGATATCTACATGAATATCGATGGCGATCCGGAGCTGGAAAGCATTGTCCCGAACAGTGCTGTCACCCTGACAGATAACGATGTGGCCGCCACGGCTTACCCACCGCAAACGGATGTCGACTTCTCCGTCACGGGACTGAACTCTCCGAACGACCATGAGGAGTACCACGAACCCCACCATTTCAATGATCCCAGCTACACCTGGAACAAGTCGATGGTGGACAAGATCGACATGGGACCGGCGGTGAACGTCAAGTTCGACCTCGTCCTGCAGCGGCGTCAAAACTTGCGAGGGATCGCCTCCACGGGGATCGCCGATGCCGACAACGAATCCACCGGACGATGGATTGAAGTCGATCGTTTCTCCGTCGACTCGGCCCGCATGGGCAACGAGGGAATCATCGCCCCCACGCTCGATACCTCAGCGGGGATGCAGACCGCCCTGGCTCAGTACCACAGCCAGGAACGCCCCCAGCCGTTTGTGAATGTTCAGGTGAACAACACCCCGGCGGGATCTACCCGAAACCATTCGATCAGTGCGATTGTCGCCTCCAAGCATACGGCCAACAGTACACTGGCCACGTATGGCGGCACTCCCGCAGGAGCGACCTTTACGCTGTATCAACCGCATTTCGACCGAGACTTCACCTCGACCTACGAGCTGTTGTCCATTCCGCTGTACGGGTACTACCCGACCGAAACGATGCGTACCGCCTACGCCGATACCTACTTGCCCGAGATTCACGGGGGCGTGGTCTACCACCTGGCCCGTGGTGATGCGAATGTGGCGGGTGGAGCCTCGCTGGCCGGGGATTACACCGCGGGGGCCCGCATGCTGTTCCCGAATGGCATCCCGGCCCAGCCCTACATGGGCTGGAACCCCGTGCAGTATGCGAACGACTGGCACCGGCTACTCGAGCTGGTTCAGGTGCCACGCCGTTCGGAGCAGGCCATTGCCTCTCAATACCCCAACACCGTTTCCGGAGCGATCAAGCCACACCTGCGGACGCCTGGTAAGATGAACCTGAACACCATGCGGGACGAGACCGTCCTGCTGGCCCTGTTGGACGATGAATTGCGGTTCCCGGCGGGAGCCGCTGGCAACCCGACCGACGACCTGATCGCCTCCGGGGCCGGATCTTCTCGCAACTGGTACCAGGATCTGCGGATCAGCCGGGATGGACTGGACCAGTTCATGGTCGATGCGAGCCTTCCTCTGGTAACCATTCCCGGCACCATCGGGCGCAACGGGACGGCGTCGGCCATTCCCGCGATCGAACCCCGCCCCTTCCGCTCCAACAGCCACGTCGATGTTGTCTCGACCACGAATGACCGGGGGATCGAACATACGATGCTGCGGTCTCGTCCCGGGGCGACCCGCCCCACGGGCAGCCCGGCAGCGGCCACTCCCGCGAATGTCGCCACAGCGGGCCTGAGCCCGTGGAGTGCCGGATCTCAGACGGCCACCGCCGCTCACCAAACGTTGTTCGACGCCCGGAACTCGAATAACAACAACATCGACTACCACACCCGAAACCGAATCCTGGCCAAGATCTCGAACAACACCACGACCAAAAGTCACGTGTTCTTCGCCTGGACAGCTGTCGGGTATTTCGAGGCTCACAAGACCGCGAGCGGCGGGTACGTGCAGATCGGAGCCCGGATGACGGATCTGCCCGTTCACCGCGCCTTCAGCGTCATCGACATGACCCGGCTGGAGGAAGCCTATGACCCGTACACCGGGACATTCGACTACACCCGATTCGTGACGCACCGGAAACGTCTGCGTTAATCCGAATTTGGTCCACGATTTGCAACAAGATGTGAAGAGAAGGTTCAGCGGGATGGATTCTCAGCCGATCCCAGGACGAAACTGGCGGAAACAGCCTTTTCCTCACGTCTCTCGCAGTTCATAATGGAGGCACGATCCACGGGTGCATCAAAACGCTACACCAACCCGTGGTGAATTCCTCCATCGTTCCAGATCACATCACATTTCATGTCCAGGCCGGGGGGTGATACCGGCCAGTCGCTTCGGCGAACTTCAGGGATGTGTCGTCCCCGAAACCACCTACACCATACCCTCGGCAGCCTGGAGAAAATCATGTTCGTGCGCCGCCCGCTTCTTCGTCAGCCGCAGCGTCGCGGCTTCACCCTCATCGAGCTCCTCGTCGTGATCTCGATCATCGCGACGCTGGCCGCGTTGATTCTGCCCGCCGTTCAGAACGCCCGCGAGACCGCTCGCCGAACGCAGTGTCAGAACAACATGCGAAACGTGACGATGGCCTTACAAACTTGGGCCACGTCCAACAATGGGCAGTTGCCTCCACTGACCGGTAAGTTCACGATCAACTTCGGAACCTCGGCCTCGCCCGCCACGGCGGCGGCTCCGTGGTCGGTCCACATCCTGCCCAACATCGAACAAGGCGAACTGTATAACCGCCTGCGGGCCAATAATAACGACGCCACTCCGGCACCGAACTCCACCGATGGTCTGTCGTCCCTCAAGATTGCCGCTTACAACTGCCCATCGGACCTGAACGGCGGTAACGGGGCGATGTCGTACGTCGCCAATGCGGGCTACATCGCTGATGACATCTGGAATCTCTCCGGAAGCCAGGCCCATGTCGTGGAGCGCTACGACTTTGAGTTCAACAGCTTCGGCACGGTGAACACCGACGATTACCAGGTGGCCTCCAGCAGCGGAGTCTTCTGGCGGGAAGCTAACAGCGGCGGCCAGGTCAGCTCGCTCGACCGCATCACCTCGGGTGACGGCACCTCGCAGACCGTGGTGCTCTCCGAGAACATCAACAGCCGTGTCTACTCGGCAGGCTCCTACATCGGCGGTTACGTGTCGCCTTACACCTCCGAAATTGCCTTCGGTGCGGCCATCGTCGCCTCGGGCACCCCTTCGGCAGTTACCAACGCCGCCACCGCGGGTGGTGTCGGTGGACTCGCAGCCACCACCAAGGGCACGGGGCTGGTTCTGAACAGCAATGCGATGGCGGACACCGGAAACCCGGCTGCCAGCAAGATCAACGGAAACCTGCGAAACGCCACCGATGGGCAGAGCCCGCGTCCGGCCTCGCTGCATCCCGGCGTCGTGAACATCTCGTTCGCCGACAGCTCCTGCCGGGTGATTAGCCAGGATATCGACGAAAGCGTCTATATGCGGTTGCTGACCCCCTTCGGAAACAGCCGTGGTCAGGACATCCTGAACGAAGGCAGCTTCTAAGGTTCGCTCCACCGCAATCCTTTATCCACACCGCAGCCTGACCGGCTGCGGTGTTTTTCATTGGCAGGCCCGCCATATCGGTGCGACCTTGACGGATTCGGGGAGGCCGCAAGAATGGTCGGCGGCGACGCGCAGCCCTCAGAGTTCTCAAAGTCGCCATCGGCACCCCGCCCTTCACAGCACAGCTCGCATGGCCAATTCGGATTACTACCAGACCCTCGGTGTATCGCGATCCGCGACACATGACGAAATTCGCCGCGCCTACAAGAAATTGGCGAAGGAGAATCACCCGGACTCCAAGCCCGGGGACAAGGCGGCGGCAGAGCGATTCAAGCAGGTCAGCGAGGCGTACGAGGTTATCGGCGACGAAGAGAAGCGGAAGCAGTACGACCAGTACGGGGAAGCCTACAAATACGCTCGTCAGGGCGGTGGCGGCCCCAGCGGAGCAGGGCCAATCGATCTGGAGAGTGTCTTTGGACAAGGCGGAGTCGATCTGGGCGATCTCTTCGGCGGCGTCTTCGGTGGCGGACGCGGAGGACGCAAGGCGCGCCCGCGCGCTGGGGAAGACCAGACGACATCAATCCAGGTTCCGTTTCAAATGGCCGCAACGGGGGGCAACTACGACGTCACCCTCCATCGCGGTGACCGCTCGGAAACGCTTGGTGTAAAGATCCCTCCGGGAATTCAACCAGGAGACACCATCCGGCTGGCAGGGCAGGGCTCACCCGGTGCGGGCGGCGGACCAGCGGGCGATCTGTTGATCACCGTTCAGATTGCCCCGCATCCCTTCTTCCGGCGTGAAGGCCGCGATGTCTTGCTGGATTGTCCGCTGAGTATCACGGAAGCGACGCTCGGAACCCGCGTCGATGTCCCGACACTCACCGAGGGGGCCATGACACTGACGATCCCGCCAGGAACCTCCTCGGGAACGCGGCTGCGACTTCGCGGCAAGGGATTCCTGGACCGCAAGACCAAACAGCACGGCGATCAATACGTCATTGCAAAGGTCATGGCCCCGAAAGTGATCGACGATCCGATGCGGACGCTGTTGGAACAACTGGCGAAGTCTCTCCCGCCGGTGGACCGCAGCGAATGGCTGCTCGGCGGAAACTAGGCCCGCACGTTCACGACCCCGCTCGGCCATAAGCGGAACGGCTACTTTTGCGTCAGCAGCCAGACCGTTCCCACAGCCGCCGCAATCGTCAGAACCAGAAGCGTAATCTTGACCCAGCTATAGGGGCGTTCGCCCTGGACCTCGCCGGTGGCGGCGTTGATGATGAGACGGAACGTCTTTTCGTTGTAACGATAGGCCAGCGTCCAGACCGGCAGTAGCAGATGTTTGAACGTGATGGCATCGTGCCGGGTCTGGATTTTGTCGATTTTTTGGCGGTCTCCTCCAATACGACGACGCACGTCTTCTCGCAGGGCATCGGCCATTCGTTCACGAGCCGTTTCAAACCCCGGCTCCAATGCCACATCGTATGTCCTCGCAAAGAAGCCTGCGAGCACCTGCTGCGTGAACGGGACCATCTTTTCCAACGGCCACGGCTCCAGAGCATCGATCATCGCCAGCGGCAGTCCTGAACTGCCACAGATCAGAACATCATCGAAGAACCGTTGAAAACGGCCTGATGCGGAATACCAACGGGTCCGGGTTTCGGTGCGGCGGTCCTTGCCACTGCCGACCGTCACTGTGTAGTCCTCACCGCGTTGCCCGGTGTACGCGTTAAAGGTCATCGCATCGAACGTCCAGAACGGCAGATAGACACCATCGAATTTGCCGTCCACCCCTTTCCTGCGGAATTCGTTCGGAGCGAACCAGCGGGAGTCAATCCAACCCTTCATTAGTTCCTGCGCCCGCCGCCGGTCAACCAGGAAGGGCAACACTCCATCGACGGGAATGCGGTGCGTTGCGGAATGGACTTGCTCGCGGGTCATTGCGGCGGCACACCACGGGCAGCTGGTACTCGTCAACGTCCCGGCAAACATGACCGTACCGCCGCACGATTCACAGCGGACCTCCTGATTGCCGACTTCGTCGTGGCGACCCTGTTCGTGCTGATGTTCGAGTCGCTGTAGTGCCTGCTGAAAATCCTGCTCTTCGATCGCGACTTCGTCGCCGAACTCCAGTTCTTTACTGTGCCCACAGTAGGGGCAATGCAGCGTCTGCTGTCCAATGCTGAACTGTAGATCAGCGCCACACGCCTCACAGGGGAAAACGCGGGCTAGCCCCTGATCCACTGACCGCCCTGCTCGATCACGGGTTCCGCCCGCACCGGATTCTTCCGGAGAGACGACTGCCGGTTCGCCTTCGAGAGGCGCTTCGCCGATTGGATCATCCTGCGTCATGCCACGCCCCTGGTCCCAGACAAACGCTCCAGTGTCCCGGAGTCTTTCCGCTTCCTAAATTCGCGAGAAACCCCACGAGTTGCAATCCCGGTCTATTCGAACAGAATCCGCAGATCGTCCCAACTGAGCTTCCGCAACAAGCTGCCATCGATGGACAGGATGGCCTCTGACAAGGCTTTCTTCTTCTCTTGAAGCTGCAGCACTTTTTCCTCCACCGTATCCTTGGTGATCAGCCGGCAAGCATGCACCTTGTTGTTCTGGCCGATCCGGTGGGTGCGGTCGATCGCCTGATTTTCGACGGCGGGGTTCCACCATGGATCGAGCAGGAAAACGTAGTCCGCCACAGTCAGGTTCAATCCCGAACCACCAGCTTTCAGGCTGATCAGGAACACTGGTTCCACGCCCCCGTTCTGGAACTTGTTCACCAGGGCTTCCCGTTCTCTGAGCGAGGTCTGCCCATCGAGATAGAGGAACGGGATCTGCTCCTTCTTCAGGTGCACCTTTAAGATTTCCAGAAACGAAGTGAACTGCGAAAAGACCAGCGTCTTATGCCCTTCGTCCGTCAGCTCGCGCAGACGATCGACCAGTTCCTCCAGCTTCGGTCCCAGCTCTTTCTTCGACTTTTCATCCAGCAGACCTGGATGGCAGGCGGCCTGACGCAACCGCAAGAGTGCTTCCAGAACGATGATTTTCGACTTGGCGAGCCCTTCCTTCTGAACACGTTCGCTGAGCAGCGCCCGGTAATGATCTCGCAACTCGTTGTAGAGCTTGCGATGCTTGGGCGACATCTCGCAGTAGATGACCTGTTCCGATTTCTCGGGCAGTTCGGTCAACACCTGCTTCTTGGTACGGCGCATCACGAAGGGGGCGATCGCCTTGGACAACCACTGCACCGACTCCGGGTCCGCGGCGGCCCCTCGCGCCACCCGCTGGAACGCGGTCGAGTTCCCCAGCAATCCCGGATTGATGAACTCGAACAGGGACCACAACTCGCCCAGGTGGTTCTCGATCGGTGTGCCGGACATGGCCAGCCGGTGCCGTCCCTTGAGCAGACGAGCGGCTTTCGCTGCCTGCGCATTGGCATTCTTGATCGCCTGGGCCTCATCGAGAATCAGGTAGTTGAACTCGATCTCCCGCAGCTTCTCGATGTCGAGCCGCATCGTGCCATAGGTGGTCACGACCAGATCGATTTCGCTGAGATCCTCCAGCCCGATCCGCTCCTTACCCGTGTAGTTCAGCACACGCAGCTTCGGAGCAAATTTCGTGCACTCCGCCACCCAGTTGAACACCAGACTTTTGGGAACCACCACCAGCGAGGGCCGGTGCTCATTGGTTTTCTTGCGGCGGATTCGGAGCGTTTCCAGCCACGAAATGACCTGAACCGTTTTGCCCAACCCCATATCGTCGGCCAGGCACGCTCCCAGATTCAATTCGTGCAGGCAGGACAACCACCCCTGCCCCTGCTTCTGGTAGTCGCGCAGCTTGGTCCCGAACCCTTTGGGTTCATTCAGCGCCTTGACGAGGTGTGTCTCTTGCAACCGCTCGCGAATCTGACGGAACCCCTTGTCGACGGTGGCCTGCAGATCACTGGAGAGCAAGGCGTCCAGTAACAAAGCCTGGGACGACTGGAATCGCAACTTACCCTCTTCCAGCCCCCCAAGATCGGCCAGTCGTCCAAATCTCTGCATCCACTCCTCGGGCATCAAGCCGACACTGCCATCATTCAATCGAATTGTGCGTTCCCCTTGACGAATCGCACTGAGCAGCTTGGGCAGCGTGGTGCAACCACCCTCGAATTCGACCTGACCATCGAGGTCGAACCAGTCGATTTGCTTTGCGGGACTGGAGGTGACATTCAGCTTCAACTGCCCCCCAACGCGGAGCGCTTGCTGGTTGGCCTCCACGACCCAGCCCGCTTCGGTCAAGGTCTTGATCAGACCGGAGAACTCATCACGAACAATTCGCAGGGGACTGTAGCCGTCCCAATACCCGTTGGCATGAACCATCTGGCCTTGCAGGAATGAGGCACTGCGTCGCTCCGCGGTCAGATTACGGGAGTAGATCACACCGAGCGTTTCGTCGACCAGGTAGTCCTGCCCGTGATAACTTTTGACGCGGGTCGAACCATACGCGAAAGACAAATGGCCGACGATGGCCCCGCCCTTTACCTTGGCATCCATATCCACATTCAGCACGGGAACGGGGTTCGCGGTTGAGACGGTACAGAATTCACTCGGAAATCGAGTGATCGGTTGCGGCGAGATCTGCGCCAACGTCGAAAGGAATTGACCGCGTTGTTCGTCCTTCACGTGCCACGGCCCGGCAGCAGTCATCGAGATCCAGTGTTCCGCGTTCGGATCCGATAGCAAGCCCACGCGGTCCGCGAACAGCACGATCCGTTCGGTCGACAGCAGGAGATCCGCCATCGGGGCCACCGGGACCTCGGGGTCTGTCGCCAATCCGCCTCGAACCAGCCAGCCCCCCTTTTCCGTGGTCCGATCCGCCAGAAGCACGAATTCATACAGCGAAGGATCCCATCGGATTGGCAATACCGCATCCCAGGGTTGGTCCTCCCGCAACAGCCACACGAGGCGTCCCGTGGCCGCCAGACGCGGCAGCAACCACTCGGAATCGTCCGCTTCCAGATTCAGCTCATAGGGCTTATGGCGTACCTTGCTCCACGAATACGTGGGGATCTCATCCCCCCAGACGCGAGTGGACAGCTCGCGCTCAAATGCGGTGGGGGCTGTGGCGAGCAGAATATTGCGATTCGAGGCATGTCGCGGCTTGCCCCAAGTTCCATCGGCCTGCAAATGACGCTCGAAAAGATCAATCGTCAGTTGATCACTGTGCAGCGATCGAGCCACATTGATGGCATACCACGGTTGGGTTGTGGCCTCCTGATGAGTTGAATACTGACGGGGCATGTTCAGGCGAACTGCCTCCAGAGACCGGGCCCACGCTGGCGGGGGACTCCCCGGTGATGTGGCAGGCGGACCGCCTGCCACACTCGTTGGAGAGGACATTGCACGAATCGCCTGATTCGCAAATCTCACAGCGGACGGGTGACTCAGGGAACCGGACGAGAATCGATCGTCGATGTCATCGCCACCGATCGCCCGGTCATAGATTTCCGAGTGGATTTCATCCATATCGCAGCTAACGAGACGGGCACGTTGGGGGCGGGAGGGAATCGCCAGCTTCCGACGATCAAATGCCACAGCCATTGCCCAGAGATGCTTGCACTTCCCCACATCTTGAAATCGGGGACAGCTGCAGACGACATCCAACTCTCGATCGAATAATGCATTGCAATCGACGTACACGTCATACGGTTCGTCAGCCGTACCCTGAACTTGGAAGTGATGACGATCATCATCACTGTGAAGGAGCTTGACTGCCCCGGATCTCGCGTATCCCTCTCCCTCAAGAATCTCGCGGGGCGAGAAATAGTGCCGAATGAGCGGAGAGAGCATCCGTGGTTCTCATCAAGAGATCGGTCGGGGCAGAACAACATCGATCCCCCGCCATAATGGCCATTTAGTCTATCAACCGACCGGACAGATTCCAGCTGGCAGCCGCTGCAACACATTGGTCGGTTCCAGCGAAAGAGAGGGGAATTTGACAGCCGATGAGGTGTAACTCAAAAAAGAAGGGCGTGTGGAGTTTCTTCTCCCACGCCCCATGCTTTCCGCAGATGGCCCGCAGGAAATCTATTTCACCCGCACCAGCTTCATCAGCCGCCCGGAAACGTTCCAGTCCTGAACATACAGGCTGCCGTCCTTATCCCAGTACGAGCCGTGCGTTCCGCTGAAAATCCCTTCAATCCACTGGTCCTGGGGAATGTTATAAGCGCCCCCCTTACCGGGATCGGGATTGTGGCCGAGGACCGCCATGATCGTGTTCGTCTTGTTGAGGATCACAACACGCCCATGCAGATCCGGAACGGAAACGTAGTCTCCCTGCACTGCAGCCGATGTCGGCATCCCCAGGCCGGTCACGACCTCCTCGATGTAGTTTCCCTCCAGATCGTAGTGAACCAGCCGTCCCTTGGGCTGGTGGTTGCGATCGCAGACTAGCAGACGGTTCGGCTCGTACCGGGTATCCAGCGTCATTCCGTGCGCTGTGTTAAACTCCTTGAGTCCGTTTCCCTTCACCCCAAAATGCTTCAAATACTTGCCGGTCTGATCGAACTTAAAGATCACGTTGCTGGCATAGCCATCCGACAGGAAAATGTCGCCATTGCTGGCCACGGTGATCGCCGTCGGATTAAAGGCCGCCTTGGGATCGAGACCGGACTCCTTCGGAAATGGCAGCCGCAGCACCACGTCGCCCGTCTCTGCTTCAAACTTGATCCCCTCGGCATTGGCGTTGCGGGCTCCGTAGATGTACTCCTTGCCGTTCTCCTCTCGGATCTCGATGTCGTGCAACCGCGTGTGATTGTCGGTCAGGAACCGGCGAATCAGCTTGCCGTCCGAATTGAAGACAAACACCCCCTGATCGGCACTGGTGTAGACATTTCCAGCCTTGTCGACAACCACCCCTCCGTGGGTCGGACCAATCTGCGATTTGCCGTTTTCATCCAGCCCCCATCCGGGAACCGTGTCGAATGTCATCAGTCCGCAGCCCATGCGGACTGGTTTCACGGGGTCCGCAGCCCAAACCGGCAGAGCCAAGCCCAGAACGAGCGCCACTGAAAGCCAACATTTCTTCATGTTCGATTTTCCCGTAGATGCAGAGTCAGACAGATCACCCATTTTTTAAGTATTGATCCGCAAGCCGGGGATTTCAACTCGCTGGCATCTTTCTGACCGCATAAGCCCGTCTGGCACCTGAGTCCCCAGGCTCTCCGACCGTCTCGGGGGATCTGAAAGCCGCCCCGGGATATCCAGCCATTTTTTCCTTTTTACACTTTAACCGGCGAATCTTGCCGACAGGTCGAGTTGCTGTTGACCGGCGTCGTTTTATTCCGGTAAATCCTGCCGATCGATTGATTCGCGAGCGGCAAGAGTCGCCGATGAGGGCTTTCCGGGCCCTTCGAATTCGTCGAATTCCACTCGACAGGGATGTCCCGTGAAGATTCAACACTTCCTCTGCAGCTGTCTGGTCTGGGCCGGAGCAGTCGCTCAAGCTGCCGATTCGGACCGCCCTCTGAGTTCCTTCCGCCAGGCGTTCGCGGATTCCTCGGACGACCAGATCGTCCGCGCTCAGAACAATCCGGTGCTGTTGCCGCCGCTGGGGTCGACGACGGTCCTGCAACCCGGCCCCTACTACGATGGCGGGACCGGCGTTCCCATTGATCCGAATGTGGGAGGCGGCGTCCCCTACTCGCCGACCTATCCCGCTCCGATCCCGTACGACCCGTGGAATGGCGGCGGGAATGCCGCTTACCCCTACGGTGCGAACCCCGGACCGAGTGGCCTGAATGGTCCCCAGCCATACAAGTTCTTGTCGTGGGCCGAACGGCTCGACCTGTTCTACATGCAGGAAAGCGGCACCAGCGACCCGTCGATTGGTGACTTTGAGATGTGGGGGATCGACTTCAACAAAGAATTCCCCATGCCGATTGGCGGCGACTGGGTGTTCACCCCGAGCTTCGACTATGGAGCACGCTTCCTCAGCGGTCCCCGGGGCGGTCTGACCAACAGCCATCTGCCGGGCGATATGCATCGATTTGGAATGGGATTCAAGCTGGCATCGCCCATCATCAACCGATGGGGACTGGAAGGCTCATTCAACCCCTGGATCGCGACCGACTTCGATGGAAAACTGCAGAGCGATGCCTACATGTTTGATGGCCAGGCAGCGGCGCTCTGGCAATGGTCGCCACAAACCACCTGGGTGCTGGGTGCGAGCTACTGGGACCGGGTTGACAGTATCATCCTGCCCTACGCCGGTGTGGTGTGGACTCCCAATGATTACTGGGAATTCCGGTTGCTGTTCCCCAAACCCCGCGTGACCGTCTTCCTGGGGGCCCCCAACGGCGTCCCGACCTGGCTTTACGCTTCGGGTGAATATCACGTCGAAGCCTACGAAGTGAACAGCCTCGTGGGAGGCTCCAGCAAGGTTCAATTCTCGGACTGGCGACTCATGGGCGGACTTCGCTGGGAGACTCCCCGGGTGACCACCTTCATCGAGGCCGGTTACATCTTTGATCGCAAGGTCGACTTCGACCGCCTAGGAACGGATTTTGATGTCGATTCGGGATTCATTGGCCGGATCGGAATGCGGTTCTGACTTTCCGAAGAGTTCGCTCTTCGCTCCGCCCCTCAGGGAACAACACCGGTATGGCTTCGCCGACAACACCCGCGAACAAGCCCCGCCGGTTTCTGATCCCCCGATCACGACGCCTGACGTGTGATGTTCTGCATTTTCATCGACATGTCCCGCTTTGCCCGCATGTACGGCTGATATCGCTGGGGACGCTGGATGAACTCCGCAAACCACCCACCGGACGGATCTCCTGGGCGGCCCTGTTTCTCAAAGCCTATGCCCTGATGGCCCGTGACCTGCCGGCGTTCCGACAGAGTTGGATGCGAGGACTGATCCCCACGGTCTATGAACACCCCACCAGCGTGGGAATGCTGGCTGTTCAACGAGAATACCAAGGGGAACCGTGGCTGTTCTGGGGACGGATTGTGGCCCCGGAAAACCTGCCACTTCCAGAGATTCAGAAACTCATTGATCGTTACCAGACGGCCCCCGTGGACCAGATCTTCAAACGCTTTTTGTGGCTCAGTCTGTTCCCGACGCTGATCCGCCGACTGTTCTGGTGGTGCAACATGCAGTGGTTCGGTCCCATTCGGGCAAAACGGATCGGGACGTTCTTCCTGTCTTCTCTCGCCGGCCAGGGAGCCGAGATCCCTTGTCCTCCCTCGATTCAGACGGGTGTCTTGAGCTATGGACCACTGAATCCTCAGGGACAGAGCCGTGTGACCATCGCCTATGACCATCGCCTGATGGATGGAGGAATGGCGGCGGAAGCACTCGCCCGACTGGAAACGGCTCTGCGCGGCCCCCTGACGGAAGAACTGCAACAGCTCGCCCAAACTTCCATAGCTGCAAACTAACCCGTTGTGGTAGGTTACGGGGCGCGTCCGTGTCAGTACCTGTCTTCGAATCCATCATGCCGACCTCCCTTGAAGATAAAGTTGCCGTCATCACTGGCGGATCAGCGGGCATCGGTCGAGAGGTCGCTCTCAATCTCGCCAAGGCGGGAATGAATATCGTCCTGGCGGCCCGCTCGCTCGATAAGCTACAGGCGGTCGCCGAGGAGTTGCGAGTCTCCGGGGTCCGGGTCTTAATCGTTCCCACCGACATCTCCCGTCAGGAAGATCGCGAGCGGCTGATCGCCACCACCGTTTCCGAATTTGGAGGCATCGACGTCCTGGTGAATAACGCCGGAATCGAAGCGTTCCAGGCATTTCACGAGATCCCGCCGGAACAGATTCTGGCCACGCTCGAAACGAACATGGTCGGCACGGTCATGCTGACACGTCTGGCGATTCCGCACATGTTGACGCGTCCCTGGGCGAGAATCATCAACATGTCGTCGACCTCCGCCCTCCAGGCTCCCCCGTTTGGAGCCACGTATTGTGCCACCAAAGCGGGCATGTACCAGTTCTCTCTCGCCCTGCGGCTGGAGTATGTCGGAACTTCGCTCTCCGCGACGGCTATCTGTCCCGGGTTCACACAGGATGGAGGAATTTACGAGACAATTAAGCAGGAGATGGGCCGGGGAGTTCCGTGGCTGCTGCGGGGAG
>QWPB01000080.1 GCA_003671275.1 Planctomycetota bacterium | reverse complement strand
TCCCCGCGGGGGACCAGTAAAATCCCGGCATGACTCACTCAAAACCTTGGCTTGATCCGGTCTGGCAGCAACAAATCCTCCGGATGCTCGATTCCTACCATCGCTGGCTGGGAATGGAACTGATCGACCGGACGGGTTCTTTCGAAGAGCAGGCCCGCCGCGTCTATGACGCTCCGTTTGTCGTGGTCTCGCATGGCACCCAGACCGACCCCCTCTTGAATTCCGCCAATGCCGTAGCTCTCTCCCTGTGGGAGATGCCGCTCGACAGGTTCCTGCAAACGCCCTCCCGGCTGACTGCGGAACCAATGCACCGCAACGAGCGCGCCCGAATGCTGGAATCCACCGCCCGGCAAGGCTACATCGACGACTATCGCGGCATTCGCATCTCGTCGACCGGACGACGGTTCCACATCGATCGGGCTACGGTCTGGAATATCGTGGATGAGCAAGGCCAGCCGGCGGGACAGGCTGCCACGTTTGCGGAATGGGTCTTTCTGGAACCCGGCGAGGCTGCCCATTAATCACGGGCCCCTTGGCGCTCCGAGATGAACTGGCTGCGATCGCTCACAGGGGCTGTCCGACGGATTCCCTGCTCACGATCCGGCAGATCGCCAGTTCGTCTTTGGGGCAGCCATCCCTGTGCGAACGACGGAATCGGATCTAACTTCGCTGGCCATGAATCGTGAGGACAAGGTTTCTCGGCCCGGCGTGGTTTCGGTGTTCGCACAGATAGATCCCCTGCCATGTGCCCAGCGCAAGACGTCCCCCGGTGATCGGGATCTGGATGCTGCTTCCCAGGAGCGATGCCTTCACGTGAGCGGGCATATCGTCTGGCCCTTCGTAGGTGTGCTCGTAGGGAAATGATTCCGGAGCCAACTGGTTAAAGACAGCCTCCAGATCGGACCGAACTTCTCGATCGGCGTTTTCGTTGATCGTCAGCGAAGCCGACGTGTGCTGAATGAATACCTGAAGCCAACCAACCGAATATCGCGACAGCGCTGGCAACGCGTCGACAATGAGTGGGGTAATCAGGTGAAAACCCCGGCGAAAGGGGCCCACCGAAATTGCTTGCTGAAGCCAGGACATGACGCACCTCCAAGTTTCGCAGGACGAGGAACACCAACGGTAACGAATCCGTTCCCAAACGACAAAAAAGCCCCGCAATCGTTTCGATCGCGGGGCCAAAAAATCCAGTGATGAACCGCTGTGCGGAATTAGTAGCGGTTACCGTTGTTGTATTCGCCGGTCACCGGGGCATCGCAGCTGATGTCGTACTGGCTGTCACAGTAATCGGGACCGTCATCGAACGACGATCCAGCAATCAGCCCCTTGTGGCCTGTGAACCCACTGTAACGCAGTGTCTGATTGATGCTGCCGACCGCTGACCCAACGTCTTCGAGTTCTTCGTTAACGCCGTTGGCGACTTCCGACAGACCAACCACAAGGCTCAGGACAACGATCGTTGAGATCAGGACCAGTTCGGTTGAGACAACGAAACCAGCCTCATCCTTCCAGAGAGAGAGCGAGAGATTCATGGCGACAGCCTCCAGGGAATCGGGACCGCGACGCCAGGTTGCCCTTTTGGGCAGTGAGAGCTGTTGTCGACGGGATATTTCCGGGGGACGGTTAAGCAGTGTGAATGCCAAGGAATCGAAACAGGCGGCGTCCCACCTCCTTCCACTCGTCCAGAACAACTCGTAAACTGATAACACAAATCGAGTTACGCGATGATTGAAATACTTGTCAAATGCCTTGAATACAGCATTCACACCCTAGGGGCCATTGGGGGCTTTGTGCAACACGAATCTTGCCAAACACAGCGTTCTCCACGGAACCCATGGTTACCAAACAAGTTGCAAATTGATGTTGCCTTGCCGCCACATGATGCCGAAAAACATCCGAATCGAATGCTGGTGACCTTGGCTTTAGAATTGAATCCCGTTCCCCAGTCACCTCGGCAGTTTTGCGAAGCCCGCCGATAACAGCGAACCTTTCGGCTCAGGGAGCGAGCAGCTTCGCGAACAAAAAATCATTCGCGGTCGGGTACTTTTCCGAGGTGGAATGCTTCGTAATCACCAGATGGCATTCATGTCCACAGGCATCGGACTTCTCCTTCAGCTTCACTCCATACACCGGATGGTGAATGCCGTGACCCGCATCCTTGGAGGGCAGGGTCATGTCCCCGCCGTAGTTCATGTACAGTGGAGGGTCCGTCCGATCGACATGGTTGAAGGCTGAAAACTCTTTGTACAGAGCTGCATGCTTCTCGTAGTTCTTCAGGGCTCCTTCCATGGTTTCCTCACCCACAGCCATGTTGATCATCCGGTGCTTGAGCACATTCGGCCCCAGCCAACCTTCAATCACTTTCGGATCGATCGACGTCTGACCAGCACTCACAGCCGCGGCACAGACACGCGTCGACAATTGGGCGATTGGATCCGCAGCCTTCGGATCGGCCAGATCGTCATGCAGCAGCAGCCACATGCTGGTGGCCGCCCCAGCACTGCCCCCGGTCAGGGCCATCCGGTCAGAGTTGATGTTCCACTCGCTGGCTTTTGAGCGAATGAACTGAATGGCCCGAGCGGCATCATGCACGGGAGCGGGCAGGGGGGCCTCACCCGAAAGCCGGTAATTGATGGCGGCGCAGGAGATTCCCTGGTCGAGAAATGGCTTGTAGGTCGCGGTGTCCCGCTTCTTGTCACCGCCGACCCAGCCACCACCGTGAATGTAGACGAGCAGCGGACGTGGTCCCTCTCCGGGAGCCCGCCAGAAATCGATCCGGTGGCGTGCATGATCGCCATAGGGAACATCGGCGGCCGTCGGAGGAATCTGTGTCAGAGCGGCTCGACTAGAAACGACAATGGAGCGTCCCTGATCACTGATCTTGTAGGCCAATTGCCCCGGAGCTGCAGATTCGAGAACTGCGCGGAGCGTTTGGCTGAGGGACTTGTCCTGAATTTCGAGATTCACGGGCATATTCTTCGTCAGACCCGCAGCCTTTAGAGCGTCTCCGTCCAGGAAGAGCTTGCGTCCGGTTTTCTCGGACACTTGCGCCAGGGCTTCCTGCAGTGGTGTCCGCTGAAAGCGAAATGTGAATTGAGACTCGGGGGCCTCCGCTTTCCGCTCCTGGGCTCGGAGTGGGTGATCGATCTCCCCCAGAAGAACCAGCCCCACCAGGGCGAGCAGACAAGTCCGAACCAACGAGGAACAGCACGTCTTCATTGTCATCTCCTGAGGAAATCGTAAACCCGTCGAGGAACCCGCAGTCAATTCTGGTTGAGCGCGCGATCGTCTCTCCACGCTGCAGGCCGAAACACCCGTTTCCCTACAAGGCAACACAGACGATCCGGTCCCACCGGGTCGCCCCATGGGCATCGATCCTAGTGACTGGCGTGGGCCACTTGGGTGATCAACTCGTGGAACAGTTTCAGGGAGTCGTGCGCTTCTGAAATCGTCATGGTCATCGGCGGGCTGATGCGGAGGACCTTCCCGGCCAGTGGCCCCAGAAGATGAATCCCATCCCCTCCCGATCGCCCCAGATAGCACGTCCGCACGATTTCGATGGCAGTCTCATTCGGAGAACGCCCCCACACACCCGCGCACTCGAGCCCGAAGACCATCCCCTCACCGCGCACCTTGGCGATCACTCCCGTCGACTTCAGGGCCAGCAGGGCATGCGTGAAAATCTCATTCAGCTTGGCCGCATGTCCCAGAACATCTTCTGCTTCGAACTCGTCAAGCGTCGCCACCACCGCCGCACTGGCCAGCGGATTGGCACTCCAGGTGTCCGACCCGTCGCCGTATTTCAATGACGCCATCAGGTCAGCTCGCCCCACGGCGGCACTGACCGCCACACCATTCCCCAGCCCCTTGCCCAGACAGACGATGTCCGGCTCAAGACCATACGTTTCGTACGCATACATCTTCCCGGTGCGGCCAAAATTCGCTTGCACCTCATCCAGCACAAACACGACATCGTGTTCCCGGCACCACGACTGAAGCAACTGAAGGTAGGCGGCAGGCGGATGGTAGCTGCCACCACCGCCGAGATACGGCTCGGTAATCAGACAGTTGATCTTCGGCCCGTGCTGAACCCACAACCGCTCCAGTTCCTGCCGATACGGGGTCAAGTCAATCGGTCCCGCGGCCCGGCTCAGATCATCGATCTCCTCTCGGGGAAATCCGATGAAAATGACGCGCGGGTCACGATCCTTGTCCGCCTCGGAACCGGTGACAGCTCCCGACAACCCTTTCTTGCCATGGAACCCGAAGCGAGTGGCGAGAATCAGGTCGCGAGACTCATCTCGATGCAGGCACGCCCAGAGCGCCTTCTGCACCGCCTCCGACCCGCTGGCAGCCCACATCACCGACTGCATCCGTGCCCCGCCGGGGCGACCCTGCATGTTCTTAAGTAACCGCGAAACAGCCAGCCCCTCAATTTCGGTCATCGCGTTGTAGGCTGTCTGCGGCACGGCGGCCACATACTCGTCCGCTGCGGCAGGAGGGCCAAACAATGCCTCCTCAGTCCACCCCAGATAGCGGGCAAACCGCTGCAACCACCGTCGGGGATTGTGCCCCAGATTCGAGACCAGTACACCCGAGGTATAGTCGTACAGCCGTCGTCCATCGCTGGTCCAGTGAAACACACCTGCAGACCGGGCAATCACGACCTGTGTCGGAGTGAACGTTCGCAAGGCAATCGGTTCACCCTGGGTGAGCGACGCCCGAATGGCGTTGGACTTCGATTCTCCGGGAAACTCGATGGCAAGGCGCGGAGTAGACATCGGCAATCACGAATTGAGGAACACGTGGGGGCCACGGGGCCCATGATTCGCCCAACATAACCACATCACGGCACAACAGCCAGAGTCAATGCGTCCCCTCTTTCACCGCCCTTACCATCCGTCATTCCCCATCAACAACACATAACGACCGACTGCGGAAAACTGGCCACAAACACACCTGACGGCGACTCGCAACGATCCAACCGGGTAGTCGCATCCGTGACGCGACCGTATGATGCATGAGGTGTTGCTCGATCTCCCTCCGGTTCGTTTTTCCCTGCTCCCACCCATGCCGCGATTTCGCATTGCTGTTGCTGTTGCTCCATTTCAGTTGCCTCTCAAGGAGGCCGTCAATGCTGCCGCGCAGATTGGGGCTCAAGGGATCCAATTTGACCTGCGGCGCGAGGTCACGGTTCAGCAGTTCGGTGTCACAGCCCTGAAACAACTCGTCCATTACGTGGAGGAGCGAAACCTGCGGATTGCCGCCCCCACGTTTACACTGGAACACCCGTTGTATGACCGGACGCTGATTGATGTCCGGATGCAGGCGCTGTTCGAGGCCATGGAACTGGCTGCCAAACTCAAATCCCGCCAATTAACCTTGCGGGCAGGGCGCATCCCGGACGAAGCCGGAACGGAGCGGGACCAGATGATGGAAGCCCTCCGCGATCTGGCCAGGCATGGAAACCATCTCGGGGTGGTGCTGTGTCTGACCCCCAGTGAAGATGCTCCCGCCACGCTGCTGGAAATCTGCGAGTCGATCACCGAGGGGGTGGTCGGGATCGACTTCGACCCCGCTGGATTCGTCATGACCCGCCGTGACCCGGTGGCTGCCCTCCGCGACCTGCATGCCCATGTCCAGCACGTTCAATTCCGGGATGGCCGCCGCGACGTCGATGGCATTGGCGTTGAAGTCCCCCTTGGACGGGGACAGGTCAAGTGGGATGAATGTCTGGCTCTGCTGGATGAAATGCGATTCGATCAGTGGGGCACCGTTCGACGGACCATGGGCGATGATCGGCTGTACGACAGCCAGCGGGCGATTCAAGCGATCCGCCGCGCCGCCATGCAGTTGTAATCCGGAGCCCCCTTCGGCAGACTGCCGCGAGAGAGCTTTTTCGGGAATTGTCTTCAGGTCCGGCAGACAGGAAAACAGAATCCGAATCTGTTCTATGTCTTTCTGTCTCCCGGAGGAATTTCATGTTGCACAAACATCGGAAATGGAAATTGGTAACGCTGGGCCTCCTCGGAGTGGTCTGGCTGGGGCGTGGAGCAGTGATCGAAGCCCAGCGCCCCAGCGCGACCCAGCCCACGATTCGCCCTGCCGCCCCCGCCAAGGCTCAGTCAGCCACTCCGACCCCGGATGAAACCCAATCCGCAATCCTCAAGGCGGATATCGCCCGCGCCCTGCAACTACTCAAAGACGATCAGCTGGAAACGTTGATCGAAGATTATTACCCCGTAGAGGCGGTTCGCACCCTGCGCAAGCGTAAGGCAATTGGCAACACTGCCAGCGATCTGCGACGTTCCAAGGCGATTCTCCGCCGGTGGGAAGATCGCCTGACCCGCAGCCTGTCTGGACGCTTTGAGGGAAATAACGACGAAGCGTTCGCTTACCCAGCTCCTCCGTCAGCGGCTGCCCCCAACGCTCCCTCTCAGCCCGTCCAGTCAGCAGTCACACTGCCGGAGCTGCCCGGTTATGGGGACGATCTGACGGTCGTCCTCAAAGCGGCGATCGCGGATCTGAAAGCCAAGCAGTACGAAACATTCCTGACCCACATGCTGCCCGTTGCCGAAGTGGTACGACTTCAGGAAGACCAGCAGCTGGCCTTCACCGCAAGTCAGTTTGAACTCCATTCCGAACTGGCCCCCACAATGCTGGCCGATCTGGAGACCATGTTGAAAGGGAAACTGGCCATCACTGGTGATATCGCCAGTGGCGAACTGCCGGGGCGGTCACCAGGAGAGAAACCTCGGGCTGTCCGATTACAGCGGACAGGTGGTTCCTGGCGATTTTTCGATCAGGCCGCCGAAACCCGGGAGGCCATCGAGCAGGTGAAACAGCGCGGGTCCCAGATGGCCGCGGACCCTGCCGCGTTTGATCCCCTGCTGAAGTTCGAGAGGATTCGAGACCATTGGCGACTGGTGGAACTGCCGTAATCGCCCCCCGCTGTACGTGGTTTCGCTGGAATTCCCTCTCCATTTTTCAGTTTTCAGGACAAAATACAATGCTCTCTCCCGTTCGTCGGCGTGCCTTTTCATTGGTGGAACTCGTCGTGGTCATGGCGATGACTTCGCTGCTGACAGTCAACACCATCCCCGCCATTACCCAAGCCCGGGAAGCAGCCCGGCGGAGCCAGTGCAAGAACAACCTCAAGCAACTGGGGCTCGCTCTGCACAATTACCACGACACCTACAATTCATTTGCCCCGGGTTTCGTCGTGCGGGACTGGAACTCCACGAATCAACAGGGTTTCGGCTGGATGTCCTCGATACTGCCCTACGTCGACCAGGCTCCCGTCTATAACAACCTCTACATGGATGGAGGCGAACTCGATGAGACCCGAAATGTTCCCAAGCGAAAAACCGCCATCATGACACCCATTCCCACGTATCGCTGCCCCTCGGACAGCCTGCCCGAGTTGAATTCGTTTCGCGGAGGCTGGCCGACCAGCAATTACTCGGGCAATGCGGGCAGTCTGCCGTTTCCTCGATTGTCAGCCGCCAGCGATTTCTGGCCGGGACAGCTGCCCAGCCCCCGAGAAAGCGGCCCCCGGCGGTTGAACGGAATCTTCAGCGTCAACTCCCGAATTGGAATACGTGACATCACAGATGGGACATCGAACACCCTGATGGTGGCGGAACGCGGAGCCTCCAGCCTGGGAGGAATCTGGGCTGGGGTCACATCCACGACGCACGAAAACGACATTCTGACCGAAGCCAGTGACCTGTCGCGCCCCAATGGCGGATTGACCTCATTTTCCAGCCAGCACCCGGGGGGCCTGCACATTCTTCTTTGCGATGGATCGGCCCGCTGGATCGAGGAAACCATTGAATCCAAACCCGGCCTGCAAACTCATGAGCTGGGTGTGTACCAGCGAATCGCGGCACGCAACGATGGAACCCCGGTGGAGTTCTAATCTGTGAGATGGCAATTCCTTCCCGGATGTCTCGGATTTTCGGGGAGGTTTCCCGCCCCCCTAATTCGACATGGAAGGAGTTCGAACTCCCCGGAATCCGCATGTGTGTGCGAGTCTGTACGGCAGACAAGATTGACGCACCCGACGATCCACTTTCCGGACGCACACACTCATGGTCCATCTCAACATTCCCGTATTGCCGTGAAATGTAGCCTGAGATACACTCCTGTCTCCCTTCTGAAAATGCAGGAGTCAGCGTGTCTCGTACGTCTCGTCTGGATGTTCCGTCAACCGACCTTCTGACCGAGGCACAGAACCGCCGCCACTGGCTGGGCCAGATTTTGGGGATGGGCACGGGGCTGTGGTTGTCCGGGTGTGAATCCCCCACGTCATCGGAGCCGCCTCCCGCACCGACCACAGGGCGCCACTGGAAGATCGTATGCACTATCGGCATGGTGACTGACCTTGTCCAACAGATTGCCGGTGAACTAGGCGAGGTGCTGGGGCTGCTGTCCGAGGGGGTGGACCCGCATCTCTACCGCCCCACAGCCCGTGATACCGGCCTGATGATGCAGGCGGATCTTGTGTTCTACTCCGGGCTGCATCTCGAAGGTCGCATGACGGAAGATTTCGAAGCTGCCGAGAAACACGGTCGGCGGTTCTATGCAGTGACCCCTGATCTGCCAGAAGACCAGTTGATTACCTCGGACGTCGCGGGTGTCCACGACCCGCACGTGTGGGGCGATGTGCAGTTGTGGATTCAGTGTGCCCGCACGATTACCAGACGGCTCCAGGCTTTTGATGCCCCCCATGCTGCCATCTATCAAACAAACTCCGACCGGCTCTGCGTTGAACTGAACAACCTCGATCAGTACATCCGCCAAGTGATCGCTTCGATCCCTGAACCGCAAAGGCTGCTGGTCACCGCTCATGATGCATTCGCCTATTTCTCACGGGCTTATTCGATCCCCGTGAAGTCGGTGCAGGGAATCTCGACCGAGTCGGAAGCGGGCGTGAATGACATCAACGCATTGGTTGCTCTGCTGGTGGACATGAAAATCCCCACGGTTTTCGTTGAAGCCAGCGTCAACCCGAAAAGCCTGGAAGCGGTCCGTGAAGGCACCGCTCAGCGCGGCTGGCCGGTCTCCGTTGGCGGAACACTCTACTCCGACTCGATGGGCGCCCCGGGCACCTACGAAGGCACCTACGCCGGGATGATGGATGTCAACGCCACCACCATTGCCCGATCTCTGGGCGGGACTGCCCCGGTCGAGGGATGGCGCGGCCAGTTACCCGCTGCGAAAACCACTTCGCCCTGATTGCGGGGGGGCATTGCGAAGGCTTCTCTTCCGGCAGTGCCCCGCCTTCCTTAGAATCCGACTGAATTTGGCGGCGGAGATCACTTGCATCTTCGCCACACTCTGACCGACCGGAAGGATCTTCGATGTTTGTGGGACAGCCGCAATGGTGGCGGGCCGCCTGGGTCTGCGTATTAAGTCTGAGTGCATCCGTGGCAAATTGTGGCGACTGGCCACAGTGGCGTGGCCCTGGTCGCGATGGAAAGTCTGCGGAAACGGGTCTACAAAAAACCTGGAGCAAGGAAGGGCCCAAGCACCTGTGGACAATCGACGGAATGGGTGAAGGTTACTCGTCCGTCTCCATCTCGAAGGGCGCTCTGTATACGACGGGCAACCTGGAAGGTGGCCAGGGCGTGGTGAAGGTCAACCTCGCTGATCACACCATCGTCTGGTCCAAGGTTGTGACCGACAAACGCCCCAAACACGGTTATGAAGGGGCCCGCTGCACGCCGACCATCGATGGCGAGAATCTCTATGTCGTGACCTCCGATGGACGGATTACCTGCCTGAAAGCGGCAGACGGCGAGATCGTCTGGACGCGGGCTTTCAGTGACTGGGAAGGCCGCATGCACTCGGGCTGGGGATTCTCCGAGTCTCCTCTGATTGATGGCGATCGGGTGCTGTGCACTCCCGGTGGTCAGTCAGCCATGATCGTGGCCCTCGACAAGAAGACCGGTCAAGAGGTT
>QWPB01000020.1 GCA_003671275.1 Planctomycetota bacterium | reverse complement strand
CCCATGCCAGGTCGCTATCAAGTAACGACTGAATTAGATGATTCGATCTACACCGAGAAAGTCTTTGTCAATAACAAGCGAACTCGAAGTGTTGACTCGAAATGGCCCGTTGCATTTCGCTCGCGGACGACGACCATTACCTTACCGGAGAAGGCTCCTTGAGGGGGTGACGCTATGGATAGAGAGCCAGCAAGGTAGGCGGGGGTGGCACATCCCTGAAAGAATTGCTCTCGTCAAGTGGGATTTCGGATGGTTTTGTGTTTGTCATGGGGATCGGGGTACGGATTCTGACTGGTCAGAGGGGGGGGGGCTCTGGGACGTTGGGCTGGTGAAGTGAAGTGAAGTGTCAGTGCTCGGGATAAGTCATCGGGCATCTGCGGACTTGGGCGATCGGGTCGTGTGATGGCGAGTTGGTGGCTGCCTTCTTGAGCCTTGTCGGCGGCGGCCTCTGTGTTCATGATCCCGCCCCTCTGGCGATGTCGGCGAGCAGTTCAGCAACGGCATGACTGGCCGCAACCGGGGCAGGACTGAAATACATCCCTTCGTGGATACCTCCAGGCCGAGGGCCCGGTGGCTCCCGCATTGGCGGGACACCGAGTGGGTTCTACGACTCTCTCGCGGACAGCGGGGCGTTCTCATCAGGTTGACGTTCTGTGATCGCCGCTGCGTCATGACAACGCCGCAGCGATCCGAACAAGATGCCACCTCGAACTGCCCCACTGTCGCGAGGGCCCGGCCTCTCGAGGGAGGCTGGACCAAGACCATTCCGCAGCTTCTCGTGGTTCGCTCTCCTCATTCCTCGTGGATGATTGCTCGTATTTCAGGACGAAGACACAGCAAGGTTCATGAGCTCAAGGCGGGATTGGCCGGGGCAGCCGGGTCGGGCTTCCGCTGTTGACGGACCGTCTCGGGGCCACCGCACCGATAGGGCTCGTGATGCTTCAGCATGTTCCAGATCACCACCGTCAACCGCCGCATCACAGCCACGCGGGCGATCTTCGAGCCGCGACGATTCTTCACTCGTCGGTACCAGTCCCGCATCCAGCGATCCTTCTTGAGGACATGCAGCACCAACTGCGCCAGAATGAACCTGGCCATCTTGGAGCCCTCCTTAGTAATCGACCCCAGCCGGTCCGTACTCGCACCCGAGTTCCGGCAGCGCGGCGTTAATCTCCAGAAGTGCGACAAGCTCTTGGGCGAGTCAAACCGCGCGGCATCCCCGACCCGGCATGAGAGTGCCAAGCTGCTGAACACCGACGCTCCCGGGATCGTGGCCAGCTGGGCCTGGGCATCCTGCTCCTGCCGCAAGGCAATTCGCTGAGCCAACAGTTTCTTCTGCACGTCGATGAGCGCCCACTGCGCCAGACATTGATCCAGTTCCAGTCGGTCAATCTCCGGCAACGCCACCAGCCAGTCGTTGAGCCCACACACCTCCAGGATCACGACAAACCCCTCCGGACTCTGCTCCCGAATACCGTCCCAGAACGCCCGCACCTTGCTCCACTCCGTACTCACCTGCCGCCGGAGAATCACATCCCCTGCCACGTTCCGCACACTCACCGTCAATTGCTTGGCATGCTGGTCCACCGCCACGTACAACATGATCGTTCTCCTGGAGATTGAGGTCTGGACATTGAAATCCATCCACACCTTAACTCCCGGAGAACTTTCTTTCAGAACATCAGGTTGGCTGGCTTTGCAGCCTACCTGTGTGCCTTGGCACAGGAGGCAATATGGGGAAAGCCCAACTTGCAAAAACCTCTTTCGGATCCGCCGCCACGGTAGAGTCCCAAGCGACTCCCCCCACCAGAAGGGAACAGTTCAATCAGGACCACCCCGCGTGCTTGACCACGCGACTAAAGTCACGCGTGTTTCCCACCTCGACCTCCACTGTTCTTCATAGGGCCACCTCGCGAAGCAGAGTGAGCATGCGAGCGTCTCGGAGCGTCAATCTCCCGACAAAACCGTTCACTGGATCCGCTGAGAAAACATGACGACGCAAAGCCGTCGCCACGGCACCCGTTCCACTTGGCAATGCCATCCAGCGAATGACGATGTGTCGAGCCCGAACAGCCTGAGATTCTCATCCAAAGAGAGGCTTCAGGTGCCGGTCATAGAGATTGCCAGTCACCTGCTCTGCAACGATTTCCTCGTGCTCGCGGAGCAGACTCGTATACCGGCTGCCGGCTTTAGCCGCCAGTTTGAACGACACGTGCAGCAGCTGGCGGATGTTCGTGTTGAACAGCGGGTGGTTGGGGATGTGCCGCACCGCTGAGGCCATTTCAGCCCCCGTCCACCGGGCGATCACGTCCCGGCTGGGCAGGTTCGAACGATCGATGTCAATGACACTGGCGTAGGGAGCACACAGCTCGTCGACATGATCGAGAGCGTAAGTGTACATCTCCTGCACCAGGGCCAGGCCATCGCCGCCCGCTTCTGACAGTCCGATGACCTCTTCCAGCCAAGTGGTCCCGGCCGTCTTCACATGGACTCCGGCACCGGTCTTCCGCAGAGCCCGGCGAATGATGGGGTACAGACTGAACTTATCGCTGCCACTGTGCACACTGAGCTTCAGGTTCGCGGGGAGCCCATAGAGTTGGATCGCATGGGCGATGATCGCCAGGTCGTCGTTGAACTCTCGTTCGAACTGCGGCAGGTCGCCCACATAATCGACGCCCTTGTTAAAGCGTCCCGTGAATTTCGGAGCGATCGTCTGCAGCCGGATTTTCTCGTCAGCCAGGGCTGCCAGGATCACCAGCAGTTCGGACGGGGTCTGGGGCGCGTCGGTCTCGTCCATGGAGACTTCCGCGATCATGGCATCTTCGCCCCGTTTCGCCGAGATGTGGCGATAGATCTCACCTGCGGCCCGAGCGGCAGTCAAATATTTGCGGGCCACGCGCTGAACGAACGCGGCATCGGTGCGGAAACCTTGTACCATCCCCGGCAGCTCGAACGAGCCGACTAACTCGGGATGCCGCGTCAAGAAGGCCGCGATCTCCGCATCGCTTGCGGGCTGGCCGATAAAATCGGCCACATCGATGGTGTAAAAATCGGAGCAGCTGATGAACCGGTCAACCGTCGCCCGCTGAATATGGTCAGCATCGACATGCCACGCCCGAGACCAGCCAGCTGTCTTCACGGCAGCCAGGGCCGCATCATAGACGCTCTGTGGTTCAGACCCGACGAAGTTGTGTTCGCGGTTCGACTTGTTCCAGACCGGAGTCACCTGGACGCCACTGTCAGCCAGTTGAATAAAGGCCCGCAATTGAGCGGAGGCCTGATGAGCAAATCGGTCTCCGATTCCGAACGAGAACTTGTCGAGAGTGAGCATGAGAGGATTCAAAAAGAAGGATTGTCAGACAAAATCAAGACGCACCGACACTGATGCCGGATCACCCACCTCGTGGATTCCATCGCAGAGGTGGGGGCGTCACGTTCCCGGGCACTCGTTCCGTCCGCGACCGTGATACGCCTCGTTCTCGGTCACCACCAGATCCATGAAGATATCATGCGACTGCATGGGAATTTCAGGAAACAGCTGGCATTCGAACGCCAGCGCCACGAGCGGCGTCGTCGATCTGGCGTGCTCCAGAAGTTTGTCGTAATACCCCTTGCCGTGCCCGGTCCGCCCACCCATGCAGTCAAAGGCTACACCAGGCACGATGATCAAATCGAGTTCCTCAACAGGAACATTCTTCGCGGTCACGGAACGCAGCTCGGCCTTCGGTTCGAGAATGCGGTACATTCCGAGTTCCAACTCGTCCATCGATTCCAGATGGAACAGCTCCAGTTCACCGTCCACGCAATAAGGGACGACGATTCGCTTGCCACTCGCCAGTGCTTCTGGCAGAGCCTGTCGCGTGCGGACTTCCGTACGGACATCCACATAAAACATCACGGTCCCGGCCTGCTGGTACTCCGGCAGGTGCATGACACGGGACAGGATCTGCTGGCTGACGCCGTCCTTGTCGAGTTGGGCCTGCCGCGCGGCGTGGGCCTGCTCGCGGATCACCTTCTTACGCTGGGACAGTTCTTCAAGAGAAGCAGACACGGGATTTCTCGGCAAGGAGGAAACAGCTCGCTGGATTCTATTCCGCTACGTCAGACTTTCCACTTCAAGCGGCCCACGAACCTGGCAGCCGTACCGAAGCCGGAAGTTTGAGCCGCTTCCAAGAGGGGCTACGGAGTCTGCCCGGTGAGGGCCAACAAGAATGCGGCCCCCACTGATTTGGTGTCACCGACCTTCCTGTCTGTGCGATCAGAAGGCAGAATCTGAATTCGCTCTAAATTCATCGAGTTTCACTGAACGGATTCCAGCGAAGGACTTTCGCTGGAACTCATCCAAATCAGTGATTCGACAGAAATTCGGTCGTATTCAACAGCGTCCAGAACAAATCCGCCAGAGGACGGGCGGGTACGTCGGTTGCCGCGTTTGTCTGAAGGTATGCCAGGAACCGTATTTTTTCAGCGTCCGTGGGAAACCGACTGAGCGTGGTCAGAAATAGTGCTTCGATTCTCTGTTCGTCGTTGAAGAAGGGGGCTTCCGCAATGGCCACCAATGTCCCGTTCTTATCATTTCGTGATCGCAACAGCTCCTGCACACTGGTCGCGTCCGAGGCAAACGTCCCATTCATCAGTGCCAGGGCTTGTAGAATCGTACTCTGACGTTCGATGCCGGTGTCGGTTTCGAACGTCTCCAGGAACTCCTGCCGAGCTTGATCCTGGTTGAAGTTCAGGGGCTGCTCCGGGTCGAACGGCTGGAGATAGCCCGTGGCCTGTGCCAGTGAGTCAAAGATCTGCTCCGCGGTCAGACCCCGAACCGGCATCCTCGCGAATTGCCGCGGGTTGTCCTGGCTGGCGTCTGACCGGATGGACGATAGCTGGTAAACGCGGGTGGCGGTGAGCGTGCGAATCAGAAACTTGAAGTCGTACTGATGGGCGACGAATTCGCGAGCCAGCAGATCGAGAATCTCCGGATGACTGGCAGGATTGTTGTCCGAAAAATCGTCCACCGGGTCGACGATGCCAATTCCAAAGTGGTGAGTCCAGACGCGATTCACCGCCGCTTTGGCGAAATAAGGATTCCCAGGAGAGGTGACCCATCGTGACAAGTTGGCCCGGCTGTCAGCGATCTGTGACCAATCGGGTTCCTCACCCGTCAGAAAACGAGCGGAGACGACCGTCTCGGTTTCGGGGATCTTGATCGAGCGGGTTCCGACTTTTCCCAGCCCGCTCTCGATGACTGCCTGGACCGCATTTTGAGGCGACTGAAGAGTTCCCGTGTCTTTAAAGAACGCGGCGTAGCTCCAAAATTCCTCGCGTTTCCATTTGTCAAACGGGTGATTGTGGCATTGAGCGCATTCGATTCGCACCCCCAGAAACATCCGCGCGCTGGCCCCGGCAATCTCCTCGGGCTTCCCTTGTTTGGCCCGGTAAAAGGCCAG
This sequence comes from Planctomycetota bacterium, assembly GCA_003671275.1. Lineage (GTDB taxonomy): Bacteria > Planctomycetota > Planctomycetia > Planctomycetales > Planctomycetaceae > TH-plancto1. The sequence continues at coordinate 4,603 of QWPB01000020.1, read as the reverse complement.
CGGGCTGGGTTCCTCCGGCTGCTGAAAATCGTTCATCGCCATCCCGTTCAGGGGCAGCGTTAGCAATTCCTCGGCAATCTGGGCGTAGTTCCGATTCTCAGCCAGCCGGGACCGGAGCCATGCCTCAAATCCCGGCAGAAAGAATCGCACCGTCTCATCAGAGGACGCTTCGGGCAGCATGATGGCCCGCCAGACGTTGGTGTAGTTGATGATATACGTCGGGCTCTCCAGAAGACGGTCAACGAGTTTTTCTCGCTTGTCCGGGGACGTGTCTGCCAGAAAATCGCGGACTTCCGAGGCGGGCGGAATTCGTCCACACAAGTCCAGATACACCCGCCGAAGATACTCCGCATCATCGCTGGCGATGGTCGGGGTGATCTTGTCTGCGGCCCAGCGTTCCGTAATCAGCTGGTCGATCTGGGCGGCCACCGCGCGGGGGGTGGGGGGCTCGGCTGCAACAGCCAGCGTTCCAGAACAGCCCATGAAAAGGACGATCCACGGGGCCAGACGTGAAGACCAGGACATCAGCGACTCCTCCTTCGCGTACTGCGGGCTGAACCAGGATACGAAACGCCCCGTCCAGCTGTGGGAAGAATCTACCAGATTGTCTCCCGGATCGTCCCCCCGAAAAAGCAGCCTCGGCGGTATCTTCCAGAAAATCGTCCTCTCTCGGGGGCGTGGACGGGTCCAGATTTGCGACAGCGAGACGCATGGGATAATGTCCCGTCTGGAAATTCTGCTCTTCGGCGGAGGCCGGCGAGCGCAGGAGGGTGCCCTACCTCAATTGAGGTCGGGGCCCAGTCGCAGGAGTGTCTGACGTGCCGGAAAATGTCGTCATCATTGGTTCAGGGCCCGCAGGTTGGACGGCGGCCATCTATACAGCGCGGGCGAACTTGAACCCGATCGTGTACGAAGGAGCCATCAACGGCGAGAACCAGATTAAGGGGACACTCCCACTGGGGCAGCTGAACCAGACAACGGAAGTCGAGAACTTCCCCGGGTTCCCCCATGGAAACATGCAGGGGTATTTGGATGCATCGATCGATGCACAGCGGCGGATGTACATGGCCCCTCATCGCGGCCATGGCGTGAGCGGCCCCGAACTGATGGAGCTGATGCGGCAACAGGCCCTCAACTTCGGCACGCGGATCGTGACTGATGACATTGTCGACATCGATCTCTCCCTGCGACCGTTCCGGATGAAGTCGCTCGAAGGCCAGGAGATCGTGGCCCACTCGGTGATCATTGCCACTGGAGCGCGGGCGAACTATCTGGGTCTCGACTCCGAGAACAAGTTCAAGAACTTTGGGGTTTCGGCCTGTGCGGTGTGCGATGGAGCGTTGCCTCGGTTCCGCGAGCGACCGTTGGTGGTCGTCGGCGGTGGGGACAGTGCGATGGAGGAGTCGAACTACCTGACGAAGTTTGCCTCAAAGGTCTACATCGTGCATCGCCGCGGCGAGTTCCGCGCCAGCAAGATCATGGCTGACCGGGCCTTGGCCAATCCCAAGATTGAAGTGAAGTGGAACTCCGCTGTCGATGAAGTCATCGGCAATGACGACGAGGGCGTTACCGGCGTCCGCATTCGCAGCTTGGTCGACGCGCAGAAAACCGAGACTCTCGAAGTCTCCGGGTACTTCTGTGCGATCGGCCACACGCCGAACACCGACTTCCTGAAGGGGCAGATCACCCTCAACGACAAGGGCTACATCCAGTGGCCCGTGTCGCACCGGACAAACACCAACGTTGAAGGGGTCTTCGCGGCGGGCGATGTCGCGGACGACTACTACAAGCAAGCCATCACTGCCGCTGGCAGCGGCTGCCAATCGGCCCTTGACTGCGAACGCTGGCTGGCCGTAAATGGGATTGGTCACTAGGAGTCCGGGTAGGGCGGGCACTCTTGCCTGTCCGAATCACTTTCACGAAGGGGAACGGACGAGAACGTCCGTTCTACAGCCCCATGTCTAACACTCCTCTCCGTATCCTCATCATCGGTGCCCACCCGGACGACTGCGACCTGAAGGCCGGCGGGACAGCGGCAATTTATCGGTCGCTGGGACATGATGTCCGGTTCGTCAGCGTGACCAACGGCCAGTCGGGGCATCAGCAGATGTATGGCCCCACATTGACCGCGCGGCGGACCGAAGAGGCCGCTCGCTCCGGACGCGTTATCGGCGTGAGGTACGATGTGCTGGAGTTCCCCGACGGCGGATTGCAGCCGACGTTAGAGGCCCGTTACCGGATCATCCGTTTGATCCGCGAGTATGCTCCCGATCTGATTCTCACGCATCGCCCGAACGACTATCACCCGGACCATCGGTACACCTCACAGATCGTGTGCGATGCGGCTTACATGGTGATGGTCCCCGCAGTTGTTCCCGACGTGCCGCCATTACGAAAAAATCCGGTGATGGGGTTCCTGTCCGATCATTTCCAACGCCCCTACCCCTTCAGTCCGACGGTGGTGGTTGACATTGAGCCAGTCCTCGACCAGGTAATCGACATGCTCGATTGCCACGAGTCGCAATTCTACGAGTGGATGCCGTGGATCGGGTTCTTTGATGACCAGCCGATGCCGACGGGCCTTCATGAGCGGAAGCAGTTCCTCCGCGAGTTCATCCTGGCATGGATCGCCCCGTTGGCCGACCGGTTCCGGGAACTGGTGATCCAGACCTATGGTCCCGAGCGGGGAGCGAAGATCAAGTACATTGACGCCTTCGAAGGGTGCGAATACGGGGCCCCGCTGGATGCTGCAGCCGTGAAGCGGCTGTTCCCGTGGCTGCCGAAGTCTTGATCCATCGAGTTTAGGCAAGTGGGTTAGCCCAACGTCTAATAGCTACGGGGCGGGGAGTCGGTGAATGAGCAACGACGCCCCCTCGATGGGGATGAATTCACGTCATTCGGATGTCGATTTAGCGTTCGCTTTCGCGGGCAGTGTGCTCTCCGGGGCTGACGGTGGAGGACTGGCCGGATGGTCCGTCGGGTGGCTTCTCGGTGAAGGGCCGAACAACCTGATCGGCAGGTTCGTAGGCCTCGCCCGACATTCCACGATCGATTTGACGATGAATGTGTATACGACCTTGACCGTGACTGACCAAGCTGCGGCCCTCAATACGCTCCCTGTTGAGCCCCCGCACCGCATCCAACGCCATCCGAGCTTTGAACGACGCTTCAACAACCGACGCTTCCGAGCCATCTCTTCGGACCTTCAGAGAACCAATCACGACTCCCCAACTTGTCCCCGATTCCGGCCACACTTTCCATCTATCCCCGTGGTCCAAAATACGGGGTCCACTTCAGGCCAGCCCGGCTGAAGGCTCAGCAATGGTGGACTGCCCGCTCACCCGATCCTGTTCCTTCTACCGCTGAGGAGGCTGTCGACCGAGCCAGCGCGGGAGCCTTGGCCTGGCCTGACCGAATCACAGTGCGGTCGATCGTCGGGGAGAAGTTTGAGCGGATCATCGCCTACCAGCTTGGACCCAAGCCGGAACCGTGTGCCGCCTGGGCCAAGGTCGATCTGGATGATGTGCCGTTCTAATCCGCTTCTATGCGTGACACCCAGTGACCCGGCTTCTGCTTCGCATGCTGCACTGCCACGATCTGCACTACTTCATCCATCTGGCGGTAGACAATGAAGTAAGGAAACCGGTGCAGCATAAACGCCCGTGTTCCGTGAAGATGCGGTGCCCAGCGTCCCGGAGACGCTGCCACTCGCTCTATCGCACGGATCAACTCCACTTCGAACGCTTCGGCCAGATCAGGACGGATCTCGAAATACCACTCCTGACCTGCGACAGCTTCATCAGAGGCCAGTGGATGAAATTCAACTAGCGGAGCCATCCCGCCCTCTCAGCCGACGACGAACCTCGGACCACGGGATCATCTGGACCTTTCCCTCGTCGATATCCCGCAGCCGCTGTTGAATCTCGTCGGCCCAAGCCTGCTCGACATCATCATCAGTGCCTTCGTCGAGGCTTTCAATCAATGCTGCAGCCAACTGCCCACGATCTGCCAAGGGCATTTCGAGTGCTTCTGCAAGTAGTTGTTGAGGCGATTGGCTCATGCGCGGAGTCTCCTTGGCTGCGGACAGTTTACCAACGCCCCGTGGCCTTCGAAATAGGCATTCCTCGCGATTTGTGGAGATCAGTTGATGCCCAACCCCTGGACTATGGGGGTCTCGACCGATCTTCTCGCGAATCTTGTCGTTGACCCCCAGCATCACCCCTTCCTTCAAAACTGGAGCGACCATCGTCTCATAGACCCACAGCTGGGCCTGATGATACTTCCCGCCGTCTTCCCGCGAGATCCGGGCAAAGCGAAACATGTCCTCGGGGCGGTCACGGTGAAACGGAAAATCGTCGAGATGAAAATAGGGTCGCACCTTCTGCCAGCGGTAGTTCGAGTTGATCGTCAGCAGATCCGCTTGGACCCTCTCACGAGCATGATCCGTCTGGTACAAGAAGCAGTCAATCAACCCTCGGCGGTGCATCTCCTTTTCTTGGTCAAATAGCCACGTCATGCAATTCACAAATGTGGTCGACTTGGCATAGACCTTAATCGCCTCCAGATGCTTCAAGAACTCTCCATTGCAATACGAGATGACGTG
>QWPB01000132.1 GCA_003671275.1 Planctomycetota bacterium | reverse complement strand
CGCGTACAAGCTCTGAGCACGGACGGCACCAGTTCGCTGCGAGACTTTACGATTTCGGTAACCGATGTCGACGAGTATGACATCACCGCAATCACGGACCTGGACACGGGAACCAACGATGTTGTCGAGAACGCAGCTGTTGGCTCGACCGTTGGCATCACGGCCATTGCCGATGATTTCGACGGAACAGACAGCGTGACCTACTCACTGCTCGACGACGCCGGTGGACTCTTTGCAATCGATTTGCTGACAGGTGTCGTTACGGTCGCTAATCCGATCGACTATGAAGCATCCACGAGCCACACCATAACCGTGCAAGCGACCAGCACGGACCTGTCGACCAGCAGTCTGGATTACATCATCACGGTCACCGACCAGAATGACAACACTCCGCTAATCACACTGGATCAATCGTTTACCATTCCTGAAAACGCCCCCAATGGCACTCTTGTCGGAGTCGTTCTGGCAGTTGATGTCGACATTCTGGGGCTGTTCCAGAACTGGCAGATCACCGGAGGAACAGGTTCCAGTGCATTTGCCATCAATCCGCTGACGGGGTTGATCACGGTTCAGAACGGGACTTTCCTCGATTTCGAGACAACAGCCAGTTGGACACTGAGCGTGTCCGTATTCGATGGAATTCACACTGCGGTGGACGAGACCGTCACGATCGACCTCAGCAACGTGAATGAGGCTCCGATCCTGACAGCCGCAGCGCTGCCAATTACCGAGGGAGGCAGTTACGTCTTTACCGCCAGTGATATTGGAGTGACCGACCCCGATCACACCCCCACTCAACTGACGTGGAGTGTTAGCAACCTGACGGGGGGCCAGTTTGAGTTCATCACCACGCCCAGTGTTCCAGTGACGACATTCACGCAGGCAGATGTCAATGCCAACTTGATTCAATTCATTCACAACGGATCGGACGCAGCCCCGACGTTTTCGCTGACCGTGAGCGATGCCCAGCTTTCGGTGGGGCCACAGGTCGCCACAATCAGCTTCATCAGTGTCAATGATGCCCCGACCATCAGTGTGATCTCCAATCAGAGTGTCGACGAAGACACGACACTCAGCTCGCTAAATTTCACAGTCGATGACTCAGAAAACCTGGCTGACACGCTGCTGGTAACCGCCACGTCGAGTAATCAGTCACTGATCTCCGATGCCAACTTGATTCTGGCAGGTACGGGGGCGAATCGGACTCTGACGCTCGCACCGTCCCTGAATCAGAACGGCGGTCCTGTCACGATTACCATGACAGTATCGGACGGTGCCATCACCACCGTCCGAACATTCACTGTAAACATCACACCCGTGAACGACCTGCCCGTGGTCGGACCACAGACGTTGACTCTGACTGAAAATGCATCCGCCGGCACCGTGGTCGGTGGAATCATCGCCACCGATGTGGACGCGGGAGCGACGCTGAACTACTCCATCGTGGGAGGGAATTCCAGCGGAGCGTTCGCCATCGATGCGACAACCGGGATCATCACCGTTTACAACCCGGACTCTCTCGATTTCGAGAGCCAGCCGACATTCTCTCTGCTGATTTCTGTCACCGATGGCATTGGAGTCCCCCAGTCCACGACGACCACCATGGATCTGCTCGATCTCAATGAACTCCCAACAACACTGAATCTGATCGGCGGAACCGTCAACGAAAACAGTTCCTCGGGAACCTTTGTCGGACAACTGACCAGCACGGACGTGGACGCGGGCGACAGTGCCACTTACACGCTGATCGATGATGCCGGTGGGCTGTTCGCCGTTGATCCGGTGACCGGAGAGGTCACCGTTCGCGGAAGCCTGGATTACGAAACCGCGACAAACCACGTCATCACCGCCCGAATCACCGATCAGGGCGGACTGGCCCTTGATCGCAGCTTCGTACTCTCGCTGCTCGACCTGAATGAAGCCCCGGTTCTCGTGGGCGGTGCCCTGTCACTCGCTGAGAATCCATCAGCGGGCATCCTGGTGGGCACCGTACTGGCCAGTGATGTCGATGCGGGGGACGAACTGCAATTCTCGCTGGCTGCGGGCAACACCTCCGGGGCCTTCGCGATCGATCCCCTTTCGGGTGACATCACTGTCATGAATCCGGTGGCCCTCGATTTCGAAACCAACCCTTTATTCACATTGACGATTCAGGTCGCCGACCGGGCGGGCCTGACCGATCAGCAGACGTTGAGCATTTCGCTGATCGATCTGAATGAACAACCGGTGGTTCTGGATGGTGACTACCGCATTCCCGAATGGTCCGCACTGGGTCATGTCGTGGGAGCGGTAATGGCTTCCGATGTCGACGCGGGCGACCTGCTTCGCTACACATTTTTGTCTGGAAACACGGGTGGACGATTCGCGATCGATCCCGTCAATGGACAGATCACCCTGGCCGATTCCACGGCATTCACCTACGAGTCTCAGTCCACCTTCCTCCTGACGGTCCAGGTCACGGACATCGCGGGCCTGACCGATCTGGCGGCCACCACAATTCACGTGGACAACGTCAACCTGCCTCCGATGGCACAGGATGACCGGTACACGATGAAACAGTTTGAATCTCTGGTGGTTCCCCTGGCGACCGGAGTCATGGCCAATGACGGTGACAGTGACTCTCCGCAGATCACATGGACCCTCCTTCAAAGCCCGCTGCATGGATCACTGAACATAGCGGCAGATGGCTCCTTCAGCTACATCCCCGACAACATGTTCTTTGGGGTTGAGACATTCTCTTACGTGTTGAGTGATGGCTTTGAATCCAGTGCTGTCGCCACGGTATCGATCGAGGTCCACATGGCCGCCCCGGGTGACGCTGGCAATACCGATGGAAATACCAGTGATACCGGAAGTGGTTCTACCGATGACAGCGGCAGCACCGGGGATCAGGAATCAACGACTAACGGCAACGGGACGGGACCAGTGGCCCCTCCCAGCACTCCACCTCAATCGACAGGAACTCCGTCCATCCGATCGTTCACCAGTGACATCCTCTGGCCAGCCCCCTCAAATCATCCCGTGGAACTCCAATCAGCCCACTCGTTGATGGAAGGGGTTTTTGAAGACAAAGAGACCCGTTCCGGGCATCGGAATGCCATTTCCTTCTCGGACCGACTGAGTGGCATTCCGGGTTACGCGGCGGCCATGAACAGCCTGCCCTTCACCACGCTGCCAGACCTGACGGAAGCGGTACTTCGTAACCAGACTCTGTGGGATGGCCTCAACACGTTCCGAGACTCACTCAATGAGCATCACGAGTCTGCGGTCACCTTCGAAAATATCGTGGTTGGCACCACCACCGCGGTCACCGGCAGCTTGACGGTCGGTTATGTCATCTGGTTGATCCGGGGAGGGTCATTGCTGGCCACGATGATGTCGGTAATGCCCACATGGATGTCGTTCGACCCGCTGCCCGTCATGGACCGGTTCGAGGAAGACCAGATCGACGACGACACGGAATCGCTGGCCTCCATTGTGTCCGGACGGGCCCAGTAAGCCGAGAATCCGAGCCTTCGACCGACTATTTGAAAGCCAGATCACTGGGGAGGGGTAGATCATCGATCGCCCCCAATCCGAACAGTTCCAGAAATCGCGGAGTCGTCTTGTACTGGACCTCGCCTGCGGCATCCCGTTCCATCTGCACCAGATCACGACGCAATAACTGGCGGACCGAAACCAGCGTTGTCTCGCGCTGAAGTCCACTCAGCCGCTCCTCGTCCACAGGCTGGGAGTAGGCAATGAACGCGAGAATTTCCAGAACCTCCTGGCTGAGTTTGACATCACGCGGCCCGATCCCGTACACGCGATGGCGGACTTTCTCAAACTCCGAGAGCAGCTGCATGCGACAGCCGCCTTCGGCGATCTGAATACGGTACGGACGATTCTCGTCCGCATAACATTGATTTAACGCTTCAATGAGTTCCAGAACGGTCTCAGGGGTCGCGCTCCCCGACAGTAGATCGGCCAGCTTACGCGTTGGCAACACCGCCCCCCCAACAAACAGGAGGGCTTCAACCACTTGCCGTTGATTAACGGCGGGAGCCAGGTTTTCCGCAGGTTGCGAAGCAAAAAACGGTCGAGGGGCCACCGGGTCCACGGGCTCTGTCATCTGCGGCAAAGACGGTTCCGCATCATTGACGGCGGGGGATTCGCCTCCAACAGCTTCAGCAACGACGTCCTCCAGAGAATCCAGCGACTCCAACGCCTGCTGATACGCAGCTTCCAGGTCATCGAGACTCCACGCTTCATCGGAAGATGCTTCATCCTCAATGGAAGCATCCGGCTGTGGCCCGGATCCTCCCTGCTGATCAGGAGCAACGACCACTCGAAATGGCAGATGTACGGGATTCTCTTCAGCCATGTTAGGGATACTCGCCCAGGAGACCGACTCAACCCGAAGTGTAATCCGGCAGAGGAACAAAATCCCAGATGAGTTTTCCCAGCCCCTCGGCCCCGCCGACGTGGAATCCATTGGTTTTCCCAGTTTCAGCAAATGATGCCGCACCCTCAGTTAGGGGCCGGCTTCATATTGACACTTGCCATCGGTCGCCCTAAGTTGTTTGAGTTGGGAAGTTACGGCCAGAATCTGGCTGTCTGATTTCTCTGAATTGGCCCCACATGAGCTGCGAATGGAGTCGCATCATGTCACAGGCAACCTTGCCGCTGACATCGCCCCCCGCCCCCGTCCCACTGATCGATCTGGTCGAACAGTTTGAGACGCAGCGCAGCGAAGTGATGGAGGCCGTGGAGCGAGTCTTCACAAAACAGAGCTTCATCCTGGGCGATGAAGTCTCCGGCCTGGAAGACGAAATTGCCTCGTACTGTGATTCCCGATTTGCTGTCGGCTGTGCGTCGGGTACGGATGCATTGATCCTGGCGTTAATGGCACTGGATGTCGGCCCGGGCGATGAAGTCATCACGAGCCCGTTCACGTTCTTTGCCACAGCCAGTTCCATCGTTCGAATGGGAGCCCGACCGGTCTTTGTCGACATCGATCCGCTCACGTACAACCTATGTCCGGAAGCTGTCGAAGCGGCCGTAACCACACGTACCAAAGCCATCATGCCGGTCCATCTGTACGGACAGTGTGCCGACATGCAACCGCTGTGGCGTGTCGCGGTGCGTCACGGGATCTCGATCATTGAAGACGCCTGCCAGGCGATTGGTGCCGCATACAACAGCCGCCGGACAGGCGTCCTCGGCACCATCGGCTGCTTCAGCTTCTTCCCCACCAAAAATCTCGGCGGAGCGGGTGACGGCGGCATGATGACCACCGATGACCCTGATCTCAACGCCCGGCTGCGGCGGTTGCGGGTCCATGGAGATGTCGGGCGTTACGAGCACATCGAGGTCGGATTCAACAGCCGCCTCGACGCATTGCAGGCCGCTGTCCTGCGGGTCAAACTAAAAAAGCTGGACGAATGGTCCCATGGGCGACAGACCAATGCGGCCCGATATGACCGATCGTTTGAAGAACTTGGCCTGCCAGGTCACATCTCAGCACCCTACACCCAACCAGGCAATACGCACGTCTACAACCAGTATGTGGTTCGCGTGCATGAAGGCCGCCGCGGCGAACTGATGGAACACCTCAAGGCGGACAGAATCGGTCATGCCGTTTACTACCCCGTCCCGCTGCATCTGCAGAAGTGTTTTGCGGCACTCGGCTATCAGCCGGGGCAGTTCCCGGAATCCGAACGGGCCTGCCAGGAAGTGCTCGCCCTGCCGATCTATGCCGAACTCGGTGAAGAGCGACAGAACCGTGTGATCGATTCGGTCGCTCGAGCCTTTGGCGTGGCTGCAGAGCCAAAGGTCATCTCTCTGCCGATGCGCCGCGCCGCCTGATGCTTCCTCGGGATTCGGTGATTCGGAGCATTAGTCTTTGGACAACACGTACGCTTTCGTGGACTGGATGATTTGTTGAGGTCGAATTCGAATGCTCTGAATCTTCAACTGCCCAGGCATTCTTCATCGTGACAACACACGCTCCGCTCATTAGCCGACCCGGGAAATGTTGGGCGGTACACCTGGCGCGGGTGGCACTTCTGGCCGCCGTTTTGTGGGTCATTCATTCAAAGCACACCGCTCTCCGCCCCTCATCACAAACCAAATCACTGGCTCGCATCCCCATTGAGCGAATTCAACCGCTGTACCCGACAGCTGCCACCTATGGCACTGCGGAACCATCTGGCGCATTGCCAGTCATCGGAGTGAACGGACAATCGTTGGGGTTCATTGTACAGACTGCCCCTGCCAGTGAACCGTTTCTTGGCTTTTCCGGTCCCTCCAATTTGCTGGTGGCATTCGACGTCCAGTCACGCATTCTCGGGACTCTCGTGCTGTCCAGTCGCGACACGCGGGACCATGTCGCACTGATTGAACGTGATGGACGGTTCCTGAAACAGTGGACCGGCCTCAGCTGGGAAGAAGCGGCAAGACGCACGGAGATTGATGGCGTCACGGGGGCGACGCTGACCTCCCTCGCGATGGCTCAGGGACTCCAGCGCCGCCTGGGAGCGACGCATACCGCGACTAAATTTCCCCATCCACTCACGACAGAAGACGCCCTCGCTTTATTTCCTCTGGCGGCCAGTGTTCAACCGGACCTGACCATCCCCACGCTTTGGCAGGTCAACAACGCGAACGGGCAGCGTCTCGGCTCAATCCTCCGAACCTCTCCTGCTGCGGATGAAATCATCGGATTCCAAGGCCCCACGGAATCCCGGATCGGCATCCATCCTGATGGGACACTCACGGCAGTGACCCTGGGGGGCAGCTTCGACAACGAGCCATACGTGACCTATGTCCGCGACGACACTTACTTTCTTGAGTTGTTCAAGCGATATCCGTTGCCCGAACTGGCGCGACTGGACCTTGAAAAACACCATGTGGAGGGCGTCTCCGGGGCCACCATGACCAGCATCGCCGTGGCCCGATCACTGGTTCGCGCGGCAGCCGATCTCCAAGAGCGGAAAGCCGCCGCTCACGGCGAACCTGCCCCGCGTCCGAGCAGCCGCTGGCGTGAGTTGTTGACCGTGAGTGTCGTCCTGTTCGGCATCATTCTGGGATCGACTCGCTGGCGAGGTGTGGGATGGTTACGTCGATTATTTCAGGGGGTGGTCGTTCTGGTTCTGGGCGTATTGCACGCTGAATTATTGTCGATGGCGATGTTCGTCGGCTGGGCCCAGAGCGGAGTTCCCTGGACATCGGCACTGGGACTGGTCGTATTGTCGGCGGCAGCCCTGATCGTTCCGATCACGACGGGGCAGAATGTCTACTGTTCGCATCTGTGCCCTCATGGAGCGGTCCAACAACTCCTGCCGCGCCGATGGAGATCCACGAAAAGAATGCCTCGTCGCCTCTATTCGGTCTTGATGGCAATCCGTCCCGCGTTGTTGTTATGGGTTATTTTCGTGGCGACGACACAGGCGACCTTTCACCTCGTCGACATCGAACCTTTCGATGCCTATGCCTGGCGGGCGGCGGCCTGGCCGACCTTGGCCGTAGCGGTGGTGGGGTTGGTCGCCTCGCTCTTTGTGCCGATGGCCTACTGTCGAATGGGATGCCCCACCGGGGTGGTACTCAACTACGTCAGAAGGCATTCCCGCAGCGACCAACTCTCCCGAGCCGATTCCGTGGCGGCGGCCTGCCTGATCATGGGAATCCTTCTGGGGATGGCCTCTGATAACGCGTCCCCAGTCTCAACGCCCGCTGCCGCGGCCAGTGCTCCGCTGTCCCTGGATCGCGTTCAAGGCCGCACGATGGGAACCACCTGGAGTCTGACCATTCGGCACGACTGCCCGGTACCAAGGATCGAACTGGAGCGGACGATTCAACATGAACTCAACCGCCTGGAAAAGGTGTTCTCACTCTATCAGGCCGACTCTGAACTGAGTCGGTGGAATCAGAGCGAGCCACTTCTGGATGAGGAGGGACTCCCGGAATGGATGACCGTGTCCCGGGAGCTGGCTCAACTGGCAGCGTGGGCGCTGGAACTCTCCCAAAAAACGGGAGGAGTCTACGATCCAACGATGGGCCCGATGTGGCGACTTTGGCAGCCTTCCGGACTGCACTCCGATCCGCGCCAACCGACGCACGAACAACAACTCGCCGCTCGGGAACGAACCGGAGCCCACCTCATCGAAGTCCGGCAGTCGCCCCCGGCGATTCGTAAACGCCGAAGCGGACTGGAACTTGACTTGAACGCCGTGGTCGAAGGGTACGCTCTCGACCGTCTCGCAGGACTCCTCAAGGCTCGTGGAGTTCACGATGCATTAATCGAACTGGGAGGCGAGTACTGGGCCCACGGTTCCTCCGCACCGGATCAACGGTGGCGGATTGGAATCGAGGATGCTCGTGAACTCGGGGTGGCCCATCGGTCCGTCACCCTGCAAGACCAGGCAATCTCGACATCGGCAATCACCCGCCAGCCGACGCATTTAATCGATCCCCGCTCGGGAACACCGATCACGACCACACTCAAATCCGTTTCCGTCATCGCCCCCTCGGCCCTCCTGGCTGACAGCTGGGCCACTGCCCTGATGATCCTGGGCCCCGTAGAGGGCCGCAGCGTGGCGGAACGTGAGAATCTACAGACGGTATTTCAAGAGTAACCCCACTTGATACCTGCTCTGCCGATTTGGGCTCAATGGCCCACATGAATCGCGCAGGCAACTCCTTTGCGATGGTGAATCCGCCCGATTACCATGGCGGCCTTACCGTTTCTGACAAGCATCTCTGGAGCCTTCCGCCCATGTCCGATCAACCACTTCAGCCTGGAACCATCTGCCTTCACGGAGGTCAGGCTCCCGACCCGACGACCAACTCGCGGGCAGTGCCGCTCTATCAGACGACTTCGTACGTCTTCAACAGCACTGACCATGCGGCCAAGCTGTTCGGGCTGCAGGAATTCGGGAACATCTACACCCGCCTGATGAACCCCACGACCGATGTGCTCGAAAAGCGGCTGGCGCTGCTCGAAGGCGGCTCGGGAGCTCTGGCCGTCGCCTCGGGCCAGGCGGCTGAGTCGCTGGCGATCCTCAACATTGCTCAGGCCGGTCAGCATATCGTCTCGTCGTCCAGCCTGTACGGCGGAACGTACAACCTGTTCCACTACACCTTCCCCAAGATGGGGATCGACTGCAACTTCGTCGATCAGAGCAATCCCGAGAACTTCAAAAAGGCGATCAAGCCCAACACCCGCTGCCTGTACCTCGAAACGATCGGCAACCCGCGCTGCGATATCGCTGACATCGCCGCCATCGCCCAGATCGCTCACGAGGCCGGGATCCCGCTGATCGTCGACAACACGATGGCCAGCCCGTTCCTGTGCCAGCCGTTCAAGCACGGGGCCGATGTCGTCGTGCACAGCTGCACCAAGTTCATCGGCGGGCACGGCACCTCGATCGGTGGAGCGATCATCGAGAAGGGCGGATTCCCCTTGAACAACGGCAAGTTCCCCGAGCTGACCGATCCTGACCCCAGCTACCATGGGATGAGCTTCTACAACACCTTCGGCGGGATGAACATCGCCTATATCCTGAAGATCCGCACCCAGCTGCTGCGCGACCTGGGCCCGGCGATCAGCCCATTCAATGCCTGGATGCTGCTGCAGGGTCTGGAGACGCTGCACCTGCGGATGGAACGGCACTGCGACAACGCCCTGGCCGTCGCCAAGTTCCTGGCCAGCCACAAGAAGGTCAGCTGGGTCGGATACGCCGGTCTGGAGTCACACGCGAGCTACTCCCTGGCCAAGAAGGACATGCCCCGCGGCCCCGGCGCGGTGTTCGGCTTCGGCATCGCCGGTGCGACGCCGACGCAGCAGCGTGAGAACGGCATCAAGCTGATCAACAACGTGAAGCTGTTCTCGCACCTGGCCAACATCGGCGACAGCAAGTCGCTGATCATCCACCCGAACAGCACGACGCACCAGCAGCTGACCCTGGAAGAGCAGAAGAGCACCGGCGTGACCCCGGACTTCGTGCGCCTGTCGATCGGGACTGAAGATGTGAACGACATCATCGGCGACCTGAAGCAGGCCCTGGACGCGGTGTAAGCGAGAGATCGCAGAGTTTTACTCCACGAGCCGGAAGCGTGAGCGCCCGGAGACGACATCGAGCGTTGCT
>QWPB01000023.1 GCA_003671275.1 Planctomycetota bacterium | reverse complement strand
GTCCTCCTGAAAAGACACGTCAAGCCGGACTCCACAATTCTCCGGGCTGAATAAGCCCGGCCCCATTGAAGCCACGCCATTCATTTTCATCGTGCCAATCCTCCATCTAATTCTCCGGGCTGAATAAGCCCGGCCCCATTGAAGCTCCAGCAAGGTGGTTAGTGATGACTACATATACAAGATTCTCCGGGCTGAATAAGCCCGGCCCCATTGAAGCGCCGAGATAGAGTTTCTGATTCAATCGGCGCGCTGTGATTCTCCGGGCTGAATAAGCCCGGCCCCATTGAAGCAACCCCATTTCTCGTGCTTTGGATTCCAGAGCCATTTATTCTCCGGGCTGAATAAGCCCGGCCCCATTGAAGCCAGTAGCCCGCCTGATGAGTCCGAAATAACTGCGAGATTCTCCGGGCTGAATAAGCCCGGCCCCATTGAAGCCTTAGCTTTCTTCTCAGGACCAACCAAAGCCTTTATTCTCCGGGCTGAATAAGCCCGGCCCCATTGAAGCCGGTCTGCACTCGCCACAGCCGAACAGCCTGGTCGGATTCTCCGGGCTGAATAAGCCCGGCCCCATTGAAGCGCCGAGCATTGCACCCGAGCAGGACAGCCGGTCCCAGATTCTCCGGGCTGAATAAGCCCGGCCCCATTGAAGCGGTCGTGGCCACCTTAGCGACCTTGGCGGCCCGGCTGGCATTCTCCGGGCTGAATAAGCCCGGCCCCATTTCTTACTCCCTCTGCACCTTTGACCACATCTCCCGCTGCTTCCCCAAATCCAACTCCATCGCGATCTTGCGGACATCCTTCTCCTGAACCTCCCCACGCCCAGTTGTCGTTCTCGGCAGGAACAGGAGTTCCTCCTGGATGTCTGAGGCCAGATTGAGGAGGGTTAGGATCTGGGTCATTCTGGCAGGCGTGATGTTCGCGTACCGGGCGAGTTCGGATTGGTTGGAGACTTGGCCGGAGCGGAGCAGTTCGTGGCAGTGGATGGCCAACGCCATGAGGCGGCTGATGCGGGGGATTTTTCCCTTGGGGGTTTCTGGGGCGGGGCCGGGGCGGAGGTGCTGGCGGCCGTCTTGGCGGCGGGTGGTGTGGAATTCGCGGGTGATGGTGATCGGGATGTTCATATGGCGGTCTCCTGGGTAATGGCTTGGATGCCGCTGGGGCGAAAGGTAAGGGAGAGTTGGCCTTGTTGGCCGTGGTAGTCGATGCGTTCGATCAGGAGTTCGATGACTCGGGCTTGGTCGCGGGGGGCGAGGGATTCCCATGTCTGGTGGAACTCGGCCAGCAGTCGGGTGACTTCGGACTCGTCGATCTGGTTGGATTGCAGTGCGGCGAGTTCGTTGTCGATCTCAGTCAGGCGGCTTTCGGTGGTGCCGATTCGTTCCTGCAGGTCGGCCAGTTGTGAGACACGCTTGGTGCTACTCGGAAGGCTGGCGGTCGCCTGCAAGTCGGCGTGGTGAGCTCGCAGTTGCTGTTGGAGCGAGGTGCGTTCTTCGGCCAAGTGAGTGATGCCGTCTTCGGATTGGAGTCGGACCTGTCGAATGGTTTCGGTGATCAGCTTAGGATCGGTACCGATCTGGTGGATCTGGTCGACCACGAACCGTTCGATCTCACCGGCGGGAACCGAAGGAGCCGGGCACTGGTCGCGTCCATTCCTTTGGGCGTGGCCACAGAGGTAGTACCGGTAGCGTCGATTTCCCTTGCATGTGTACGTGTGGGACATCGCGCAATCGCAATTCCCACATCCGCACCCCTGTCCGCTCCGTGACCCGCACTTGCTCTGTCCAGTCGCAAGCCTCTTCCACCAGTTCAACGACCGTGATGCTTCCCGCAACCACCTGCACATTCCACGACAACCACACCCACGCTGACAGCCTCTTCCTGGCCCCCACGGCAAGGTCGAAAGTTCGAATTTAGACACGTGACACCTGCGACAAATGGCTCCAAACACCACGAGTGTACATGTGACCAATCTACTGTTCAAGTGAACACAAACGAATTCGGTTTGTCAGGATGGGTGAACCAGTCCGGACAAATCTGTTGTCGCAACTGCAACAGAGTGGCGATCGCAATCCATTGATAGAATTGTCGTTACGAAACAGCCAAGGCCAATTCCCAAATGCAGCTTCGCGTCTTTCACGAAGAAATCAGAAGAATGATCGGACAGATTCGAACCGGACTGCCATTTCATGGATAGAGCCAGCCTGTTGCGGATACGACGGGTGGTTCTGAACGCTCTGGCAGCGGGGCCTGCGACTGCATTCAGTCGTACCGTTTCCAAGCTTGGTCTCTCTCAACTCAAAGGCACAATCCCATGTTCGCAGTCCGCTCCCTCCTGATGGTCACCGTCGTTTCGCTCGCCAGCTTCCTTCCGGTCAGTGGACTGGTCAGGGCCGAGGAACCCTCACAAACGGCGATCAATAAGGCCCAGACCTTCCTAGACAAGCAGTCAACGGGCAAATTCATACTCGGTTACGGACGAGATCGAGAACGGGCCGTATGTGTATGACGAATGAAATGGATTCCCCAGGCTCACACGATTGGCGGGATCAGCTTTCGGGTTGGTTTCTTGTTTGTCATCGATCCCAACGGTCAACTTGGGGGCCAGCATGCCAAAACTGGCGATCGATGAACCGCTTGGAATGAGAATCGAGTCGATTTCGATCTCGATCTCCTGGGGAGAATTCCTTCGATCCCAGGCCGACAGCCATTCCTGGGCTGCTGTTCGCATCAGTTTTGTCTGAGGCCCGGAGTCGGCCAGATACATCTGGAGAGCAGAGGCGAGAGTTGTGTAGGTCTCTTCTGTCATCTCCTGAGTACTGGCTGAGATCGAGTTCGATCTCTGGTACACCGAGCGAGTCGCCGCCGAGTCACCGAGCTGAAGTCGAGGACGAGTCGACGACTCCCCCAATCTCTTCATCGGACCAATCGAGACAGACCGGACCAAATTGAGTTGTCCCGATGGACCGGAGGTGATCGGACCAAACCCTATGTCTATGGGGTTGGTCCGATCCCGGTTCGATGCATGTTCCAGCCAGTGGGTTAAAATTGGTCCGGTTGGTCCGGAGTGATCCGCGCTCGCCGATGCCACCTGCTTGCCATCCTCGCTGAATGCGACACTGCGAACGTCGCCGGTGTGCCCTGGGAGCGTCAGCACTGCCTGCCCGGTGGATGCATTCCATATCTTCACCGAGTTACCCGGCCCCGCCGAAACCAATCGTGCCCCGTCCGGAGAGTACACGGCACAGAATCCGCCAATCGCAGTAACTTGCTCCTGGCTGCTCGCGATGTCCCACACCTTGACCGCTCGCTCGATGCTGCTCGACACGAGCCGCTTTCCATCCGGACTGAATGCGACGCTCGTGAATCCGCGAGTTGCAGCCTTCAATGTAGTGACTGCCTGATCGTTGTCTGCCTTGGCCGGAGGGATAGCCTGCACGGGATTGGCCAGAGCCGCCTTTACAGCATCGACAGACAAGGCCACGCGGAAACCCACATTGATAAAACTGCGATCTGTGGGGCCATGGGCTAATCGAGAGCCTGAAGTCGAGGTCGTTGGCACGTCCATCCAACTTCCACCGCGAATCGGGCGCAAACTGCTGCCCGACGGTGGGAAACTCGGATCAATTCCAGGAACGCTGATGAACTGCCTGTAAGTCGTCGAAGACCAACCGTCCTGGGCGAACTCCCAGACGTTGCCGTGACTGTCGAACAAGCCGAACGGATTGGCTTTCAACTCGCCAACCTCATGCGTTCGGCCTTGCTCCCTTTTCAGATAGTGGCGGCCAACCTGCGCGTACTCATCGACCGAGTTCCCATACCAGAAAGTGGTGCTTGTGCCCGCTCGGCATGCAAACTCCCACTCGGCTTCTGTCGGCAGGCGATACCCATTGCCGACTCGTAGCGTCACCGCATCTCTCTCTCGCGAATAGCACGGCTTCAGTTTCTCACGATCGCCGAGCTTCACGCAGAAGTCCACGGAGTCATTCCAACTGACACGCTCCACCGGAAACTTGCCCGTCTCCTTGCCAGCGACCACGCCCCTCCCTGGCCCCATCGGAGCAAAGTGTGCGGGATTGTTCCCCATGACTTGCGAGTACGCTTCCTGTGTGACCTCGTACGAGCCAAGGTACAGCGGCTGTGTGATGATGACCTTGTGTTGCGGTCCTGAACTGCGAAGGAATTGCCCCCAGTAAGGATCAGTCGCATTGACTCCCGCCAAGATCTCTTGTGGACTACAGCCTCTCAGGTACTCACCCGGCGGAATAAGTCGGAACTTCATGCCGATCGAGTTGGTGTATTCGACCGGCACTCCGAGATGCTTCGCCCAGGCCTCCTGATATTGCTTGGCTTGGTCGGCAGTGAAGGGGGCAATGGCTGGTGCTGGAGTGTCCTTCGGCCAGCCCTTCCAGTCTGTGTTGGTCGTGATCGTGGCAGCTGGGGGTGGGGGCGAGGACCGTTGTGGACTCTCACCTATCGGGATCAGACAGAGGTCGTCGAACCAGGCTTCGCCTGTGGCGACGCTATACCAGTAGCCCAGCCTCGCGCACACGGTCACTTCAGATCGGTCCCTTGCATCGAAGAGCAGCGTCACGTAGGTCCACTCGTTGGTACCGGTCAAGGAACGACTATGTTCGTAGCCGCCCCAGATCGAGAGGGTGGCTCCGGCCTTACCATAGGTCTGATCCACTTTTTCAATCGCCACATCCTTTGTCTTGATCCAGCCGCTGAGTAAGTAGCGAGTTCCCGGCTTGACGGGAACGGTTTGATCGAAATGAGCATCCTCGGTGACCGTGGACCGAATCGCAGCGGCCTTCTGACCTTCTTTGGCCTCACCACCGGCAATGCCCCCGGCTCCGGTGTTGGCTCGAAACGAATTCAACTTCCACTGGCCAGCGGCGGCGCCCTCGAACGTCCCGCCGACAAGCAGGTTCTGTTTCCGCCGCTCCGGTGTGAGGAACGACGGTCTATGGATGACGACCGCCAGCGGCAGGTGATCGACCGGAAGAGTGTCGAACACATGATCAGCTGTCAGTCCGGGCTGCTTCCAATCGATCGTCTGGAGTGAATGCCAGACTTCGGGAGCGAGCGGGAATCGCCACCGATCACGAAACAGAGTCGACAAATCCTGTTCCGCAGCCAGAGAAGCGGCGACGACCCAGTTCAGTAACTGCCCTTTGGCCCCCGCGATGTCGACGGGTGAGGACGGCGGGCAGTCGAAGAGATGCTTGTGAAACTTCTTGACCCACTCGTTGCCGCCATTGTCCTTCCTCAGCTTCAGAAAGCCAGAGGCATAGAGAATCGTGAGGTCCGCAGACTCGAACGGCTTGCCGTCGATGTCATTCAGCCGAAGCGGTGCTTTCGCTCCGAACGGCACGAAGGCCTGCTCAAACGGTACGTTCGACTTCGAGTACGCCTCTTCAAAGCGATCAATCCAGCCGCGAGTTGAGGTGTCCTGACCCTTCCACTTCTTCACGTCTTCCATGCAGACATGTCGCATCGCGACGGGGAAGCCGGTGGAGAACAGGCTGATTCGATCCTCGAACAGATAGTAGTTCCGACCCATCTCGTAGAAGTAGTAATCGAAAAACAGTTCCTGATCCTTCAGGACCGTGTCGTAGTCGCCGGGGCCACCGTTAAAGCCGCGATAGAACCCGGCAATCTCGATCCCGGTCATCCCCATGTAACCGCAGCCCGCGCCGCAGGTGAAACTGGCATCGGGCACGCACGCGAACGTGACCTTTCCGTTGTGCTGCTTGAAAGAGCGAGGCGACTGACCGACCAGATCGGCATAGAGCTTCCATCCGACATCGAGCCGCTTCAGAAACGTGGCCATTGTTTTCGCGTCGAGGTCCGCCGTCGTCGTCAGCAGCACCACATGTTCGCCCTCCCAGGGGAACAACTTCGTCGATTGATTCTTCGTCTGCCATCGATCCGGGAAGAACGGCTGATACTCGATCGGTTCTCCCGGTTGTTTGGGGGGAGCGGCGGGTTGTTGCCCCCCAGTTGCCGATTCTGTTCCATCCGAACGATTCGCGACGCCCTTGTTCGCGTGGGTGTTCCCATTCAAGGTGAGTGCTGGCTGAGCCGCATCCAGCACCTGCGGAACCGAGCGGGGCGGCTTCACGGGACCGCTGCTGGCGAGTTCACCGTGCGACAGGGCAGGTCCGCTGGGCGCGATGTCATGGGGTCTTACCACGATATTGTTCGCTGGCTTGCCCGGTAGTAGAGTCCATCCCCAGAACGCCGACACGACGATGCCGCTTCCCACACCGAGTTTCAGCAAATCCGACCGTGACAGCCATGAAGCAGCAATTGCGGGCGAATTTCGATCCTCGTGGGTGACCTCCGGATCGCCATCGTTTCGTAAGACGGCACGACACGTCGACAACAGCCGCAGCGTTTGAAAGAACCCCAGGATCCCGGTATACATCAAGACGGCAAGCATCGCTAAGGTAAACAACACCACGAAAGTCACGCCTTGGGCTATCACGTTCGGTGTGAGGGGATGCCCGCCAAGCATTCCCAACCAACTCATCGAGAACAGACTCAAGAACACGGCGACACGAGTGGCCTGCCGCTTGATCTCGGCATTCCCGATGAACTCACCCAGACCACGCACAAACAGAAAGAAGGAGAGGTGAGTAGTGAGCGTCATGATCGGAGGGAGCCAGCGTCCGACTTGTAATTGAAACATCGGGTTCCACAGTGCCCTGCCAGAGATCAACACTCCGAGCAAACTACTGAGCACCGCCAAAAACAGGATATTACGCCGCCGCATCGTTCGCGGTACCGTCAGGCAGAGTCCCAGCCCCACGGTGTTGATGAACTCGGCCAGAAAGCTGACGTAGCCAAATCCGCGAATGATGCGGAAGAGCGTCTGGATGTCGCCTTGATGCAGCGTGGGTGCAATAAGCACGTAGCACGACGCGAAGAAGGTCAGCAGAAAGCCGAAGAAGTAGCACGAAATCCCCGCTCGGACTTGCGAGGCTCGCGTCAGTCTGAACTCGGTCGAGACTGGATCTCGCTGTTTTGCTGCTGCTCCGACATTCCGTCGCGAAGTGTCGAGGGGATTGTCATCAAACAGGAATATGTCTTCCACAAGTTCCTGCTTGCCCCACTCCTCCTTGAACGTTTCCTCTCGGACCACCGGTTTGGGCACGTTGACCGTCTGCTGACATGTGGGGCATTTCACCTTCCGCCCCGCGAACTCGTCTTTGACGGAGAGCAGCTTGCCGCAGGCACATGAAATCTTGATCGCCATTGTGTTAGTCCTTGATCGCGGCCTGAATCGTTCGTGTGAACTTCAATGGATGGTCTGACAACTGGAAATCATCGTGGGGTTGTCGACTGAAACAACCGTCGCACTGTGAGGGGCTCGGGGGAATCACGATTCATAAGACATCGTGTAGAGACAACTGTGGAGCAGGCCCACATAGCGGATGACGCCAATGATCCCAACAATCAACAACGCGAGTGAAAGCAGCACGCCCCCTAACCCTCCGACCATGACAGGCAGAACTCGGGCCATGGCAAGGGCACTCAGCACGATCATCGCCAACCACATTGCAACAATGCCAAATCCCAACGCAAGCAGCCCGCTGGCTCGCTCTGAAATGTCCTGTTCCTTCAGGAAGCGGCCGAGATGCTGGAGGAACCACACGAAACAAACCATCCCGGCCACGGACACCAGATTGATGGAGGCCACCAACGGTGGCGGAAGCACCATAAATAGTTTGGCAACCGTGATGGCCTGTGCAAACAAGTCGAAGGCCACAGCCGCGAGGATGACTCCTTTCCCGGACATTTGCGGTGGAGCGGTCACGCACATCAGTTTGCCGACAGTGGTCACGATGCTGGACGCGAAATACAGCAGCCCCAGTCCGTATAAGACCGGAGCCGAAATCGGTGGAATCCCCCGAGGGGTGTTTCGAAATGTCCAGGCAATACCAAATGTGACAAACATCGCGAACAGGAAGAGCATGAACCCGTAGTAAACGAGCTGTATTCCCAACGGAACCTTGGTCTCACTCAGCGGCACCGGCGCAGACTTTCCGGTGCCGCTCTTGGACGACTTCCTTCGCCCTGCCGCAGATTTCACTTTCCGCAGTGCCGGCTTGAGTCGAGAAGGGTCAATCTCATCGTCGTCCGGCTCGGATACATCCAAGTTGGCGAAATCATCTTCCGAGGGAGCCGGAGCCTCCACCTTAAGTGATATCCCGCACCCTTTGCACTTGAGACGCTTGCCCACCGCGTCGTCCCGAACACGATGAATCTCAGAACATTCTTCACAAGTCACAGTGATCGGCATGAACAGTGTCCTTGATTTTGAATGCGAGCAGGCTGGCGGAGAGCGGGCGTCCGTTCCATCGAGAACCAACGTACCTGAGTCATGCCCATTTCGACCGCAAACCCGACATCGAACGTGGTTTCACCCAAAAGCCGCCGCCAACGCACGGCTACTTGTCCAATTCATGAACCAGAATCTTCCTAACCAGATTGAGCTTGCGTTCGACCGTCCGCGTGGTGCGGCCCCATTTTTCCGCGATCTCTTCGTTAGTGAAACCTTCAAGTTTCCACTCGGCCAGTTGGACGAGTTCATCGCTGCCCAACGCCATCATCCAACGGGAATGTTCTTCGGCGACTTGGGCGGCGAATTCGGGAGTGGGCTCGCGGCTGATGATCTGGTCAACAACGGAGCGGCTTGCGGACGAGTCGCCCAGCGATTCGACCTGTCGGTGACTTCCGCCACGCTTCAGCCGATTCTGGTCGCGCCGCGTATGCGACAGCTTACGAATGGTGATGCAGACCAGCAGTCGCCACAGTCCGTGACGGTCACTCAACTGCGTGAATCGCTGGTTCTCGGCCCCACGACAGAAGCTGGCAAAGGCACTGAGAGCGATATCTTCTGCATCGGATACCCGCTGGTCGGTGGCTCCCATCCGGCCTTCCGCCAGCCGAACCAGCCGCTCAAAAAAGACCTTCCACAACTGCTGGGCTGCGGCGTCATGCCCGTCCTCCAGCTTCCTCAGCCATTCGGTAATGTCCAACTCGTTAGAGTCCATGCCGCGATTTCTCTGCGATCCCAAACTGAATCTAGTCATATCGAGTATTGTGTCTGCTCGATGGTTAAGCAACCATTAAGAACGAACCATTGTGCAAGACCGAACCATTACAGGAAAAGTGGTCCTTGCCTGTCGGGCAGCGGGCCTGATTGGGCACACTCTAATCAGTCGCACGCTCTTCGTCAGGCCCTGGGTCTGACGTGACTCTCCAGGCATGAAGGAGTTCCGGATTGAATCGAGATTCTTCGGTGTCCTTGGTGATGGCGAGACTGATCGATGCTCGTTGTGACGCGTTCGAGCAGGCACTGACGAATGGGCAGTCGCCTGCGATCGAAACATTTCTGACCGACGTGCCGCCCGAGAGCCGTCAAGCATTGCTGATCGGGTTGCTCGGCTTGGAGATCGACTTCCGCGTCGCACAGGGCAAACAACCAGACGCGGCCGACTACGCGATGCGGTTCCCCGAGTTGCCTGCGGAACAGGTCGCTGCCGTGTTCGAGTCTCAGCGAGTCTGCCAAGTCAACAAAACCGCATTCCCAAGACAGTCACCCGAAGAGTCGGCCTCGCGAACATCAACCATTCTGGGGCCTGATTCCTGCGAAGAGGGCGAGAACACCGCTGCCCCGTTGACGCGCGTCCCCTATTTCGGTGATTACGTGTTATTACGCGAGATCGCTCGTGGCGGGATGGGCGTGGTCTACGAAGCACGTCAGAAAAGCCTCAACCGGCCTGTCGCTCTCAAGATGATCTTGTCGGAACAGATCGCCACATCTGAACAAGTGGCTCGGTTCCGTCGCGAAGCCGAAGCCGCCGCACAACTAGATCATCCTGGCATCGTACCGATCTATGAGATCGGCACCGTCGGCGATCAGCATTACTTCGCGATGGCTTACGTGTCGGGGCCGAGTCTTTCGGCTCGGCTGCGCGCTCGGCCGCTTGAACCGCGTGAGGCCGCAGCGCTGGTGCGCGATGTCGCGCTGGCCGTGCAGTACGCACACGAACACGGCGTCGTCCATCGGGATCTCAAACCATCGAACATCCTGCTGGCACCGCGTGCTGAGGGGCAACGCGATTTGATCGCACAAGCCCCGCGAACTGGAGCGTCCTCACGCGATACGACCACTCGCTATGCAAGCACCCACACGACGGCCAAGTCTGCGACGGGCTTCTCCCCAGAGAACCATGCAGCCCCTGTCGAGGACTCCGTGTCGCAGTTCACACCGCGCGTGAGCGACTTCGGTCTCGCCAAGGTTTCCAACGCCGACCACAGTCTGACTGAGTCTGGCCAGATTCTGGGCACGCCGAGCTATATGCCCCCCGAGCAAGCGGCGGGACTGACGAATGAAGTGGGCCCCGCCGCCGACATCTATTCCCTGGGAGCCGTTCTCTACGCCTGTCTTACCGGCCGTCCTCCTTTTCAATCGGCCAGTGCCATCGACACAGTGCGGCAGGTCCTCGAACGCGACCCCGTGTCACTGCATGACCTCAATGCCGCGATCCCCTTGGACCTGGAAACGATCAGCCTCAAGTGTCTGGAGAAGTCGATCCCCCGCCGGTACGCCACCGCGAAAGAAGTGGCCGACGAACTCCAGCACTACCTCGCTGGTCATCCGATTCTCGCCAGGCCCGTGTCTCGTCTCGAACGCGGGCAACGCTGGTGTCGGCGGAATCCGGTGGCTGCCGGACTCTCCGCTGCCGTCGTACTATCGCTGTTACTAGGAACCGTAGTTTCCAGCTATTTCGCCTGGAAGGAAAGCAAACGGGCGATCACCGAAGCCTCCGCGCGACGCGAAGAATCGCGACAACGCCAAGAGGCAGTGCGGCAACGAGTCGAGGCCGAACGTCAAACCAGCATTGCACGATTCCTCGCCAATGCAAATCGTGACCTCGCGGATCAAGAGGCTGCGGCTCGCGAGCAGGCTGACCTCAACGCCGCAACTGCGCAGCAACAGACCCAACTCGCCCAGCGGCATCTGTATGCCGCCCACATGAATCTCGCTCAGGCCGCCTGGGAGGCATCGCGAGTCGGAGAAGTCGCTCGGTTGTTGAATTTGTACCGCCCCGCTCCGGGGCAGATCGCCGCTGACGATCTGAGAGGTTTTGAGTGGTACTACTGGGATCGCTGTTGTCACAGCGATCTGTTGACATTCCAGGCTCCTCGACTGGTGCAAACGATGGCATACAGTCGCGATGGACAGTGGCTGGCATCGTCGAGCTTCAATTTGAATCTGGTTCCTGTTGAGCCCGGCGAAGTGAAGATCTGGCATGCCGCGACGGGTCGCGAATTTCGGACCTTGAAAGGACACACGAACGGAGTCACTCATGTGGAGTTCAGTCCGGATGGCCAACGCCTGGCATCCGCCAGTTTGGATGCTACAGCCAAGATCTGGGATATGACGACAGGCCAATGTCTGCTGACGATCCAAGAGGACTTCGCCAGAGTGAATTGCCTGGCGTACAGCAGTGATGGACGACGAATCATCACGGGTTCATCGAGTCTCATTCCCAGCACTTTGGGAACCGAACTGAAGATATGGGACGCGGAATCCGGTGAGAAGCTTCGAACGCTGGAACGAAGTCCAAGGCCCCTTCAACGTGTGATCTTCAGTCCAGACGATCAGCGATTGGCGTCTATCGCAGTCGACAAAATCGAATTGTGGGATCTGTCTACCGGCAAGGTTGTGGAATCATGGAAGCATATCGCGCCTGGTGAGACGAACGATGGTTTATTCAGGGGCGTGATTGACATTGCATTCAGCCCGGATGGCCAGCAACTTGCATCCGCCAGCCAGGATCAAACGATCAAGCTGTGGAGCAACTCCACCGGTCAAGAACTCATGACCTTTCGAGGTCACATGGGTGTCGTCTTGCAGGTACTCTTTACACCCGATGGACAGCGCCTGGTCTCATCGAGCAACGACCAGACCGTCCGCATCTGGGATGTCAGCACCGGGCTGGAGCGATCGATTCTCAAGGGGCATACGGACTCAGTCGTCGCAGTGGCGATCAACTCCGAGGGGACACGCCTCGCATCAGCCGACTCGAGTGGTGCCATCAAACAATGGGACGTAGAAACTCAGCAGTCCGCGCGGCCGCTCGAAACACCGGATAGTGCTTCGAGCGTGGCCTTTCGCGCGGATGGCCAAATGCTCGCCATCGCGTTCGGGCAAAAGATTCATCTGTGTGACCCCCACACGGGCCGAATCGTTCGCACGCTGGAGATACGAGGTCCAATATCTCCGATCACGGGGAAATACAAATTCGTCCCGATCAACGACGTGGCGTTCAGCCCAAACGGCTTGCGATTGGCAGCGGCGTTCGACGACGGGACATCCAAACTCCTGGATGCCACAACTGGCGCGGACATTCTCTCGTTGCCCCCGCAGGCAGGGGGTGTTTCCAGCGTGGCCTTCAGCGGGGATGGTCAGCGAGTGGCGACAGGCACATCGCCAATGATATTGGGTAACACGCTGGGAGAAGTGAAAGTGTGGGATGCCAACAGTGGTGAGATGCTGCTCGATATGAAAGGGCACACCCATCGAGTGCATTCCGTCGCGTTCAACCCGGACGGCCAATGGTTGGCCTCAGCCAGCTCCGATCGAACAATCTGTCTCTGGAACACGGCCACAGGGCAATTGCTGCGTACCTTGTCCGGGCATGTCGGAGCCGTGAATCGAGTCGTCTTCAGCCCGGATGGGAAGCAACTCGCCTCGGCCGGAGGCGCTCACGACCACACACTGAAACTCTGGGACGCGACAACCGGCCAAGAACGACTCACCATGCGAGGCCACGGCAGATCGGTCGAATGTCTCTCGTTTAGCCCCGATGGCAAACGCATCGCCTCGGCCAGCATCGACGGAACCGTCAAAGTCTGGGATTCGGCAACAGGGTTGGAACTTCTGGCATTCCAGGGACCAGTCAAAATGTTTCGCTGCGTCACGTTCAGCCCAGATTCGAAGCGCCTGGTCGCCGGGGGAATCTACGGCTCCACGATTCTCTGGGACGGCACTGTGCCCAAGCAGAACAGCCCGATTGAATCTCGATGAGTGTACCGTGATAGTCTACTAAGCGTAGCTCGATCGTATCCCAACGAAATCAATTATTCAGGCCATCTGATGCTTCCTTATCGAACCATTGTATTACCGAGTTCCAAGTGTAAACCTCCTGCCATCTGACACGCTGAAGGTTCCAGTCCAGTGCCATCGCAATCCGTCGCACATCCTTCTCTTTGACTTCCCCTCGCCCTTCTGTAGTCCGTGGTAGGAACAGAACTTCCTCCTGGATGTCTGGTGCCAGATTCAGGAGCGTGACGACCTGAGTCAACCTCGCAGGCGTGATCTGGGCGTACCGGGCCAGTTCGGACTGGTTGTTGATCTGGCCGGAGCGGAGGAGTTCATCGCGGTGGATCGCCAACGCCATGAGGCGGCTGATGCGGGGGATCTTACCCTTCGGGGTATCGGGAGCTGGGCCGGGGTGGAGGTGTTGTTGGCCGTCGCGATGGTGGGTGGCGGCGCGGATTCTTACCAGATCAAGGCGTTCACCCACCCGTATCACGGCGGCTACGGAGGTCCCGAAATCGAGGAGCAGCAGCCAGCGGTGAAATCGGTGTCCCTGGCCGAAGATGGGCTCTCTGTGAAGCTGGGCCTGGAGAAACTCGATCGGGGGTTCGTGTATGAACTCGACCTGATCAAACTACGTTCACAAGACGGCGAGCCACTGGTCCACCGCAATGCGTTCTACACCGTCAACGAGGTGCCCTCCCGTTAAGAATCATGCTTGGCGATTGCGACACACGGCACGGGTGGCCGGGGTCGCAACGCCGGGTTTCACGCGCCGATCGTGCAGCTCGCGGACGGGCGACTGATGTCCATCGTCAAGCGAGACGGCGACGAACAAGCCGTAGCCCGAGAACTCCGTGCCGTCCGCAGCCTGGAAGGTCAGGCCTCACTCCGCCGAATTCGTGCGAAACTCTGAGGGAGTGACTCCTGTGGCAGATCGAAACGCTCGGGTGAAGGCGCTGTGGTCGGAGAAGCCGCAGGTGTGGGCAATGTCGGCGATCGAACGCGTCGACTCACGGAGCAGGCGCGAAGCGGTGGCGACGCGGGTCTTGGTGATGAACTGGCTGGGGGTCAATCCGAAGAGTCGTTTGGTCAAGCGCGCGAGTCGTTGCGGTGACATGCCCGATCGAACGGCGAGAGTTGCGGGGGTGACCTCGCACGCCAGATTGAGTTCGAAATCTTGCAGTGCCTGGGCAAAGTCGGCGGAGATCTCGTGCGGTTCGACCGGTTGACGCACATCGCGGGAGAACCCAATCAGCCCGATGATGCGGCCTTCCGCATCACGAATCGGCAGCTTGGTCGTCAGGCACCAGACCGGAGCGTGGGGGCGGTGCCACTGCATTTCCAGTTGATCGATCAGCGGACGACCCGTTCGGAGGACCTTGGCATCTTGTTCGGAGGGAATGCGTCCGAACTCGCCGGGGCAGATGTCGCACGGTCGTTGGCCAATGGCCTCAGACTTCGTTCGCAATCCGTGCCGAGCAGCCAGAGAATCGTTCACCACCAGGTAACGTCCGGCATCATCTTTCACGAAAAAGGCCACGTCCGGCGACTGATCGAACAACTCCGACAGCAGGCCGATATCGACGGACTTAACGCTCGACACAGACATCTTGCGGGGCGAAATTGTGCGCGGTTTCACAGTTCAACGCGATTCTGATCCAAGATCATGCGGGAGTCCTCCAGTACCATAATCAATTGACGTGCCGTTGCGAAATCCGCGAGGTCCAGACTCCATGAAGATTGCCCGCATCTTTGCTCATCGTATCGAGTTGCCGCTGGTTGAGGGCTCGTACAAGTGGTCCGGCGGCAAGTCGGTGTCAGTCTTCGACAGCACGATCGTCGGGGTCGAGACCGATTGCGGGTTGATCGGCTACGGAGAGGTCTGTCCGCTGGGGCCATTCTATTTGCCGGCGTATGCCGAGGGAGTGCGGGCCGGACTCCGCGAACTCGGGCCGCATCTGATCGGCTTTGATCCGCGCGAGCTGGGCGTGCTGAATGAGCGGATGGATGCGGCACTCAAGGGACATCCGTATGTGAAGTCGGGAATCGACATCGCTTGCTGGGACCTTCTCGGAAAGGCAACTGGACTGCCGGTTTGCACGTTGTTGGGCGGTCGCTTCGGTGAGAGTATTCGGCTCTACCGTGCGATTTCTCAGTTGCCGCCGGACGAGATGGCCCGCAATGTCGCGGGCTACTGCGAGCAGGGCTACACGCGGTTCCAACTCAAAGTCGGCGGTGACCCGGACACCGACATCGAACGAATTCGTGCGGTGCGGACGATGCTCCGACCGACCGATCGGCTCGTCGCCGATGCCAACACCGGCTGGACTCAGCACGAGGCCGTCCGCGTCGTGCGGGCTGTGCGTGACCTGGATGTCTACATCGAACAGCCGTGCTTGTCCTATGAAGAGTGTCTGGCCGTGCGTCGGCAGACAGATCATCCGTTCGTGCTGGATGAGAATGTCGACTCGCTGGAGATGCTGCTGCGAGCCAAGGCTGACCTTGCAATGGATGTCGTCAACCTGAAGATCAGCAAGCTCGGCGGCCTGACCAAAACGCGGCAAGTCCGCGACCTGTGTGTCTCGATGGGGATCGCGATGACCCTCGAAGACAGTTGGGGCGGCGACATCACGACGGCGGCGATTGCCCATCTGGCGCATAGCACGCCGGAACCGTTCCGCTTCACCAGCACCGACTTCAACAGCTACGTCACCGTTAGTACGGCGACTGGCGCACCGCAGCGCGAGAACGGCTTCATGAAGGCCAGCACTGAACCCGGGCTCGGTATCACGCCCCGCATGGAAGTGCTGGGACCACGAGTCGTGGAGGTCCACGGATGAAGACACACTCTGCGTTGGTTCGCCGAATGAGCCACTTCCTCAACGTGTCGCTGCAACTCGTCTCGATCGTGGTAATGCTCAGCATGGTTGCGGGAATGACCGAAGGGCTTTGGAAAGGGAAGTACGCCTCGGTGAATCATCACGAGTATTTCGCCGAAGGGGTCCAGTCCTGGTTCGATGACAACCGCGAAAACGACCATGACCACAATCACGTCAACACCCGCCTGGAATTGAAAACCTACGACCCGCGATTGGCGGCAATGTGCGAGGAAGTCTTCGGTGACACCGAGTTTCGCTACACGAAACCGGCCACACGCCTGACCGGCCACCTCGCGGGGTACGACCCGTCGATGGCCCCGCAGTTCAAGTTTCCGCCGAGACTCGACGAGGCCAAGAAACAGATTCGGTCCGCAGCTGAACGGAGGAACTCACAACCATGACGCATCGCACTCGGAGCTTGCTCCTCGCCCTGGTGGCGACACCGCTGTTGTTGATCGCGGCCTCATCGAAGGTGGGGGCTGATCCGCCTTCGAAAGTCCAGCGCAAGCCGCTGAAAGTGTTCATCCTCGCTGGCCAGTCGAACATGCAGGGGCATGCTCATGTGCGGACGATGGATGCGATGAGCCTCAGTCCGATCACAGCACCGCTTCTCAAGGAGATGCGAAACGCCGATGGCTCGCCGCGAGTCTGTGAGCAAGTGTGGATCTCGTCGCTCGGCTCAGCGGATGAGGAACGAACCGGCCAGCTCACGGCTGGCTTTGGCGCGGAGCCACGTGGCCCCAAGATCGGGCCGGAGTTCACATTCGGTATCTACCTGAAGAAGTCGCTTCAGGAACCAATGCTGATCATCAAGACG
This sequence comes from Planctomycetota bacterium, assembly GCA_003671275.1. Classification (GTDB taxonomy): domain Bacteria; phylum Planctomycetota; class Planctomycetia; order Planctomycetales; family Planctomycetaceae; genus TH-plancto1. The sequence goes on along the minus strand of QWPB01000023.1, from coordinate 34,278 downwards.
GCTTGGGGTGGCAAGAGCCTGCACACCGATTTCCGTCCGCCCAGCGCCGGGCCGTACGAGTTCACTCCGGCCCAGTTGGACAACTTGAAAAAACAGGGCAAAGACATCGAAGCGATCTCAACTGAACGAACGAAGACGAGCGGGCAGAGTTACCGACTGATGACAGAGCATGTGAAGCATGTCCTGTCGGACATCAAGCGGGTCTATCCCAATTATGACGCAAAGCAAGGCTACGAGTTGGCCGGGTTTGTCTGGCTGCAGGGCTGGAACGACATGGTGGATGGCGATGTCTATCCGAAGCGTGACCAACCCGGCGGCTACGACAACTACACCACCTTGCTGGCCCAGTTGATTCGCGATGTCCGCCAGGATCTTTCGGCTCCTCAACTCCCCTTTGTGATTGGCGTCATGGGAGTCGGCGGCCCCACGAGCAAATATGGCCCCGACCAACAGCGGTACAAGAACATTCACCAGAACTTTCGCGATGCGATGGCCGCACCGGCCAAGCTCCCGGAGTTCCAAGGCAACGTGGTGAACGTCTTGACCGAGAACTTCTGGGACATGGAAGTGACCGCGTTGCGTGACAAGGAAAAGACGCTCAAACCGAAGGTCGATGAGATCAACGCTGCGGTGAAGAACGGCAAGCTCAGCCGCGAAGCAGGTCAGTCCGCGAGCGACAATCTCTACGCCGAGACTTTTACGCCGCAGGAACTCATCGTCCTGCGCGACAGCGTCTCCAACGCGGAGTTTCACTACCTCGGCTCCGCTCGCATCATGTCCCAGATCGGCAAGGGCTTCGCGGAGGCCATGGCGGATCTGCTGAAAACTAGGGACAAAGAATGACTGCCGCGAATTGTTCGACGCGCCAAGCCCCGCCCCCACGATGGTCTGACTGGATACCCTGCATGACGAAACCACACATCACTCTCTTGTCCGCATTGCTCATCGCGATCCTGCTCGGTGCCCAATCCGATGTGAATGCCGAAGGGAACAAAGACATTGCGGTGCCCGATTTTACGGCAGGCGATCCGATTCCCAAAGACGCGCGGCACGACTGGAACCTGGGGGCCACCGGAGCCCGCGGCTGGATCTATTGCGACAAAATGGTGACGAGTGACGCTCGGCAGATTGCGATCACCAAAGTCGTTCAAGGATCGCCTGCGGATGGCGTGTTGGCAGTCGGCGATGTTTTGCTCGGTGTCGGTGGCCAGCCGTTCTCATATGACCCTCGCACCGAATTCGGCAAGGCTCTCACCGCCGCGGAATCCGAAGCGGGCGGCGGAAAGCTCCAGGTCACTCGCTGGCGAGTGGGCAAAACGGAGAATGTTGTCCTTCAAGTCCCCGTGCTGGGCAACTACAGCGCCACAGCTCCGTATGACTGTCCGAAGTCGACGCGGATTCTGGAACAAGGGTGCCGGGCACTCGCGGCCCGCGTGGCCAGCGCGGACTACCCCGACCAAGACCCCATCACACGCTCCCTGAATGCGCTCGCGTTGCTCGCGAGCGGTGATCCGGGGTACCTCCCACTGGTGAAGAAAGAAGCCGAATGGGCAGCGGACTACTCATCCGACTCGATGCAGACCTGGCATTATGGCTATGTGATGATGCTGCTTTCGGAGTATGTGATCGCCACCGGTGACCAGTCGGTCATGCCGGGTTTGAACCGGCTTGCGCTGGAGGCCGCCGAGGGGCAGAGCGCGGTCGGATCGTGGGGCCACGGTTTCGCGTTGTCCAGTGGGAGACTCGGCGGGTACGGGATGATGAACTCTCCCGGTGTGCCGCTGACGATTTCGCTGGTGCTGGCTCGGGAAGCGGGCGTGAAGGCCCCGGAAGTGGACCGGGCCATCGAACTCAGTTCTCGCTTGCTGCGATTCTACGTCGGTAAAGGTGCCATTCCGTACGGAGATCATCACCCATGGATTGAGAACCACGATGACAACGGCAAGTGTGGGATGGGGGCTGTCCTGTTCAACCTGCTGGGTGAGAGCCGGAGCGCGGAGTTCTTCTCGCGCATGAGCGTGGCCTCCCACGGTCCCGAGCGCGATACCGGGCACACCGGAAACTTCTTTAATCTCCTCTGGGCGGTGCCGGGTGTCGCTCTGTCTGGCCCCCAATCCACGGGGGCCTGGATGCAGGAGTATGGAGCGTGGTACTTCGATCTGGCCCGGCAATCGGACGGTTCGTTCAGTCATCAGGGCCCGCCTGAGAAGGACAACGACAGCTACGAGGGCTGGGACGGCACCGGCAGCTACCTGCTGGCTTATGCGATGCCGCTCAAGAAGATTTACCTCACCGGACGCCGTCCGAGTGTTGTCCCCCAGCTCGACGCCGTCGCCTCGAATGCTCTGATCCAAGATGGACGTGGTTGGAACAACAAGGACCGACATAGCTTCTATGATTCACTCGATGCCGATCAGATTCTGGAGCGCCTCGGCAGTTGGTCGCCCATCGTACGCGAACGAGCGTCGATCACCCTGGCTCGTGGCAAACAGGTTCCTTTGCTGTCCGTAATCGAGATGTTGGAGTCGCCATCGATCGAGGCCCGTTACGGAGCCTGTCAGGCATTAATCGCCATGCGTGGGAAAGCCGCACCGGCCGTGGAACCCCTGCGAAAGCTGCTGGGGCACACAGATCTTTGGCTACGGATCAAAGCGGCTGAGGCCCTAGCCAGCATCGGTAAACCCGCCAGTCACACCGTGCCCGAACTCCTGGAGTTGCTAGCGCAAGTGGACCCACAGAACGACCCGCGTGGCATGCAACAACGGTATCTGACCTTCGCCCTGTTTGAAAATGGGGAGGGAATGCTCAGCCGATCACTCGATGGCGTGGACGATGAGTTGCTCTACCAGGCCGTCAGGGCTGGACTTAAGAATCAGGACGGTCGAGCGCGCGGCAGCCTCGGCTCCGTCTACCGGAATCTCTCCTCCGAGAAGATCAAGCCCCTCTTGCCCGCGATCCATCAGGCCATCATCGAACCCGCTCCCAGCGGTGAGATGTTTGCCGACTCGATCCGCGTCGAGGGGCTGCGGCTGCTGGCGAAACATCGAATTGAAGACGGCATCATTGCCTGCGTGCGATACACACGCGAACAGAATCCCTGGGCCAGCCAGGAACGGACCCCGGAACTGATGAAGATCCTTCTGAGTTACGGAACACACGCCAAGGCGGTCATTCCAGAACTGACCAAACTCGCTGACTACTTTGAAAAGGACGAACCGAACTTTCCGCCAGCACTGATGCTGATGAAGGCAAAGACTGTCCGGGAGACGATCCGAAAAATCGAAGCCTCGACCGAGACCCCCGAACTGACGCCTCTCCAACCGAAGTGAGTCATCCCAGATGAAGATCACCTGCGCTCTTGTCTGCATTCTGTTGTGGGCTCCCGTTGCGGCGTTCGCTGCTGACACTCCGCGAACGGATGAACGCGATACCGATACGAAGACTCTGCGTGTCTTTATCTTCGCGGGCCAGTCCAACATGGTGGGCTCTGACTCGAAGACGGAAGACATCAAACACTACCCGCCGTTTGCGGGCCTGGACATGCCTCAGCAGAACGTCCTGTTCTCGTACAACATCGGACGCGAGGACAAGTCGACGTCGAACGGCTGGGTGGCTTTGCAGCCGGTCCACAATGTCGTCGGGCCGGAACTCAGCTTTGCCCGGAGGGTGTCGCAGAACATCGAGTCCCCGATCGCCATCATCAAGTGCGCCTCGGGTGGCACCGCTCTGGGCGATGACTGGAATCCCGATGACCCCAGCGGCTTCAAGCTCTACCCACTCGCCTTGGAGTTGGTCCGCTCATCGCTCGCCGAACTGGACCAAAGGAAGATCGCTTACCGTTTGGAAGGCTTCATGTGGCACCAGGGCGAGAACGACATGTTCAACCAGACGTTCAAGCCAGCCTATGCCAAGAACCTCACGAACTTCATCGCGAGCTGGCGTCGTGATCTCCAGACGCCCGACTTGAGGTTTTACATCGGCGAGCTGTGTACGAAGACGATTTGGGGCATGGACAATCGTGACAACATGCATGCCATCCGGACCGCACAGAAGTCCGTCGCCGATGCCGATCTTCTCGCGGATTACATCCCGACCTCACATGATGCCGTAGAGATCGGGGGCCACGAGGGCCTGCACTACCACTACGGAACCTTGGGGCAGTTGGAGCACGGCGTGAACTATGCGGATGCCTATCTGCGCACGATCGGTCAGCTTCCCGCTACCGTGCGCCCGCTCAAAGTCTGGCCCTATGCGAAAGGCAGCCCGGTGAAACTGTTCCTCCTCGCCGGGCATCGCAACATGGAGGGCGAGCGAGCCTTCACGCAAGACCTCAACAAACTGCCGGGGCAGGAGTTGCTGGCGGAGGACAACGCCCGGATCGCTTTCAAGTACAGCCTCGGCGGCGGTTACAAAACCTCGCAGGGCTGGGAGCCGCTCGGCCCCGCTGGCTGCTATGAAACCTTTGGCCCTGAGCTGAGTTTCGGCCGGGCGCTACAAGCCAAACTGCCGGGCAACATCGCCATCGCCAAGTTCACGCACAGCGGCTCGCAGATCAACGACTGGACGCCGCAGGGCACCACGGCGAAGGACTGCAATCTCTACTCCCCATTCCTCACGTTTATCCAAGAGTCGATCCGCGAACTCGAAGCCAAAGGCCATCCAGTGGAAGTGGCTGGCATCTTTTATCACATCGGCGAGAACGATATAGCCTTTTATCCCTACCGGAAGGAGGCCCCCATTTGGCTGCAATCCACCGTCTTGCAGAGCCGTCGGGATCTGGCGTTACCCACCCTGAAATGGTACGTCAGCCAACAGCCACCGCCCGCCCAGGAAGGGCTCAATCGGATCGACATCACCGCCAACCTGACAGCCATCTCAGCCGTGGACTCGGCATTCGTCCATCTCAAAGTGTTCGACCTTCCCCCGCAGCCAGAGAAACTCGTCCTCAACACGCCCGGTGTGATCAAGCTGGGCGAGTCGCTCGCTCAAAGTTACCTCGACCATCAGTAGAACAGTCCACCTGTGGAACACTCGCTCCCAGTCATCTGCAAGCTGATCGGACGATCTTTGGCAGTCCGGTAGACGGAGGCTTCGGCCCCGAACCGGAAGATGCCCAGCCTGCGTAACCACCAGTCGAGAAGTGACATGGGTGAGTCCTCGTAGCTGACGGAAAGAGAAGTGGAGGCGACGTTCGTCGTCCTTGAGTGACGGTGAGCGTGCGGTGCCTTCCATCATGGATCCGGCAGGATCGGAAGTGTGGTATCGAGTTGACTGTCCTGAATGAATTGCCGGATCCGCGTGACCGAGTCGCGGAAGGTTTCGGGACTCCTGGAGCGGAAGTTCGGCCAGTAGTCAATATGCCACCTTCCCGTACGGACCAGCATTCCCCCGGGAGACCAGACAGCTTGATCGCCGAATCCCTCGATGTTCTTCTTTCCAACCCCGGCTGACAAACGCATCGCGTAGGATGTGAAACCCTTGATGGCGAGTGCTTCATTTCGGTAAATGCGGACTTGCGGGAGGCGGTCATACAAAGAAGCGTCTGAGGGAGAACCCACAGAATAGCACCAAATTGGGTCCACTTTCCATGTTCCCTGCACGAGCTTGTTGATCTGGATGCGGCCCTGACCGCCGCCGAAGTTCTTCCAGTCCATTTTTCCTGTGATTTCACCGGTCCACCCGAGTTGCTCCGGGGACACTCCGAGCAGCTGACGTGCATCCGCTCCCCCGGCTGCACTGTCGACTCCAAGCCCGACATGCTCCTCCCAAGTGGCCGGGTTGCCATTGAGGAGGAATGTTCCCGACTGCCGATTCAAGCGTCCTTGTGCTGTTCCGTTCACAAAGAGAGACCACTCGTTGAACGACAGAATTGCACCTGGAGTCCTTGCGACGCCTTCATTCAGCTTCAAATACAGACCGATGGAATAATTGCCGGTCAATGCCTCGCCATTCTCCGCGAGGCCAATCCACAACCCGCCATCTGAGGTGTATTGACCAACTGGAACTTTCGCCCTCAGTGGATCGTCTAAGGGATCTTTCGATCGCTCGATGGCACCGTCTAACTGAATGTCCGCTCCCACCCTCAGTTGCCCAGCCGCTGGCTGAGTCTCGACCTGTTCCGGTTTTCCGGGTGGATTCGGCAGCGGATCACCCATGACCACCCGCGTGCTGACTTCGCCAAGATCCTCGGAGAGATCCGCACGTTCCAGAAAAGCTCGGACACGGACTGTGTACTCACCGGGCTTGGCATAGAGGTGCTGGCGGCGTGACTCCGGCCCGCCCTCCCCTGCACCATCCCCGAAGTCCCATGAGTAAACGAGCTTCGCGTCTTCCGGAACACGGATCGACTCGACCGTGAATTTCCACTGGAGGGGCTTGAGCTGATCGGCTGTGATGGAGAACGCGGGCGGTTCCAGCGGCAGCAGATCCTGAAGTTCCCGAAACTTCGCACGGGCTTCGTCCACGGCGGCGGTCATGGCCGCCTCGGGTTCCTTCCACAGATTGGACTGTTGTTGCAACTGTTCCACTTCGGCCCGCATTGTGGGAGAAACGACCGCATCCTTCGGGGGCTTCGGCGGCTCTGCGGCGATCTGGCGCAACCAGGTGGCCTCACGTTTCAAGGATGAGGTCTGAGTCCAGTTCTCCGGAAGCTGGTAGTCCGCAATGTGATATTCGGTCATCTCCCCACGCATCTGAGACAGACGCTTCTGCAGGTTTTCATCACCCACCGCCCGCGTCGCAAAGAAATCACAAGCGGCCAAGATCCGCTTCCGCTCCTCGGTGAAACACCGGAATGCGTCTTTGTAGAGCAGTTGGTTGCGTTCCAATCGGCTTGCGATCTCTTCGGCTGTGGAAGCTAGAGCGAGAGCCTGCCCATAGTCCAGCAGCAGGGCGTCGTAGACTTTCTGGACCTCAGCGGGCTCTGTGACCATCTGAATCCGAGCGTTCACCTGATCGACAAGAGCTTCAATGCGGATGTACTCCGCGTCGACCTCATCCATCAGGCGTCGTTGGAGTGCGTTTCGCTCTTCCAGGAGTTCCTCGCGAGGCACCTTGCCCGAATTGACCCGCGCGATGGCCTTCTCGCAATCGGCGGTAAACCGCTTCGCGAGGCGAGTCAGAGTCTCCATGCGGGCTCGCAGGCCAGACAGCAGTTGAGGATCGATGGCCGACTCCGGGGCCGACGCTTGCCCATCGACGGGGGCCAGTGATTCCAGCTGAATCCGGCGGTCCTTGATCTGCTGCTGCAGTTGCTCGATGTCGGCATTGAGGCTCGGCAGAAGTTTCTCGATCTCTTTCGAGTACGCGACGGTCTTGGCAGCAGTATCCATCAGCTTGCGCAGCCGGTCTCGTGATTCTTTGGCCTGGATGATTGCTTGCTCCAGTTGCCCTTCCTGCTGGAAGCGATTCATTTCGGCGGTCTGCTGGGATTTCCAGGTGTCATAGACCAGTCCGACGGACGATTCCGTCAGATGGAAGGTGTTCTCATATCCCTGAATGATGTTTCCGAGCCCCGGCAGGAACTTGGCTCCCTCGTATGTGCCGAGTCCGGTGGCCCGCAGGACTGCCTCCTGGCGAATTAACTCCTGACGCCGAGGATCGGTGATGTCCCAGCCCTGTGCAGCCTCCTCTTTCAGTCTCCGGGCGATGTATTCCTTCATTCCGTCTCCCGTTTCAAAGACAAAGCCCTCGCTCTGGATCGCCTTTTGCGTGGGGGAGATGACGTTCTTGTCGACTGCTTTCGAGGTTTTTCCGACCTGTTCGGCCAGCTTGATCGCCCCCGGAGACATCCCGGCCACGCGGGCAAAGATCTTGAAGAACGGGGAGTTCAGGACCTTGCCAATGGTCCGATTCGCGTCGGCGAGGGCGTCAAACGCTTCCGTTGCGGAGGTGTCTCGTGGCTCCTGCTGCTTGCTGATTTCCAGGGCTTCGTCGATGACGCGGCTGGTCCGGGCGAGTTCCCCGGCCTGGTCGGGTATGACCGTGTCAGGCTTCGTGTTCCAGCCCATCGCAGTGGCCAGTTTCGGATTCTTGCGAGCAATGGCGCGGCGCGTCTGGGCATCGACCGAGAGACTCTTCTCCACGGCCCGGGTACTCTCGTCAATCTCCATGATCTGCACTTCCAGTGCACGACGCTCGTCATCATCCTTCTCCTCCAGCATCTTTGTCGCGAGTGTCGTTCGTTCCGCTTTCAGTTCCTTGAGTTTCTCGTCACGCTGGCGGGCCTGTTCTCCGTCACAGGCCTGGATCTCCTGCCGCCCCTTCTGAAAGCGTTCATTCAATTGGCGTTCCTGAGCCTCGGGCTTGTCAAAGGGGCTGATCAAGTCATCCTTGGTCAGCTTGCGGCTCTTCAGCAGCTTGTACTCATTCAGTTGGTTGCGATCCAGAACGCCGCCCGATTCCGAGACCGATTGCCCAATGGCGTCCGCCGACTTGGCGACCGCCTTGGCCACACTGGCAACAAGCTCATGTTGCTTCTGCGTCGAGCCGGGAATCTCCTCGCGATACAGATCTTCGATCTTCTTCACCTGCTGAGTCACGCTCGCCTTTTGCTGACCCACGATGACTTCATACGAGAGCATCACTTCGGGATCGTCGTGCCGCAGTTCCACACCTCCGGGGCCGTGCGACCGGAATGGCTCCCAGACGACCGTATCGAGTTCCAGAATCTTGACATAGCCTGGCCCCGTGACAACGTGGTACCCCTGTTTTCGAGCGGCCTCGGTCAGATTCTCCACCTGGGCCTTGGTATTCAACTCCACGTCGCGATCACTGAGCGCCCCACTATAGGCTCCCTCCCCCGGCTGGGCTCCTCCTTCGCGTTTGACGGTGGCCCCCGCGGATTCGCTCAGGGCCTTGAACTCCTCATCGCGCCGACTGTCGCTGCGAACCTCACTCAGCAGTGACTGCTGCTTCTGGTTGTAGTACTGCGTCGCCTTGTCGAAGGCGTCGTCGTGAATGGCTGTGCCGTCCGCGTTGTAGCTGAGCGTCAAACCCTCCGCCTCGATCTGGCGAATCGCCTCTTGTCGAGCGGCATCGAGGCCGGAGTAGTACTTCTGACGGGCGGACTGAATGTTCCACGGCGCAGACTTGCGCGGCAGGACATCCTCGCCGAATATCTGACCCGTCAGAGCCAGAATGCTGGCACACAGAAGCATCACTGGAACAGCGAATCGGCTTCTGAAATGGCTCATCGGACATCCTCCAGACTGGCCAGTAACTCATCCGCCGCCTCGCGCAACGGGTGGTCAGCGGCCGTCTCCTGACGGAATTGGTCGATGATCTTTCTGGCCTCCGTCGGCTGCTGGGCCTCGACCAGCAGCCCGGCCAGCAGGAGGGCAATTCGCCGATCTGAGGGAGCCTTGCGAGTGGCTGTCCGCATCTGCTGAATCGCCCACTCACGATCACCGCCCATCGCGACGACCCCGACCGTCTGAGTCACCGTATCAAACACGCCAGTCACCGGGACCAACAGCAACCGGCGCTCGATGGTCTCTTGAGCCTGCTCCTGATTCCCGATCGCACTGTAGGTCTTCGCAATCAACCCGAGCAGCTGTTCGTCATCGGGACGACGTATCAGCACATCCTCATACAGATCAAGGGCCGCTGCGAGCGTCAAATCGTTGTTGAGTAACGCGTAAGCGTCGGCGAGATCCAGCTTATACTGATCGTTGTCCGGGGCGGCGATCACTGCCCGCTCCAGGGACTCCACCCCGGATTCGATGGTCCCGCGTTTTCGATCCACTCCCAACAGGATCAGGCGTCCCACCTCGTTGAATCGGCGACCCGGATCGGGCTTCACAGTCTGCTCCCCCGGTGTGTGGGATTCCTCCGCAGTGGGTTTGTAGCGGCGCTGGCCATCAACCAGTAGCTCGATACCCAGTGCCGTGATCCCACTCTCCTCGAACTGAATATCCGTCAGCTTCAGGAGCGGAACCAGATGCTGCAGACCTTCATTGGTGATTTTGGTGCCGCTAAGGTTGATGCGTTCCAGCTTGTCCAGCTTCGCGAGGTACTTTAAGCCCTCATTGGTGATCCGCGTGTCCACCAGCGAGAGTTCGCGCAGTGAACGGATTTCGCCGACCTGCTGGAGTAACTTGTCATGGAGTGGAGTCCGATCGAAAGAGAGGGTCTCCAGTTGGGGGAACGCTTTGAGCATTTGAAGAACCGCCGCATCGACAGACACGTCACTGAAGTCGACCATCCAGACCGGTTGCCCCGGAGCGTCTCCATCAATGCCCACGGAGCCTTGCAGTTCCTCAATTCGCGCGATAGCCGCCTCCTGATCTGGTGGCTGCTCCGCAGGGTCAACGCCCTCCTGTGCGATCGCCCATCCGAGAACTCCCAACAGTCCCAGCATCACCAGTACGCTTTGAACATGAATGTGTTGCCGCATGTTCTCCCCTCATTAGACCGAAGTCGCACCGAGTATATTACTAAGGTTTGAGTTCGTTATCGCCATTGGATTTAGGACGCTCGTCATCCCATTCCACTTCGGCCAGCAACGACTCTGCAGACTGCTGAAAGGCCCACAACTCGATCGGCCCCAAGCTTCCGTAGTTGCGAATGATCTTCCGCTTCTCCCCGAGGACGACCGTCGAATACGTCACGGGCAAGTCAGAAATCGTTGGCAGATCGTAATCCGACTCCATGTTCATGTAGCCGCTCTTCACGGCGAAATCAGCCAGACGATGAAACTCCCAGTCCGAGATCCGACCGGTCCGCTCCCCCTTGTGGGCCACGTTCTCCGTCCCCACATACCGGACCGAACCGTCCGCCTTGAACGTCACAGAATACGCCGGGCAGGTTCCGAGGCAGATCGCTCGTTCGAGTCCGATCTCACTGACCCCATGCGACGGCGATTGCAGGGCCTCAAATCTTGCCATTTGCGGGGAGGCATCACTCTCCTTCGGGCGAACCCACTTGCGATGCAAATCGGCAATCTCGCCAGACCAGAGCAGGCTGCCCACACCGAATAGAACAGCCCCAGACAGGGTCACAATCGTGCGTGTTCGAAAAGTATACGAGCGCATCTCACCCGACTCCTCATCACATCCCGGAGTTGAACCGGCTGGAGCAATCATCGATCAGAGCAGCGCACGAACCAATGGCGCCGAATCTCTCTCGATTCCAGCTGGCGACCTGTCTCAGCAAAACTCACGCCATAACGCTGTTGGCACGAAAGCGACGAGGTTCACTCAACTCGTCCACAGCTAATGCGCTTAACTTCCATTCCGGATTTCGCGAATTCATGCGATGCAAAGACCTTCGGGCGCGCCGAGATGCACATTGCGTTGATTGAGTGTGCGAAATAGCACGCATGATCACGACCAACCGCCGGTCTGGCGAGACGACTACAACCGCGAAGAGAACCGGCGAGCGTCGTCTTTTTTCACGCTGTGCAGGCGGATGTAATGCGACAAGGGGAGCGGGAAACGCGGGGCTGTTCGGTGATCCGATGAGGAAAGCGCAGACGGTGTCTGACTTTTTTCGGAGTGGGACTGGTCAGACACTGTCTGGCCAATCGCCAAGCCAGAGAAACACATGTAGAACTTCCGCATCTGCTTCAAATTCGACAGCCCGAACCGCTCGGTCAAAGCCTCGGAAAGCCGCTTGAGCACTTCGGCTCCATACTCGGCCCGCCGTTCCCCGGCTTGCTCGTACTCCACAATCGGGGGACCAAGCTCCCAATAGGTCGCTGTCATGATCGCATTGACCGATCGGGCCGACGCTCGCCGAGCGGTCTCCAGCAAATCCACGATCCCATCCACGATATCGGCATATCCCTCTTCGAGTGGGATAGCCGCGAAAAGAAGTAACGACTCGCTTCGCAACTCGAACAGCAGACCCTGTCAGAGTCAGCGCTGTCCCAGCAACTGAACGCGATCGCGAAGCAGCTCTCTCACCCAGCGGAATTTCAGCGTATATACTCTGTTGATAACCACACAATCGAGAGGGTTGACTTATGGCTGCCGGAGCTTCCTCGGAGGATCCCGCCGATCGAGTTCGCATTCGTCCGCCCTTTCGGCGCTGGATCGAGCTGGCGATGCTCATCGGCGTGCCGACTATGCTCATTTTGCTACTGCTTCCAGTGGTTCAACTCGCCCGTGAACAGGCATGGCGATCTCAGAGCAGGAACAATCTGAGGCAGATTGGGCTGGCACTGCACAGTTACGATGATGTCCATTCGCATCTTCCCCCTGGAGCGACTGTCGACATCAGCGGGACACCGCATCACGGCTGGACAACACAACTACTACCTTTCCTGGATGCCAGTCCGGTTTACGGAAGTCTGAGCCTCGATCGTCCCTGGAGCGATCCTCGGAACGCCCCCTATCTTCGCTGTCCGTATCCGGTCTACCAGACGCCCTATACGGACCAGAATTGGACTCCCGACGGGTGGCCGCTGATGCATTACACGGCCAATCCTGATCTGTTCTATCGCAACAGCTCGACCTCGCTTCAGAAGATTGACGAGACCTCCTCGGTCTGGTGTGTGAGTGAGATTCATACGGAGTTTCGTCCCTGGGCGTACCCCTTCAACTGGCGAAAACTGGAAGGCCGAGAGGATTACTCTCTGCGGGGATTTGGGCGTGGACGGTTTAAGGGGGGCTACCTGCTATGGCTTGATGGTTCTGTCCGGTGGGTTGATACGAAATCCAACGAGGAATACTTCGCCATCATGAAGTCTGAAGCTGCCGCCAGACGCCGGAAGTTTGGTGGCCCGACTCCCGAACAGAGCCTGCAGCCAGCGATCCACTTTGCCACCACGAATGTCCCGCCCTCGAACCCTTATCCCGTATTCCCGGACCGAGTCTTGAAACACCACTCGCGCCCTTAGAGTGAACCCGATGCGTTCGACGTGGGGCGATGCGGTTCATCCCGTGATCGCACGGGCATTGCGTGTGAATGTGAACCGTTATCGGATTTGTCCAGGGTCGAAACACACACGCCCCACTGGAGGTGCTGCTGCTCCACGGCAGCGATTCGCTACACTGATCCGACAACACCGCTCCCTGCGCGATCGCTCCCTTTCCCGTTCGCAGTCCGATTCGGATTCTGAACCATCCACTGCTCTCCACCATGCCACTGTCCCGCCTGCTCGACTGTTCGCCCGAAGCCTATCAAGTGCGTTCCAACGCTCCCGGTCCCGAGGGAACATTGCCACTAACCCCGGAGATGCTTCTCGACAGCCCGAGTGGCGACATCTTCGGTATGACCCAGAATGCCGGCATGGGCTGGGATCCGAACCAGTTGTTGCGGGATCAGATCCTGATCCTCAGTACGATGGGGGGGATTCGAGGCGAAGACGGCCAACCCATCGCCCTGGGCTACCACACCGGACACTGGGAAGTCGGTCTGCTGATGCAGGCGGCCGCGCGGGAACTCGACAAGCTCGACCGGCTGCCCTTTGCCGCTTACGTCTCGGACCCTTGCGACGGGCGGTCGCAAGGCACCACCGCCATGATGGACAGCCTCGCGTATCGCAACGACGCCGCGGTCGTGTTGAAGCGGTTGATCCGCTCGTTGCCGCATCGTAAGGGCGTGATCGGGGTGGCCACCTGCGACAAGGGTTTGCCCGCGATGATGCTGGCTCTGGCGGGGCAGAAGAACCTGCCCAGTATCATCGTTCCCGGTGGGGTCACGCTACCGCCTTCGGATGGAGAAGATGCGGGGAAGGCCCAGGCGATTGGAGCCCGGTTTGCGCACGGGGAGATCGATCTGAAGTACGCTGCCGAAGTCGGCTGCAAGGCGTGCGGTTCACCGGGCGGAGGCTGCCAATTCTTTGGCACGGCGGCCACAGCTCAAGCAGTGGCGGAAGCCTTGGGGATGAGCCTGCCGCATAGTGCGCTGTCTCCGTCGGGACAGGAGATCTGGAAGCAGATCGCGGTGCAGTCAGCGCGGGCTGTCGTCACGCTCTCTGAGCAGAAGAAGACGCTGGCCGACATTCTGACGGCGGATGCGATTCATAACGCGATGGTGGTTCACGCGGCGATGGGCGGGTCGACGAACCTGCTGCTGCACATTCCGGCGATTGCGTTTGAAGCGGGACTCCAGCGCCCGCAGGTCGAAGACTGGAACGCGATCAATCGCCAGGTTCCTCGGATTGTTGATGTGCTGCCCAATGGTCCGGTGGGGCATCCGACCGTGCGGGTGTTTCTCGCCGGAGGAGTCCCGGAAGTCATGCTGCACTTGCGGGCACTGGGGCTGTTGAAGCTGGATGTCCTGACAGCTGCGGGGGCGAAGCTCGGCGATCTGCTGGAGTGGTGGGAGAAGTCGGAGCGTCGGGCCCGGTTTCGGGAACTGCTGAAGGCGCAGGATGGAATCGATCCGGACGATGTCATCATGGCCCCCGCGAAGGCCAAGACGCGCGGTCTGACGAGTACGGTGACATTCCCTGTCGGCAATCTGGCTCCGGAAGGTTCGGTCATCAAGAGCACCGCGATCGATCCAAGCGTGGTCGATGCGGACGGCGTCTATCGCAAGGTCGGCCCCGCCCGTGTGTTCACCAGCGAACCGGACGCCATCGCGGCGATCAAAGGACGCCCACGCCGCAGCGGGACCGACATCCCGGCCGGTCCCTTCACGCCCATCCAAGAGGGAGACATCATTGTTCTGATGTGCCGTGGACCGCTGGGCTCCGGAATGGAGGAGACCTATCAGATCACCTCAGCTCTGCGGTACTTGCCTTTCGGGAAGCATGTGGCGGTCATCACGGACGCCCGTTTCTCCGGGGTCTCGACCGGAGCCTGTATCGGTCACGTCGGACCGGAAGCCTTGGCGGGCGGACCGATCGGCAAGGTCAAAGACGGCGACCTGATCGAGATCATCGTCGACCGCGTGAATCTGACTGGCTCAATCAACCTTGTTGGGGATGGATCGCGGCGAATCACTCCGGAAGAGGGGGCCAAGCTGCTCGCTGAACGGAAGCCGAGCGTCCCCCTGAAGCCCGATCCGCAGATGCCCTCGGACACCGTGCTGTGGGCGATGCTCCAAAAGGCGGGTGGCGGCACCTGGGGCGGGTGCGTGTACGACACGCAAGCGATTGCCCGTGTGCTGGACGCGGGTTACGCGGCACTGGAAAGTCGTCCCGCATCGTGACTTCATGATGAATCCCGACTCGGCTCTTGGCTACGGCCCTTGCCTCTGGCTATCATAATTGGATGGACGTTCTCTGATGCGTTCCCCTGCCCTTTGATTCCTGCCTGGATGGTTCTCACCGTGCCTCGATTGATCCTTGCTTGCTTGGCGCTGGGCCTGTTCTCGTTGCCGGTCTCGGCATTGGATCGTGTCGACTTTAACAAGGAAGTTCGCCCGATCCTGTCTGAGAACTGCCTGACCTGTCACGGTCCGGACAACAAAACCCGCGAGGCGGGAATTCGCCTGGATGTCTCTGACCAGTCCATGTGGAAGGGGGACTCTGGAAAGCTGGCCATCATCCCCGGTAATCCAGACATGAGCGAATTGGTCCGGCGGATCGTGTCAACGGATGCCAACGAAGTCATGCCGCCTCCCGCGACGGGCAAGCACCTGACCCCGAAGCAGGTCGAAACCCTGCAGCGGTGGATTTCCGAAGGGGCCGAATACAAGGGGCACTGGGCCTTCATCGCTCCCGTCAAGGCTGCTCCTGCGCCCGCAAAGACTGCCTGGGGGACGAATGGCATTGACCAGTACGTCCTCGCCGATCTGGAGAAAACGGGTCTCACCCCCAGCCCGGAGGCCGATCGGATCACACTGCTCCGCCGGGCGACGCTGGATCTGACCGGCCTGCCTCCGACTCCCGCCGAAGCCACGGAGTTCCTGAACGATACGAGCCCGCAGGCCTATGAAAATCTGATCGACCGATTGATGGCTTCGCCGAAATACGGCGAGCACATGGCCCGGTTCTGGCTCGATATCGCCAGTTATGGCGATACGCACGGATTGCACTTGGACAATGAGCGGTCGATCTGGAAGTATCGCGAATGGGTGATCAACGCCTTTAACTCGAACCAGCCTTATGACCAGTTCACGATCGAGCAGCTGGCCGGTGATCTGCTGCCAAATCCGACAATTGAACAGAAGATTGCCACGGGATTTGTTCGCTGTAATGTGACCACCAGCGAGGGCGGTTCAATCAACGAAGAAGTGCGAGTGCGGTATGCCGTGGACCGTACCGAGCGACTGTCGACCGTATTTCTCGGGCTGACGCTCGGATGTTCCGTCTGCCACGACCATAAGTTTGATCCGGTCTCGCAGAAGGAGTTCTACTCGCTGTACTCCTACTTCAACTCAGCTGCTGATCCGGCGATGGACGGCAACCGGCACGACACTCCGCCCACGGTCAAGGTTCCCTCCCCGGAAGACACCACCAAGATTGCAGACCTCGACGCCCAGATCGCCGAGAAGCACAAAGCCTTGTCCGAAATCCTGGCCAAGGTGGAATACACTGAACCAACGGAACCCGTTGTCACTGCGACTGGTCCCCAGGAGTTTGTGTGGATCGAGGACAGTGCTCCCGTCGGAGCCAACCTGCAAGGCGATACTCCCTGGGAGTATGTCTCGGCTCCCGAACACCCGGTCCATAGCGGAACCAAGTCGACTCGGCGTCAGGCTCCCGCGGCGACCAGTCAGCACTTCTTCACCGCCGCCACAGTCCCCCTCAAGGTCGGCGAAGGTGACAAGTTGTTTGCTTATGTCTATCTCGATCCGAAGAATCCCCCCAAGACCGTGATGCTTCAGTTCAATGACGGCACGTGGGAGCATCGAGCCTTCTGGGGGGAAGATGCGATCGCTTTTGGAACCGGGGATGTCCCGGGGCACCGCCGCATGGGTGATTTGCCGAAAGCCGGCGAGTGGGTTCGGCTCGAGGTTGAAGCCAAGCATGTCGGCCTGAACGCCGGAGCGATGCTCAATGGCTGGGCTTTTACGCAGCACGGTGGTCAGGTCTACTGGGATCATGCCGGGATCGTGACTCAGACTCCCCAGGATGGGCGCGGTTTCGAATCACAGATTGCATGGGAAACCTACGACAAGGCCCAGGCGACCTCCACCGTACCTCAACCGGTTCGCGATGCCATTAAGGCCGAAACGGACAAACGAAGTGACGATCAGAAAAAGCTGATCCGCGAATACTTCTTGACCCACATCTACCCGAAGACCCGCGAACAGCTCAGTCCCCTCAAAAAGGAAACGGACGACCTGACCGCTCAGCGCAAGGCCGTCGATGATGCCATTCCCGTCTCGCTGGTCATGGCCGATGAACCGAATGTCCGCGAGACATTCGTATTGATCCGGGGCGAATACAACAAACCGGGCGATAAAGTCGATCGTGGTACCCCTGCCATTCTTCCCAAGTTTCCGGACGGGGCGCCCAACAATCGACTTGGTCTGGCCCAGTGGCTCGTCTCCCCGTCACACCCGCTGACTTCGCGAGTGACCGTCAATCGCTACTGGCAACAACTGTTTGGCCGAGGAATTGTTAAGACGGCGGAAGATTTTGGTTCTCAAGGCGAGTTTCCGGCCCATCCCGAACTGCTCGACTACCTGGCAGTAGACTTTCAGGAAAGCGGCTGGAACGTTAAGCGGCTGATGAAGCAGATGATGATGTCGGCGACCTATCGTCAGTCGTCCCGAGTGGCCGCTGGAATGGCTGAGCGTGATCCAGAAAATATCCTGCTGGCTCGCGGTCCCCGGTTCCGAATGGATGCAGAGATGGTCCGCGATAATGCCCTGGCTGTTGCCGGACTGTTGTCGCCCCGCATCGGCGGCAAGAGTGTCAAGCCCTACCAGCCCGATGGAATCTGGGAAGCGGTCGCCTTCCAGGGCAGTAACACGAACTCCTACAATCGGGATAGTGGTTAGGCCCTGTACCGTCGCAGCATGTACACCTTCTGGAAGCGGACCTCACCCCCGCCCAGCCTGATGGCGTTCGATGCCCCGTCCCGCGAGAACTGCATCGCCCGCCGCGCGCGAACAAATACCCCGTTGCAGGCTCTCGTGCTGATGAATGACGAGCAGTACGTTGAGGCCTCTCGTCAGTTGGCGCAGCGAATGATGAAGGACGGCGGCTCCGACCCTGCTGAACGACTGCTTTACGGATTCCAGCTGGCCACATCTCGGACTCCCAACGAACGTGAACAGTCCGTGCTGCTGGCTCAGTTCAACACGCATCTGGAGCACTTCCGGGCGAACGTCGAATCCGCGAAAAAGCTGCTGACGATCGGAGCCACCCCGCGTGATGAGTCACTCGATCCCGCCGAGCAAGCCAGCTATACGCTGATGGGGAATCTGTTGCTGAATCTCGATGAGACAATGACCAAGGAGTGACCGCTTCACTGCGGGAGGCGCGAGTGGGGGGGGGGAAGCAGAGAGCTGACCGGTGATCTCTGGTCAGTCAACGCGCCCCGCCAGCCACAGCAGTAACTGCTCCAGTTGCAAAGCATCCGGAAGGCGACTGCCCCCCTTGAGGTTGCGGTCTGCTTCGGCCAGACGAGGCAGCATGCGGTCCGCCCGGGGACGGCCAATCCGTTTCAAATACCGTTCACCCGCGTCCAGCTCTCCCGGAAACACGCCCGCCGCCTGCAGGGCCTGCCGCAGTGGCTTCGTGCGGCGTGACGCTTCCGTGGCAACCGCATATTTTTTGAAGACGTAGGTGATCCCTCCCAATATCTTGGCCGGAGCCTCGCCACTGTGCAGCAGCTTACCAAGGCATGCCAGCGCGGTGCCCGAGGCTCCGTCGAGCACCGCCCGCGTCATCGTCCAGGTCTCTTCCGCCTTCCAGCCGCCGACCAGTTGCCGGATATCCTCGGGCTTGATGTCACCCCGGTCGCCGACATAGCTGGAGAGTTTGGCCAGTTCCTGTGTCAACTGGCCCAAACCGGTCCCTGCCAGTTCCATCAGCAGGCTGGCAGACTCACGACTGAGCTTCTTGTTATGTTCCGCGAGAGCTTGATCGGTCAGCCACTTCTGCAGGGCTCCTGCGGCCAGTTCCTTACAATCCAGGTCGCCGCCCAGCTCAATAATCTTCTTGGCCAGCCGAGTGTTGGACTTCCAGCTTTTGCAGTCGAGGACCAGTACGGAGCGTGAGGCTGGCTTCAAACAGTAGGCTTCCAGACCTTCGCGATACTTGGTAATGAAATCATCTGCATCATCGACAATGACCAACCGGGACGACGAGAACATCCCAACCGTTTGCAGCTCCCCTTTGACGGCCTTGAGGTCCGCGTCTTTTCCGGTGAACCGAACCAGCCCCACTGCCGCATCGGGGCCCTCGCCCAACCAGAGTGCGGCGATGCGAGCGATACACTGCTGCTTTAGATGGGCCTCTTCTCCATAGACCGCCATGACCGCTGCCGGGCGGTCCGAGGTCTTGCGTGCAAGAAACTGGGTAGCGTGCATGGATCGTTCTCAGCCAGTCGAAAACCACCGCGACCCGATTCTGGCTAATGCCGGAAACGTGCCACAAGGGCGGCCTTGAGTTTCCTCAGCCGCGACAGCTGGACTCTCGACGTGAAGACATCGTAGTCGCGACGCTCGATCTCGCGAAGTAAGCCACCGTAAATCTCACGCATCGCCGACAGGATTCGTCGGCCTGGAACACTGAGATAGTCCGACAAGGCTGCCGAACGGTCGTAGTAATCCTGGGCCCGGGCCACCTGAAATCGCATCAACTGACGAAACTCGGGCGTCCGCTCGCCTCGAAGCAGCTGATCGAGCGAGTACCCAAACTGTTCCAGATCTTCGGTCGGCAGATAGACTCGCCCGTGGCGAGCATCCTCCGCCAGATCACGGAGGATGTTTGTCAGTTGAAACGCTGTCCCACAGTCGATTGCCAACTGGGTAGCCCGGGAGTCCTGGTACCCCCAGATGTGAATGCAGCCCAGCCCCACGGCTCCCGCGACGTGGTAGCAGTACTGTTCCAGTTCCGCAAAAGTGGAGATGGCTCGCGGTTCGAGATCGCTTTCGACGCCCGCAATCACATCCAGCAGGTACTGCACCGGAATGGAGTGTTTGTGCACGAGATGCGCAGTGGCCCGCAGAATCCGACGATCCATCTCGGCGGTTTTCACACCTGTCAGAGAGTCGTCAACGTCCATGTCCCACATCTCATCGGGGGACGACACGGGACGAGCATCGATCGCCGCCAATAGTTTATCTTTCCACTGCTGGATCGCGACTTGTCGCAGTTCGACGGGAACATCTTCCGCATCGGCCAGGTCATCCGTCCATCGCATGAACGAATAGAGGACACACATATCCACGGCCATCGGACGCGGCAGAGTGAGGAACGAATAGTAAAAATTCTTACCTGTTCGGCGGGCCAGGTCGATGCAGGATTGATACGACTCGGCCAGTTCCACAAGTGCCATCAAACTCCCTCCGCGTGGCTCCGACGCAGGGAATTGTAAGCCAAACGGCGGAAGACTGATAACCCAATCCGATCGTGTCTTGAATACGATAATGGGGCTGCAGCAAATCCCTTTAGCGTCCGCACCAGCGTCGCAAACTGCGACAAACCGCCCCCGCCAGTATCCGGAAGGCCGCTCCCCGAGTCACGATCGGACGCTGCTCCCAGACTCGATAATCGATGCGATCAATCTCATACAGGATTCGCAATCCCCCTTGAACGAAGAGATCCAGATCGAGTTGCAGCCATGGAGGAACGGCCTGAATCAGCGATTGCCCATCGATCAGATAGCGTCGGGAGCGATCGACCTCGTCCCGGATCAGAGCCTGAAACGCGGGTGTTGAACACCGACTGGCCCACATCTCGTCACTGACCCCATGGGCTAGGCGGTCTTCTCGCGGCAGGTAATTTCGTCCGATCTGGTGGTCACGCGACACATCCTGCCAGAAATTTGCCAGCTGGAGTCCCGTACAGATCGAATCGGACCAGAGAAGATTTTCGGGTGTGTCGGCATCCGCCATCCGCAAAATGATCCGACCGACCGGATTGGCGCTTCGCTGGCAGTAATCCTTCAACTGCGCAAAGGTCTCGTACTGTGAAACTGTCTGGTCCTGTTCAAACGCAGAGATCAGGTCGAGGAACGGCTGTGAGGTCAGTCCAAACTGGTGGATGGTCTCGTGCAGAGCGACGTAGACGGGGTGTCGCAGCTCTCCCCGCCAGCAAGCGTGCAGTTCGGCTTTCCACCAGGCGAGCAGTTCGAGGGCCTCGAAAGAGCCCCCGGACTCATCGCCCAGATCATCGGCCCATCGACAGAAGGCATAGACGTTGAAGAAGTGCTGATGCAACCGTCGCGGAAGGAACCACGACACGATGGGAAAATTCTCATAGTGCGAACGGGCCAGCTGCGCACAATAGGTTCGGGACTCTTCCAGCGAGGGGACCGGCGGGTTCGCCCGCCAACGGGCCACCTCCGCCAGAAAACTCGGATTCGCAACTGCCATGCGACCTCAGCCTGAGAAGATAGCCATCATTGAACGGCATCGCACGGATTTTGTAACCGGGAGACTCGCCGTCGCCCTCCCGAACTGCGAGAGATTCGAGTGAGATTAACGGCGGTTCAAATCCTGGATCAGGCGATCGACCGCCAAGGCCAGCTTCTCGGGTGAATCATAGATTCCCTGCGAGATCTGAGCGCGAATTTCGGCCAGCCGTTCCGCCCGAGCGGCGGGCCCGGTTTCGGAAGCCTGCATCATTCGGGCTGCGGGGGAGATCACCACTTCGTCCTGGGGAGCCTGGAGCGGGTCCACATTGGCCGCCGTGGAGGGGGCCGCTGTGAACTGCACCGGGCGGATGGAACCCGCTCCGCCGACAAATCCAGCGCCTGAAACTTCCATGACAGTCCTGCCCTCCAGTGCATCCATTCCTTGTGTCACGGCGATCGTCGCTGCGACAGGAACTGACGAATCATAAGCCGACAATCGGGAAGTGGGCAACAGGTGTTCCACCGTCGACGCATGACTGGACGTACCGACGATACTGGTGAACAGATTTTCGATCCGGTTGATGGGGTGCACGATTGCTCCTCCTCAACCATCCTGGTTGGATCCATCGCGTTCATCCGGCTGGAGAACGCGGCATCTTGCGAGTGTGTCGCCGGAACTTGAATCCTTTTCGAGTTTCCTCGGCGACATTGTAATTATCGGCAGACGCTCCACGGGACTGGAGAAAAGTCGCAAGAATCCCAAATCCGTGCTTCGGTCCACCATCCCTTGAATCGTGGAACCTATTTACTGGCAGGTTGATAAAGCGATTTCGAGTAATTCAAAACCACGTACTTTTTGCCTTTCGTGACCACTTCGTGTCCTTCCGCTTCGAGCAATTGACGTTGCCGATCGGGACCGCCGGGAAACTTGGGGTTCAGTTCTCCCCCAGTTTTCAGAGTCCGCCACCATGGCGTTCCACGTCCGCCACGCACGGCTCCCGACTCTTCCGCTTCCACGGCTGCCTGGGCCGCGATCCAACTGAAGATTCCGGTCGTCAACGGGCAGGCAAAATCGGTCTCATACCGTGCAGCCAGTGCCTGCCGCAGCCCTTCGGTGGTCATCAACTTTCGTCGGGGAATCCCCCGCATCACGGCATCCACATCCACAGGGGCGGGCACCACGTAGCGTCCGACCGGCCAGCGGGAGCCTGTTTCCGGTTCCACAGTGATGACCTTGGGGAGGTCCTTGGCATCATGCAACTTCTCGTTCCACGTCTTTTTGCGAGCCATGATCAGGGATTTCCAGCGGCAGCGGGAGGAGCGTTGTCATCCGTGACCAGAGTCACCGTGTACTCAAAAGGAGTGGTAGTCTCCTGATTCAATCGGCGTTGTATGAGCGTTCCCTGGCCTCGAAGCTCCGTCGGCATGCCCAGTTTTGCATCGAAGCTCCAAGTGGAATCTTCCCTCAATTCCAGTGAGGGGGTGCCATTCACTTCTTCCCGTGATGTCAGGGTGCGAGCCGTCTTGAGTAATAGCCCCTGTGGGGTGATTGTCCGCTGGATGACATGCTGGAAGTCCGCCAATTGCCGGGCTGGTGAACTGGCAGGGGTGAACGGGATGATCCTTGGGGGACCAAACGGATTGGGAGGCGGCGTGGTCGGATTCGTCAGAGATTGTTCTCCCGCCACTGTCCATTGATCGCAATCTCCCTCCGGCAAGGGGCGAAATAACCAGGTTCCCCATTGGCCCAGGTAAAGTGGCAGCGGGCTCTCGC
Source organism: Planctomycetota bacterium (assembly GCA_003671275.1). Classification (GTDB taxonomy): domain Bacteria; phylum Planctomycetota; class Planctomycetia; order Planctomycetales; family Planctomycetaceae; genus TH-plancto1. The sequence continues at coordinate 11,133 of QWPB01000023.1, read as the reverse complement.
CTTGTTCGTCAATCAATCTTCCCCGTGCGGAAATGGTCGCGGTGTATTCGCCTTCGAACGGTCCGGGAATTCGCGGGGGCCGCATTCCGCGAAAAGGAGCTGTCGACGAGGGGATGTCGAATGTCGACAGTTCAGAGTTCCGCATCTTCAGTTCCCAGTCTCCGCCGCTAATATAGGTGGCCTGAACGACCGGTTGTCCCGTGTGCCGTGTTCCCCCCTGAAGTCCGTTTTCCTGGATCGACACACCGTAGGTGAAAGATCGTCGCACGTCCGGCTTGTACTTCCAGACGCGGGCATTCGCGACGGCGGGGGAAACTTCCACCACCGGGGGTGGCGGTAACGGAGGCCCCTGGCCCGTCGTGGGCTCTGGCTCCTGCGGCGTCTGAATCGTCTCGGCCTTCGAGGGCGGTTGCCCCTCGAACGACTGTGGTGGATCCGGAATTTCGTCGTGGGCGATTGCCGCCGTGGGTGGCAGATTGGCGAACTGTGCTCCCGGCAAAACGACCAGCAGTACCCCACCAAACACCACCCACACCATCAGTGGTGCCGATCGCGAAAATGGTACTGCGGGACGCATAATGTTCTGCAGTCGCTGCCGAGTCACTTCCAGCGGGCTCAGGTTGGCAAACCCGGTTGTGACTCGCAGTGTGGTCTGCCATTCCAGCACATTCAACAGCGTGTGCGCATACCGCGAGGGGGGACATTGCAACCTCGCAACAACCTCTTCATCACAACACGATTCACGCCACCTGCGGATCTCGGCATTTAGCCACCACACGCCCGGATGAAACCACCAGACAGCCTGCACCAATAGCTGCAACCAATTGGTTCCCGTATCCCAACGACGCAAGTGATTCAGTTCGTGCGCAATAATCAGCTGCATTTCTTCACGGCTGGAGCGATCCACGATCTGCCGTGACACCACCAGCCGGGGCAACCACCAGCCGACAACAAATGGGATGGTCGGATGCGTTGTGACCACCAGATCCGGACAACGCTTCAAGTTCAGGGCCACCGCCGTCTGATTGACAATCTCTAATAGTTCACATTCCGACTCCACTCGAGTGTCGTCGTGAAATTGTTCCAGGTAGATCCGCTTGGCCAGCAGATACCCCAGAATCGACAGCACGCCACCGCCCCACAGCATCAGGCAGCCCGCGAAAACCCACTGCCATCGCTCCGACTCCATCGCAACCGGCGGTAACGACTCGGGGACAGCCCTCTTTGGAAACGCCTCACTCAGGTCGGAAGCCGGTACCCGGAGCTGATCGGAGCCATTCCCGCTCGCTGAGTTCGAAGCCTTTTCCGTGACCCCGCTTGCCGCAGCCGGGATGCTCGGTCCATCGGTCGACGAGGCTGCGGTCTTCGTCGATTCCACTGCATGTGCCAGCCAGCTGAACATTCCGGCAGGGCTGCTCCAAAGAGGTGGAACCACACACTTCAGCAGCACTGCCAGGAGAATGCCATAGGCCAGATGGGACCGTCGCCGACACGTCAGCCGCACGCTCACAATCGCAAGTGGAATCAACAGCGTGACCTGCCACAACTGGGCAAGCACCAGTGTCTGGAGATTCTCAAAACTCAGGAACACAACAACCCTCCCGATCGGGGAGACACCGTCGATGTCACTCGGCCTGATCGCCGTCCCTTCGGGAGCTATTTGCTTCCTGGCTGGGACTCCATTTCATTCAGCAAGGCCCGCAACTGAGAGATGTCGGCCTTCTCCAGTCCCTGGTCGCGAATCAGATGTTCAACCAGCGGTAGCGGTTCGCCATTGAAGAGGCGGTTCAGGAAATCCCGCACGGTGTCACGAATGACCTGCCGGGGACGGGCATCTGCCGTGTAGATCAGGCTGCGTCCATCGCGTCGCGAGCTGAGGTAACCTTTGGCTTCCAGTCGTCGCAGGAACGTCTGAACGGTCTTGTAGTTGATGTCGCGGGTCTCCGGAAGGTTGTCGAGAACCTGCCGGACGGTGGCTTCACGCAGCGTCCAGACGATGCGGGCAACTTCCATTTCCGCTCTCGAAAGAGCCGGACGGTCAGCCATTGTGGGCCTCCTAACAAAACGGACAACTGTACGCAATTGTCGCCTGATTGGTTGTCAGGGTCAAGTCGCGGAACCCCCTCGCGGGCCGTCCAGGCACACTGCCGCACTGTCACTCCAGTGAGCTACAAATTACGCAGCCAGCGGAGCATTACCCGGGCCACCTTGGCCATTGTCTCTCCTGAGCACGCCGCCGGCAAATCGTTCCGTTTGTGCCAGTGCGGGTAATCGAAATCGATCACATCGCATGTGGGAATCCGAGCCACCTGATTCAATGCCAGATGGTCATCGATCACCGTGTGCTTGACCTTGGGGAAGAATTCCTTCACCCCTTCAGCCTTGGCTGCCGCCCAGACACTCCGAGTCACATCGGGAGCCAGCCTGAGAGAGTTCCCCTCGAAGTAAAACTGCGGGCGGAGATCTGCCACCATGTCGAGCAGTACACCTGCCTGATAGCGGTATGCTGGGGGTTGATCCCGGTACTGCCGGGCGAAATATTCCGAGCCAATAAAGAACTTGCCAGGCTTCTGGTAAATCAGTTCTTCCGCGTCAAAGAATATGAAATCCACGCCCACGGACATCGGCAACGTGGGGATCGCGTGCCCGATCTCCATCAGGGTCGCAACCCCGCTGCCGCCATCATTCGCCCCGATGAAGACCCCGTTCCGCTGCGAGGGGAGTAACTCCTCATCCGGACGGGGACGAGTGTCGTAGTGACAACTCAGCAGAACACGAGTGGTGGTTTCGGGGTGCCATTCGACAATCATGTTTCGGATTCGAACAGGCGTGCCGTGGACCGGATGAGGCGTGTCAAACTCCTGAAGCGAAACCCGGGCTCCGAGTGCGGTAAAGTGCTTCCCCACCAGCTGCTGCTGCAGAGCCATGGGCTCCGTTCCGCTGATCCGCGGTCCCAGCTTGCAGATGGCCTCCAGGTAGCCAAAGGCTCTTTGGGCATCTGGGCCGGTGGCCGGCTCGGCGGCGTGCAACTGCGATATGGAACTTCCCGCAGCTGCTGCACAAACCGCCCGTAACCAGTCCCGTCGCGATGTGGCATTGAGCGACGTTCCGTCGAGCCGATGGCCTGCCAGTAATGACATCTTAACTCCCTTCGATTCACCCGCAGTGAGCCACGGCGTGGTGGGTTGCCACGTGATGCGGGACTCCTCACCCACAGGGGGGGGGGGATTTACGTCCGGGGCCCCTGCAGTACCCGCAACTCTCGCGGCAGCTGGAAGTGGACATTTTCCTCCCGGGTGACGACCTCTTCGGTGGTGGCTCCGAATCGATTTTTGATCCAGTCGATCGTTTCTTCGACGACCACTTCCGGTGCACTGGCTCCAGCAGTGACGGTGACCGTCTCGACACCGTCGAACCACTCCTCCCGCAGCTCCGCAGCGCCGTCGATCAGGTAGGCTGGCTTGTTGGTCTGCAACCCGATTTCCTGAAGTCGGCGACTGTTGGAGCTATTCTGGCTCCCGAGGACAATCAGCAGATCGGCCTGCTGGATCAACTCATGCACGGCAAATTGACGGTTCGTCGTGGCATAGCAGATGTCTTCCTTAGGGGGGTGTTCGATCCCCGGAAAGTGGGCTTCCAGTGCGGAGATCACTTGCTCGGCCTCTTCCACGGACAGCGTTGTTTGCGTCAAGTAGGCTAGCCGAGCCTCCTTGGGGTACTTCAGGTTCGCCACCTCCGCTGCGGATTCGACTAGCGTGATGCTCTGGGGGGCCTCCCCCATGGTCCCGATCACTTCGTCGTGCCCTTCGTGGCCGATCAGGATGATGTGGAACCCTTCGTTCGCATATTTGATCGCTTCGAGATGCACTTTGGTCACCAGGGGACAAGTGGCATCGATCGTTTTCAGGTTGCGGGCTCGCGCATTGTGTCGAATTTCGGGAGAGACTCCATGTGCACTGAATAACAGCACTGAGCCGATGGGGACTTCGTCGATGGAATTGACGAACCGAACTCCTTCGCGGATGAATCGCTCGACGACATATTTGTTGTGAACAATTTCGTGGTAAACAAAGATGCTGGTCCCGAAGACGCGGATGCACTCCTCCAGGCACGTAATTGCCATATTGACCCCCGCGCAGAAGCCCCGCGGGCTGGCCAGAAGGATTCGCATCGCACACCTCAGAGACGGGAAACACACATTGGGAGAGACTAACCACTCTTCTCGATCGAGAAAAGCGGTGAAAAGTCATCCGGCGAAGAGAATTCCAGAAGCCTTTATAAAACGGACGTATCCCATTTCCCATGAAATGGTTACGGCAATTCGTGCGTAACTCACTGCACATCCTGGCACACATTTCGCGAAAACACTCGAACACTGTCTGCAAACAGGCGGTAATTTCATGATGGCCAAGGCATGGACATCTGTCGCAACCCTAGACCGATGTTGCCTTTTCGCAACAGCGTCGACAAGTTAGACTGAATGTTGCCTTGACGATCAGGTTCCCGAAGAAGCATGCCTGATGCCGCATGCGTGGGGGGCCGCGCAAGTATCCCGCAGGAGTCAGTCGTCCATGCAACGAGCCGTATTGAGTCTGGTGATGTTGCTCGGTCTGTGCGGTGTTATCTCCGCCCAGGAATCGACCGGGGCCAAAGCCTCGAAGTTTACAACAGGATCATCGGATCCACTCATCAACGACATTAACCAATTCATCCGCCAGGGATGGGAAGACAACGGCGTTGAACCGAGTGAAGTGGCTGACGATGCAGAGTGGATTCGCCGGGTCTTTCTGGACCTCGTGGGTCACGTCCCGTCCGGTAAGCAAGTCGAAGAGTTTATGCGGGACAAGGACGATGCCAAGCGCAGCAAACTCGTCGATACCCTGCTGGCGGATCCCGCTTATGTTCGCAATCAGACAACCCTCTGGACGAACACGCTGATTGGCCGGGGAACTCCCGATAAGACCAACCGGGCTGGTCTCGAAAAATTCCTGCGGGAAAGCTTTGCCAAGGGACGCCCGTGGAATGAAGTCGCGTACGACCTCATCGCCGCGGAAGGACGATTCGATGAAAACGGAGCGGTGAATTACGTGCTGGCCCAGCTCCAGCTCAATCCCAACAGTGAAGAGTACGTGGTTGAGGCCACCGCCAAGACAGCCCGTATTTTTCTGGGGCTCCAGGTACAATGCACCCAATGCCACAACCATCCGTTCAATGAATGGAAGCAGAACCAGTTCTGGGAGTTCAACAGTTTCTTCCGTCAGGCCCTGCGGGTCGACCACGAAAAGTACAATCCGCAAACCGGGCAGATGGATGATGACTACTCGGAACTGATTCGTCGCAATTTCGAGGGCCCGGTTTACTACGAAACCCGTGCGGGCCTGATGCTGGTGGCCTACCCGAAGTATTTCGGGACCGAGTTGGACCCCGGTCCAGAAACCAACCGTCGACTGGAATTCGCCAGAGCAGTCACCAAGGATGACTCCCAGAAACTGCTCGCCAAGGCGATGGTGAATCGCACATGGGGCCATTTCTTTGCAAACGGCTTCACCCGCCCGGTCGACGACATGGGGCCTCACAACCCCGCCAGCCACCCGGAACTGCTGGACCGCCTAACCGACGAGTTCATCAAAAGTGGCTACGACACCAAAAAGCTGGCCAGCTGGATCTGCAACACCGAGGCCTACAATCTCACGAGCCGCTTCAACGGCAAAAAGAACGAAATTGACAATCCCTCCAATGGGGAAACGGCACTCTTCAGCCACATGTACGTTAAACCCATGCAGGTGGAGCAGCTGTACGAATCGCTGCTTGTGGCGACCAGCGCCAATGCCGCAGGTCAGGGGAGCTATGAAGCGGCTCAGGGCAAGCGGGAGGAGTGGCTTCGGCAGTTCATGCGAATTTTCGGAGCAGATGACGGCGAAGAACCCTCCTTGTTCAGCGGTACTATTCCACAGGCCCTGCTGATGATGAACGGCCCCTTGGTTCAGAATGCAATCAGCGCGGAGAAGGGAAGCTACCTGAATGAGGTTCTGAGTAGCCCCTCCTACAAGAAAGATCCCGATCGCATCCGTGCCTTGTACTTGGCAGCCTTGGGGCGTACACCCACCAGTACTGAAGTCAAGAACATGTCGGGAATGATGAGCCGGTACCCCACCCCCCTGATGGCGTATCAGGATCTGTACTGGGCGCTGTTGAACTCGAACGAGTTCATCGTCATCCACTGAGTGACTGATTGCGAGGTAACTCGCAATCGACTGAATTGACGGATCACAAGGCGACTTGTGATCTCCCTGACAACAAAACAACGGTCGCTTGGCAACTTGCGATCTTCCCAACGATCACCACCCTTTCCTGGAGTCCGTCCCATGTTTAATCAAGGCATGTCTCGCCGTCACTTTCTCAGCCATGCCGCCATGGGTGGGGCCGCCGTGCTCGGCGCTAATCAGTTTCTGAGTCATCTTCAGCTGAACGCTGCGGAAGTCTCCAAGAATCAAAAAGCCTGCATTCTGATCTGGCTGGGCGGCGGTGCCCCGACGATCGACATGTGGGACTTGAAGCCCGGTTCAAAGAACGGCGGGGAATTCAAGCCCATCAGCACCGCAGGTGATCTGCAGATTTGCGAACACCTGCCCACTATCGCCCAGAACATGGATGCCCTGTCGGTCGTCCGCTCGATGAGCACCCGCGAAGCTGACCACATGCGGGGTGCGTACTTCATGCACACCGGCTATGTGCCGAATCCGACGGTCGTTCACCCGACGTTCGGCTCGGTGGTGAGCTACGAAGTGGGCACCAAGCGTCAGAATCTGGAAATTCCCGCGTTCGTCTCCATCGGAAACGGTGGGATGAGCCCCGGCTTCCTGGGAATGTCGCACGCTCCGTTCAGTGTGGATGCGGGCGGACGGATTCAGAATGCCGACATGGGCAGCATGGACCAGGGACGCCTCATGGCTCGCCTGTCGATGCTCGAAACCATTGAAGATGGCTTCATCAAGTCAAATCGCGGCGAGGCTGGTCAGGCTCACAAAGATGTGTACGGCAAGGCCGTCAATCTGATGAAGTCTGAGCAGATGAAGGCCTTCAAACTCGACGAAGAAAAGCCGGAAGTTCGCGAAGCCTATGGCCGCGGCGGCTTTGGTGACAGCCTCCTGATGGCTCGCCGTCTCGTGGAAGTCGGTGTGCCGTTCATCGAAGTCAATACTCTCGGCGGCTGGGATCTGCACAACGATGTGTTCAACACGCTGAAGAATCAGCGGTTGCCCCAGCTCGACAAGGGGATTGGCTCGCTGGTCGCTGACCTCAAACAGCGTGGCATGATGGACAACGTCACGATCATCTGTATGGGTGAGTTCGGTCGTACTCCGCGCATCAACCAGAACGTCGGTCGCGATCACTGGGCCACCAGCTGGTCGGTCCTCGTCGGAGGTGGTGGTCTCAAGGGTGGTCAGGCCATCGGCGAGACCGATGCTGACGGAACACGGATCGTCAGCGACAGCTACCTGCCGAGCGATCTGTGGGCGACAGTGGCTTACGCGATGCGGATTCCGCTCGACACGGTCCATACCTCCAAGCGGGGTCGCCCGATGAAGATTGCCAACGGCGGACAGCCGATCAAGGGTTTGATCTAGTCCCCCCTGGCGAACCATGGTCTTGAATCGACAGGGGGGCTCAGAGCCCCCCTGCTTTTTGGAGTTGTGGTGAGTTCCCATCCGGCCCTACCGGTGGTGCCCTCTCCCGCTGCCCCTTCCGGGGGAGCGAGTGGTTCCTCTGTTCCCCAGGACCCGGCGGCTTTCGTACAGCTGTTCACGAAAGCCCAGCGTCCTTTGTATCTATTCCTGCTCGGTCTCACCGGTCGTCCGCAGGATGCTGAGGAGCTGCTTCAGAACACAAATCTGGTGATCTGGTCCAAGTCCGCATCGTTTGACCCCGGTACGAATTTCTTCGCCTGGGCCTGTCAGATTGCCCGCTATGAAGTGCTTCAGCACCGGCAGCGGTATCATCGAGACCGACTCAAATTCAGCGAAGAATTCATCGATGTCGTCGCCCAGGAATCGATCCAGCAGAACGATGACCTCGAACACCGCCGGCAGGCTCTGGAGGCCTGCCTGCAGAAGCTGCCTTCGAAAGATCGGGAACTGATCAGCCGCCGCTATCAGCCCGGAATTTCTGGCAAGGAAGTGGCCGCCGGACTGGGGCGCCCACAAAACGCCGTTTACCAGTCACTCGGACGGATCCGCCGTGTTCTGCTGGAATGCATTCAGCGACGGATTGCCGAATCCTGAAACCGCCGCCTTCTCTGACCTTCTTCTCTTTTCACCGAGCTTCGTAGCTCTCTCTCATGTCCACTGACTTCCGATTCGAGATCTTTCCACTGCTGGAGGCACTGTGCGAGCACAGCCTGACTCCTGCCGGGAGAGACCGTTTGGAGCAACTGGTGATTGAGAGCCCCGAGGCCCGCCAGCTTTATGTCCGCTATATGCAGCTCCACGGCACCCTGACATGGGATGCCGCACTGACAGACGCCTCGCAGTTGGTTGCCTTTGCGGAACGGGCGGGAACACAGGCGACAACCCGGCCCGTTCGATTGCGTCGGTGGCTGGTGACTTCACTGGGGGGCCTGCTGGCGGGAGCCTTGGCTCTGCTGATGGTCCTTTGGATCGGACGAACTCCCGAACTCCCGAGCGACCCGGTGATCTCTCCGAATCTTGCGAACCATCCCGTTCTGTCAGCTCCGAACCAGAATACTGACACCACGCCACTTCCCACGGTGGCCCTGGATGTCCCGATGTCCTCGCCGACTCCTTCCGTAATGCATCCCCCGAATCCGGCCCCCGCAGCCGTGGTCGCGGCGACGGTGCCGATGGATGACGCGTCGGTGGTCTCCCGAATCAATCATTTGATGCGGGCCAAGTGGTCGGATGCCCATGTGGAGCCATCCCTCATGGCAGAGGATTCCGAGTGGCTCCGGCGGGTTTATCTGGATCTGCTGGGGCACATTCCCGATTCAGAAAGTGTGGATCGCTTTCTGGCGGATGGTCGCCGCAACAAGCGTTCGCTGCTGGTTCAGGAGTTGATGAATCACCCCGACCATGCGAGAAATCTGGCCACCATCTGGTCCAATCTGCTGGTTGGCCGAACCACCGAACGCCCCATTGATCGTGCCGGACTGAGCAAATTTTTACGTGAACAGTTCCGCCAGAATCGCCCATGGACCGAAACGGTCGCACGGCTTGTCTCTGCGGAAGGTGACGCCCGAGAAGTCGGGGAAGCGAACTTCCTGCTGGCCCATCTCAATAACCAGGCGGTTCCTGCCACGGCGGTGACCGCCCGAATCTTCTTGTGCCGTCAGGTGCAGTGTACGCAATGCCACAAGCATCCGGACTCAAGCCATGGCGGAACCATGTCTGAGTTCTGGGAACTCAACAGCTTCTTCCAGCAGGCAGAAGTTGTCGAGAACCGGAAGTACAACCCCTTGACCGGACGTGACGAGATCGTCAGCCGCTCCCTGATCGATAAGCCAGAGGGAGGGCCCACGCACTACGAAGATCTGCGCGGCGTCATGAATGTGGCCTATCCCCGATTCGCGGGACAGGAGATCAACCCCGATTCGACGATCAAACGCCGTCAGGAACTCGCTCGGCTGATTACCACGGAGGGCCAGCGTGAACTCGCGGCGGCACTCGTGAACCGGACTTGGGCTCATTTCTTTGGACAAGGGCTCGTGAATCCGATCGATGATATGGGCCCCCACTCCCCCTGTGCCCACCCCGAGTTGATGGAGGCCTTGACCGAGGCTGTCGTTGCTTCAAACTTCGATCTGGTGCGTTTGCAGAAATGGATTGTCTCGTCACAGGCTTATCACCTGTCGAGTGTGGCGACGGCCCAAAATGCCAGCGATGAACCCGTCGACGGTGCCCTGCCCCTCTTCAGTCGCATGTATCTGAAACCGCTTTCCGCAGAGCAACTGTTCGATTCACTCCTGGTCGCCACAGCTGCCGATCGCGCTGGAGCTAGTTACTGGGAACAGGCTGAAGCCAATCGTCAGGCTTGGCTGGCCGACTTCTACTCGGCCCTGGAGAATGAAGAGAACGCGGACGCGACCACATTTGGTGGAACCTATGCCCAGACCCTGATGATGATGAACGGCGATCTCGTTCAGCGGGCGATCAGCAACGCCCCGGGGACCGTACTGAATGAAATTGCCCGAACAAATGCCGATGAAAGAACCAAGATCCGCAGCCTGAGTCGAGCCGCTCTGGGGCGTGACCCCCGCAATCAGGAACTGGTGGTATTCCAGTCTCAATTAAAGCACCGCCGAGAGATGCCGGGTGCGGAACCTCTGGGTGACGTGTTCTGGGCCTATTTGAATTCCACCGAATTTACGGTTAACCACTGATCTCCCCGATTCAGTTGAAGATCCGTTGACAGCCGATGTCTGTCGACGGGAAAAGCAGGGAAAACATCCTCATTGCTGGCGGTTTCCTGTTACTGCTGAAAATAATCGCACGGCACACCGATTGCATTTCCTGTAAGACGTGAGGTCCGAAGTCTCTCTTTGCTGAGAGGAGAGACAGTGGGCTCACGAAGGTTTGTCCCCTCCTCCGGGAACAATCGACGCTCTGCCGTTGATCACAAATCAGACGCAACCTCTCAGCACAAACGAGGTTCAGATGATCGCTCGCATCAAATCATGGGGTCTGGCCGGACTGGCCATGCTCACACTGGGGGTTGCCCCGGCCTTTGCCGAAGAGGCTGCGGCCACTCCGGCCCCCCCAGCCTTCGATTCCGGTAATATTGCCTGGATGCTGACATCTTCAGCACTCGTGCTGATGATGACAGCACCCGGCTTGGCCCTGTTCTACGGCGGCTTGGTCCGCAAGAAAAATATCCTCAGCGTGTTCATGCAGTGCCTGTTCCTGATGGGGCTGATGAGTGTTGTCTGGGCCGTGTACGGTTACTCGCTCGCATTCGGCGGAACGAACCCGTACGTCGGAAATTTCGATCATGTCCTGCTGAAGGGGGTTCTCCCCTCGGAGCCCGGTGTCTGGCCCGTCCAGGGATCTTACGGGATTCCCGTGGCACTGTTCATGGCCTTTCAGGGAATGTTCTTCATCATCACTCCGGCTCTGATTT
>QWPB01000032.1 GCA_003671275.1 Planctomycetota bacterium | reverse complement strand
GTCGGTCAGAAGAAGAAGAAGTTCGACGCACCGCAAGCTGCCAGCTAACTCGGCCAGTCATCTCGGCCCCGGGACTCGATGGATCATTACAGCCGCTCTTTGAGCGGCTGTTTGCATTGATACTCTCCGAACTGGGGGTACTTCTCTTGCCTGACGCTGCATCGGGCCGACCTTTTGGGGGGCGAGGGATTCTCTCTATGATCCTGTTCCCACGATCCATTGATGGGGCTTTGTCTTGTCTGCCGCCATTCCCCCCGCCGTCACCGAGCCGCCCGCAGCTTTGCCCGCCTTACCTTCTCACTGGGTGTTGCTGCGCCGTCTGATGGCAATTGGGTTTGAATATCGACGCGGATGCGTCGAGATGATTGTGATGCATCTGGCGCTGGTGACGCTGACGCTCAGCGGACTGGGGCTGACGGGTCTTGGGATCGACTATATCCGGTCGGTGATTGAACCCGGCAGTGCCTCCCCGCACTGGCCCTTTCAACTGGCCCCCCCGGCGGACTGGTCGCCGATGCGCGTGGTGGTGACCATCGCCGCGGCGGTCATGCTGTCCGGGTTGCTTACGGCAGTGATTCGGTACTTTGCCGCCCTCGCCGCCGCTAAGCTGACCCAGCGGATACTGTTGCGTCTGCGGTCCGATGTATATGCCAAATTACAACAGCTGAATTTTGACTTCTACGATTCGGGCGAGAGCAGCTCGATCATCAATCGAGCGGCAGGCGATGTGAACTCGGTGCGCAGCTTTGTCGATGGCGTGATTATCAAGGTGCTGACGGTTTTGCTCACGCTGGTGGTCTACCTGTCCTACATGCTGCGGGTGCATGTTCCGCTCACGATTGTCTGCTTATCGACGACGCCGCTGCTCTGGTGGGGGGCCAGCCGGTTCTCGCAGATCGTGCAGCCCGCCTATCGTCGGGCCAGCGAACTGGGTGACGCGATGGTCCGAACGCTCGTCGAGAATCTTCAGGGGATTCATGTTGTCAAGGGGTTCGCTCGCGAGCCCGAAGAGATCGAACGCTTTCGACAGGCGAACGATGCCATTCAACATGAGAAGGAATCGATCTTTCGTCTGCTGAGTACATGGCAGCCGACAATGGGTTTTCTGACACAGATCAACATGCTGATTCTGATCGGCTACGGCGGCTGGCTCGTGATTCATGGGCAGATGGCACTCGGTTCCGGTCTGTTCGTGTTTGCCAACCTGCTGCATGAATTCGCCAATCAGGTCGGTCAGATCACGGCGGTCGCGAACACGATTCAAGCGAGTCTCGTCGGGTCGCAGCGTGTGTTCGAGGTGCTCGATACTCCGGTCAAGATTGTCAGCCCGCCCGATGCCGTACAGATTCCTCGTGCCCGCGGCGAGATCGTGCTGGATCACGTCACCTTTGGTTATCGGCTCGATAACCCCGTCCTGAAGGACCTAACGCTCACCATTCGTCCGGGAGAGTGCCTGGCTGTCACTGGCGAAACGGGATCTGGAAAGAGCACGCTGCTGGCGTTGCTGATGCGGTTCTATGATGTGCAGCAGGGGGCGATCAAGATCGATGCTCACGATGTTCGGCGGTGGGATGTCGACTCGTTGCGAAGGAATATCGGGCTGGTGTTTCAGGAGGCCTTTTTATTCAGTCATACTGTGGCGGCCAACGTGGCTTTTGGCCGACCGGATGCCACACAGGAAGAGATCGAGCGGGCGGCACGGATCGCCTGTGCGGACCGCTTCATCCAGGAGATGCCCGAGAAGTACGATACGGTCGTGGGCGAGCATGGGGCCAATCTTTCGGGGGGCCAGCGGCAGCGGCTATCCATCGCACGGGCATTGCTCCTCGATCCGCCAATTCTACTGTTTGACGACGCCACGGCCTCCGTCGATCCCGAAACGGAACATGAAATCCGCGAGGCACTGGAGTCCGCGATGCAGGGCCGCACGACGATCGTGGTCTCGAACCGCCTGAGTACGCTTCGCCGTGCCGATCGCATTCTGGTTCTGGAAAACGGAAGGCTGTCAGCTCTGGGCCAGCATGCCGGACTGATGCAATCGAATGCGTATTATCGCCGGCTCGCGGAGCTGCAGTTCGGAGTTTGAACCATCCCGGAGAGGGGCACCTCCATCGGGACTATTCGCCGACTCACTGGTGGACGGGCCCTGAGTCGCTCTGGACTCCTCGGTCGTCGGTCACCCACTCCCGGGGAAACCGGGCAAACGTCAGTGTTCCGACCACTTCGTAAAGAATCCCGATCTGACCGTCTTCCAGGACCGTCATGCATGAGTACATACATCCTCTCGCATCGAGCAGCTGTCCCGGACTCCAGTGCTGCCCGTCATCGGAACTGGCGCGAATTGTCAGGGCGACACGCTGAGCCGAGCTGTTGGGATTTGAGAAGAGCAGTTCGCCGAGTGGATGCCGGATCAGGCTGGCCATGCAGGTCGGATCTGGAAGTGCATGCCAGGGTTCGGACCAGCGACCGGACTGGGCAGCTTGTTCGGTATTCCAGGTCCACCGAGCCCAGACCCGCTGACCGCTACGGGATTCATCTCGCATGGTCAGCAGCAGGCTGCCGTCCGCGCATTCGGCGATCTGGGACTCGCTGGTGGGAGGCGTGTGCGGGATCGCGGCGGGCGACAATGTCCAGGTAGCTCCATGGTCACGACTGGAGAGAAAGCAGGAATGCGGTGGTCCACTGGCTTCTCGGTATTGGGCTGCAAACACCAATGTTCCATCCCGCAACTGGATGCCGCTTCCCGGACCATTGAAAACCAGACGCCATTTCGGATCGCGTCCCCGGATCGTGGAAGTCACGTTGATCGGTGGTGACCATGTGACTCCGTCGTCGTTGCTGCGGGTGAGGACGAGTTGTCCGGTCTCCTGAGGAGTCAGCCCCGGTCCGGAACCATTCCATGCTCGATCCCCCAGCGACCAGAGAGCCGCGACAAAGATCGTCCCAGTCTGTTGATCGACAAGGATGGCAGGGTCGCCCACGCCATTCCCTTTCGAGCCAGGGATCGTACGGTCAAAGTCGAGGATCACCTGCTGGGGGGACCATGTCTTGCCCTGGTCTGTGCTGCGCATCAACCCCACATCGATATCTCCGGGCAAGTCGGCCCCGTTCGCATGTCGCATGTCATAGACCGCCAGCAGTGTCCCAGATCGCGAGGTCGCCAGCCCCGGAATGCGGTAGGTGTGTACCCCGTCATCCCCACCACGCCGGATGACATGATGAAATACCCGTGGGTCACTGCTGATTCCCGGCCACCGGGGCTGTTGATCAGCGGGGAGATCGCGAATCTCCGGCCATCGCTGAAGCAGTTCGCGGGAGATGGTTTTCTGCTGGTCGCTGGAAAGTTGTTGAGGGTAGATCCGGATCTCGGCCACATCACAAGTGAGACCGTGCCGTGTGGCCGCATTGGTGCCGACAATAAATCCCCGGAGCGGTGCTGCCCCGGCAGCGGCTTCGTGATACGACCACTGATCGCCCATTGCGATTCCATGGGTCACGGAGGCTGATTGACCTGCGGGGGGAAACGAGAAACTGTGAACCTGCCATGATTCGTAGGCCACAGCATGCGTGGGCGGGTCTGCCAGATCCGCATTCGTGATCGGGGACAGCTGCGTTCCGACTTGCCACTGACCAGCCCGCACCTGAGCCCGGGCCATTCCCATGCTGGTACTGCCATCGAACAGAAACCCTGACGCATCCTGTGCCACGCGAGCCAGGACCAACACGGTGCGTCCCTGGAGAAGCGAGCCCCATCGTTCGGCGGTCTGCCAGAGTGCTGACCGTCCGTCGAGTCGCAGGACTGTCCGACTTTGTCCCGCCGACGTAACTCGGTACGCCTGCGGATGACCGAATACCTGTGTGAGCGACGGTACGCTCAAGGCATCACGCGTCACCTGGGGATCCCAGCGGGTCGCCGCCGCGCCGGATGACTTCAGCCCCTCACTGGAGTAGACGACATAGGGTCGCACGTCCTCGGGCTCGGCCGTTGCCCCATTGCTGATCAACAGCAGGAGAACGATCCCGCAACGAACAGGTAGTCCGCGATTCATCATGCGCCCGTGTACAGGTGGTCGATATCAATCCCAGCAGATTAAGCACATGACGCTCTCATCTCAACACCATTGGGGGCAAAGTCAAAGGGAGCGTGTGAGTGTTGCGAATGTTGATGTTGAGGAATGGTCTGCAGCGCTGGCCCTTGATCGTCATGATTGGCGAAATGAGTATCGACTGTGGGCTGGAAGGCGTTCGTCAGTACACGAATGCTTCGATCCCGGTCTCCTGATAAATACGGGACGCGATGGATTTCAGCTCGTTCACAGGGAGCGCGGAGACGAAACTCTCGGCGGGTTGACGGGCAACGGAGTAGACCTGCACGCGGGACAGCTGTCCCCCTTCGTTCCGGATGGACTGTAATCGGGCCACGTAGGCGTCGATCTCGGCGGTCGTCGGGCCTACGCCGTGGACCTGCATGAACAGACTTTGAATGACCAGCGGTCGTTCTCGGGCGGCCCGGAGCAGATTATCCAGAACCCGCTGAAAGGGGATCGCCGTCCGGTCGATTAACCGGAAGTACGCTTCCGTGCCGGCGTCCAGTTTGGCCCAGATCTCGCCCTGATTCACATCGAGGGTTGCCAGTCCGCGCTCCACGACCGGTCGGTGAAACATCGTGGCATTGGTGATCAGCACCATCTTGATCGGATCGAGTCCCAGCCGACGCTTCACGGCAGCAGCCTGCTCCATGATTTCGTCAAAATTGCGATAGGTCGTCGGCTCGCCATCTCCGCTGAAGGCGATGTCGTTCACCCGCCGCAATGCCTCCGGGACCGAGGCAAACTGTGGATGCTGATAGATCTCACCTGATGACGCCCAGCGGAGCATCCCCTCCAACTCATCCAGAAGGAGGTCGAGACCGACAAAGCGGGTCTCTGATTCGCTGCGGCGGTCGACCTGACAATAGATACAGTCGAAGTTACAGACTTTGTCCGGGTTCAGATTCACGCCGATCGACAGACCCTGACTGCGCCGGGACAGGACCGGGTAGACGAACCGGTTCGCCTCGAATTCGCGGGGATGACGGGTATGTTGTGGGAGCATGTCGGAATCCTACGCATCCGGCGACGGAAAGCCATCCCGCCTGTCGGTCCGGATTAGCGGCTCTCGGGGAACCTGGCATCGCAGCCTGTTGAAGAACTCCGTGGGCTAGGCTTCCCGCCTGTCAATCCCTTTAGAATATCGACAGGCGGGAAGCCTGTCCCACGTTTTCAACCGACGGTGGAACTGGCTTGGAATACTAGGCAGGCGGGCGTGACCCATTCCGACAGATTGGAAGTCCTCGGAGGGAAACGATCCCCGGCTTGATTTCAGGCCCCGGTTTCCCCAGAATCAGAACGATAGGCACATGCCCACGGCGGCGAGTGTGCGCCCTTTTTTCGGTGACCCGGACCCATGTCGATTGCTCTGGCGGAACGGCTCAAGGCGGAATTGACCGACAAATATGTCGTTGTCCAGGAAGGAGTTCCGGAATTACGGCGATTCTCGGGACTGACCGGACGCGTCAAGACCGTGAACATGTCGTGCCGGGCTCTGGTGCAGTTTGACGGACCCGTCGACATTGGCTGGTACGACATCGACCCCAGCTTCCTGCAGGTTGTCACGGCTCCACTTCCGAAGAAATCGGAAGCCAAAGCCGAGTCTGCCCCAGCGGTTGCCAAGCCAGCTGTCGCGAAGCCCGATGTGGCGAAACCAGCGGTTGCCAAGCCAGCGGGTAAGAGCCCACTCGACGCAATTCGTGCAGCGGGAGCTCCCAAACCCGCGGCTGCGGCCCCGGCCCCGACGGCAGGGGCCAAGGTGTCCCCGCTCGACGCGATCCGCAAGCAGATGGCCGCTCAGGCGGGTTCGGCTCCGCCCGCCGCGCCCGAGGCCCCGGTGATGGCCGCTCCTTCCGCAGCTCCCGTGGCTCCGGCCACGACCGTTCTGCCGGTACAGCCCGCAGCACCGGCCCCTTCTGCGGCTGGTCGTCCGAAGACAACCGCCGACATCCTGGCCGCGATTCGAAAGCAGCCTCCCGGCAAGTAGTGCTCCCGCTGGGCCTCATCGCGCGGGGCATCGGCTCCGGCGAGTTCTCGCAGGCCATCAAATTGACAGTAGGGCAATTTCTCAACGCCTTCGTTGCGTATGGATTTGAAAGGTGCACACCGTCCCGGGGATTGGATCGATGCTCACGCGAGTCGAGATTCCCGGATTGATCTGTGCGGGGTTGCTGATATTGGGCGGCGGGATGCTGGGCGTCTGGCACTGGCGCACATGGCAGCATCAGCTGGCGACGCTGGAACCCGACCCGCTGATGCTCTGGACGCGTTGCCGTCGCCGGATGCAGGTGGCAGGCTTAATCGCCATCGAAGGCGGGTTGCTGGCCATCGGTGATGCCGGTTTACCCCTCTTGCAGCGGGCCGCCCAAATCACGACCACGCAAATGGCTTTTCTCTGGGCGGGCGTCGTGGTCCTGATGTTGCTGGTCGCGGTCTGGATTGCCTTGTTGGCCGTGGGTGACATTGCGATCACCGCCTCTCGCAATCGTCTGGAACGGTTGCGAATGCGGCAAGAGCAGCGGGCCCTCCACGACGAGATTGAACGCTATCGGGAAGCCCGAAAGAACGACGAAGTCTAGTACGGCATCCCAGTTAGGCCAGCGGCGGGAATTAAAGTACCCAGTCAAACGGCCTTTCCAGGCCGTTTGAGATCGACTGTTCCCTGTAAGACGGCTTGGAAAGGCCGTCTTACAGGGAGACTATTTTCGACCGCCTCCCTTCAAGGTTCTGGTTGAATCCCATCAGCCGATGGGCGTCTTCGCGAAGTAACCGGACGCTAGCGCGTACCGGCTGATCCCGAAGGTTTAACATAGACGATGCACTAGACCACTCGGGCGGGGATACCCTGTTGACTCTGCCTGTCAGGCAGGTGTGTGCCGCCGGGTGATGAGGCCGACGCCTGCTGGCTCTGTGTCCGTGGGTTCATCTGCGGGCGCGGACTCATGACGCTGGACTGACCGGCTCGTGCGCCGAGACACCGGCATGGCTGTTACACCAGCTCAGAGAGGGCCGTTCCCGCATCGACGATTCGGATCGGGCGGCCTTCGGGAGTAATCAGTTCCTCGGTCGCGTCGATTCCCAGGGCCTTGGCCATCGTCTGGAACAAATCATCCACTTCGACCGGTCGGTCGACCACGCTGGAACCATCATCGCTGGTCTTTCCCACGCAGACGCCCCCCCGGATTCCCCCTCCCCCAATCAACAGGTTGAAATTCCTGGCCCAGTGATCGCGACCGACAGCGGGGTTCCGCTGATTGATCTTCGGGGTCCGGCCAAACTCACCCATGACCAGCACCAGGGTCTTGTCGTACAGGTTCCGCTGCTTCAGATCGGCAATCAGCTGGGCCACTCCCTGATCGACTTCGGGAGCGGTCTTCCCCATTCGGTCCCACAGGCTTTCATGCATATCCCAGCCGCCACGCTGGACTTCAACAAATGGCACGCCGACCTCGACCAGCCGCCGGGCGACGAGACAGCCCTGCCCAAACTGGCTGGGGCCATAGGCGGCCTTAACGGCGTCGCCCTCGCTGGAGATGTCGAAGGCCTTCAGTCGCACGGAGGTCATCATTCGTGCCGCTCTCCCGTAGATCTCCTCGTGTTCCTTCGCCAGGGCCTCGGCTCCGGCGGTGGCCAGCGTGGCGTCCTGTTCCTTCAGCAATGCCAGTCGCCGCTCCATGCGGGTGTTCCCCGCCCCATTGGTTACGTTGTCCGGCAGGGTGCCCGGCTTGTTCACAATGAACGGGGCAAACTTCACCCCGAGGAACCCGGAACTGAGCGTGTTGCCAATGCTGACAAAGTTCGGGATGTCGGATTCAAGGTTGCCCAGCTTGTGCGCGACGATGGAGCCAAAGTGCGGGAACTTGGTGGTCCCCGCCAGCCGATGCCCCGTTCGCAGGTGATAGGTTCCGCGTTCATGAGCCGCTTCCTTACCGACCAGCGAGCGGATCACTGACAGATCCTTCATGGAGGCCGCCAGCTTGGGCCAGAATTCGGCAAACGACACACCAGGGATCGCCGTTTGAATCCCCTTTGTCGGTCCCCCGTTCCCCGTTCCCGGCTTGGGGTCCCACGTTTCGAGCTGGCTGGGGGCTCCGTTGAGAAAGACTAGGATGCAGGATTTCCCCTGCTTCTTGATCTCCTCGGCGCTGAGTCCCAACGAGCTGAGAACTTCCATCGCCCCGACCCCGGCAACACTGGCTCCAGTGAGATGGAGGAACGAACGGCGGGTGACGAGGCCGGAGGAGTTGAGTTTGAGGTGAAGCATGGTATGGGCCGAGAGCGGGGGACTTGCGTCCCCGGTGTTGAGGGGGCGTGGGATTGGGAACACGAGTCGCCCGATCGCGTCGAGCGGGCAGGGGGATTTACGCCCCCCCACTCGCTATCTTCGGGTGGTGAACTCCGCACTGTTCAGCAGTACCCACAGCAGGTCGTCGATGTTGGCGTTACGGTCACCCGTGGACTTCAGGAACTTGATGTACCGCTGAGTCTCATCCGTGGTCGGCTTACGGGCCAGCACACCGAGAAAGGCAGCCTCAATCATGGCGGCGTTGTCCTTGATCCCCGACAACTGCTGCTTGAGCTCACCCCTGGCCAGCTTGTTCTGAATCTGCGGCTGGTTCATCAGCAGAAGGGCCTGTTGAATGGACCCTTCCAGATCACGCTGCGGAATGGACGGGTTGTATTCGAAGGCCCGCTCGACGCCCTTGCGAATCGGTTTCATGTCGGCCCCGAGGACGCGTTCCAGTTCATCGGCCACTTCGAACGGTCGCAGCCGGGTCGGGCGGACCGCCGTGAATAGATCGGCATCTTCGGCAATAGTCCGCGTCTCCCGCTGATAGGTCGCACTGTTGCAGATCGTGCGATATAGCGCCTTGGTATCGAATCCCCCGGTGCGAAAGGTGTAGGCCAGCCGATTGACGATCAACTGATGGACCACTTCCTTGTCCGGACCCAGACTGTCCACGGCGTAAAATCCATCCCCCAGGAGTTCGTTCCAGACACGATTTACATAGGCCCGGGCGAACCAGTGGTTGTCCGGGTTGTAAATCATGTAGGCGGCCACGACGACGCGCCGCTGCCCTGCGGGCAGGTTTGGCGGCGGCTCTTCCCCGAGCAGGAAGGCTGCCTGCATCTCGGACTTTTTGTCCGGATCGTACTGATCGGTCATGTAATACTTGCCGGGCGAGAAAAACGCGGCCATCTCGTGGAATTGCTCACGCTTCCAATCGTCAAACGGATGATCGTGGCACTCGGCACACCCCACGCTCAAGCCCATGAAGATCCGGGCCGACTGGGCCGCGATTAGCTCTGGCTTGTTCTCACAGGCCAGCACAAAGTTGTTCGGACCGGTGTCCTGCTCCCAGCCGTTTTCGTTGTCCTTCTTCCCCTTTTGCCGCTGCGGCGAAGCTGACAACATCTCGGCCACGATGCGGTCCCAACTGGTTCCTGCCTTGAACTCAGTGAACAGCCACTCTTCGAATGCCTCGGGGTTCACCCGGTTCCGCTGAGCCGACGAGTCGTGGAACACCACGCTTCGCCAGTACCGTGCCCACTTGCGGGCATACGCGTCGGAGGCCAGGAATTCATCGATGACCCGGGCCCGTTTCTTGGAATCCTTGTCAACTTCGAACTTCCTGATCTTGTCGATCGTTGGCGAAACCCCGGTCAGATCGAGACTCACCCGGCGGAGGAATGTCACATCGTCAACCACCTTGGCAAACGGAGTCTTCGTGACGCGCGGCACATAGAGTTCGATGGCCTGATCGAGGCTTTCCGAAGAGAACTTATTACTGCTGGTCTTCAAGGCGGGAAACGATCCGCGAATTCGTTCGAGTACCGCCATCCGGTCGTCGGACGATTTAATGTCGGGGATTTTCGGTTGCGGCTTCCGGGCGCGACTTTTGGCGGGAGCGGCCCATGCCGTCCAGGACACGACCGCAGCGCACAGCACCCACAAGACACTCCGGACCAGCCAACGCCGCTTGGGCATGGAATCTACTCCGCATCAAACCCGAATGGTGACACGTCGCCGAAGAACCGGCCCGTGGTCTGAAACCGTCAGTCTATCATGTGGCAACGCCGCCCGCAGAGCAACAGTGATCGGGAGATTCGGTCCGCGCAGCACAGTGTTGTGTTTTTACCACAGGGGGTGTTTTTGCGACATGGCGTAAGGTCTGTTCCGGGCACTGGTTCTGGCTGTTCGGTTTGTGGTACTCGGTT